>JAEETX010000136.1 GCA_016286665.1 Oscillospiraceae bacterium
GGGCGCGGGCGCGGCTGCTCCGCCCGAGGCTGCCACGGCGGAGCGGGCGCGTCTGGTTTGCAGCCGGGCAAGCAGCTCGTCGCGCCGCCGCGTAACGGCTTCACTCTCCTGCACGGGCTGCAGCGTGCCGTCCTTGAGCAGCCTTTTTTCCTGCGAGAATCCGATAGCCCCCAGCTTGTCGTAGACCTTCGCCAGCTTCGGGTCGGTCATATACTCGTGTATGATCTGCAGCCGCTCCGCAAGCTCCTCTTCGTATCCGCTGAGTCCCCCGGCTCCGGCGCTGTCCAGGATCTGCTGCCGGACGGCGGGCATATCCGCGACGGCCTGATTCGCGCCTTCCACGGCATGCGCGCCTCTGAATTTCGTGTTGAAGCCCATGATCTCTCTGCGGGTCTGATCTACGTCTCCGATGCTGGCGCCAGTGACTCCGACAGTATTCCGAATAAACTGCCTGCCGCTGATTTCCTCATTGCCGGTTTTACTGTCTTTATGTTTGGCAAAGGCCATAAACTTTTGCAGCCAGTCCTTCCTGCCATCCGCCCCCATGCGGAGACCTTCCATACCATTGAAATCGTTGTCGATGAGGCTGACTTCTTTCGTATCGCGGTTCTCCAACCAGTTGCCCGGGGCGAACGAACCTGCCAGGCGGTCAAAGTTTCCGGTCGCCATGTCCGACATGGCGACATAGCCCATCATTCGCTGATAGTCTGCGTTTTCCTCGTCGTTGCCTGGATTGTGTTCATAAGCTTCACGGGATTCCCCGCTCGCCAGGGAGAAGACGGCCGTATTTTTCAGTTCGCCCTCGGTATCTGTGTCGTCCTTCGTGCTGTGAAGCTTTCCCTTTTTCACAAGAGGCCTCGCTGCTTTCTTTTCGGCGGCGGTCAGCGGGCGGGCGTCCGACGCGCCGAAGTTCCACACCCCGGCATGGTTTTGACGGAAGCTCTCCCCCATTCTGTTGTAATACCGGGCCATGACGCCCTCAAGCTCCGGGTTGACGCCGGTCTTCACGACTGCCTGCTCCCCCGGAGCTCCCCCGGTCACGTTGACCTTCGCAACGGAAGAGCTGTCGCGCTTCAGCCCCGCTTTCAGCGTGCTCATATTCTTAAAGGAGACCTGCGGACCGGTCTGGGCCGGCGTTTTTTTCTTCCTGCCAAAGATCCTGCTGAACAGGCTCGCCTGCATTGGTCCCGCAGCGGGTGCGGCGCTGGCGTCGGAGACCGCCGCCGCCGGCATGGCGATCTGCTGCCCCGCGGCGGCCATGGCGCCCTCGCGATCGGCGCGGGCCTCGAGGGCCTGATCGTTCAGGAAACCGCTTCCCGTGACCTCGCCCCGCGCCTGGGAGACGACGTGGCTCAACTCATGACCCAGCAGCGACTGCCCGCTGTAGCTGGTGAAGTCCAGCAGCCCCGGCGCAAAGGCGATCTTCTGGCCCTGAGAGACGGCCTGCGCCCCGGCGTCGGCCACCGACTGGCTCTCGTAGAGCCGGACGGCAGAGAGATCTGCCCCGAAGGCATTCTCCATCTTCGCGCGGATGGCTTCTGGCAGGTCGACCCGATGACCCAGCTGCTCGCCCGACATCCGAAATGCGCCGCTGCTCAGGGCTTCCGCCGGCTCCTGGGGAACGGCGGAAGCCTGAGGCTGCGCCGCGCCGTCTGTGCGCTTGCGGCTCGCGTAGGTATAGCTCATGCGCTGAGGCCTCCTTTCTGCTGCTGCCAATGCAGACGTTATAATCATACTATAGCATGCTTTGCAGAACTAGAGGCGCGTAGTTTGTGCCATTTTGATGCGATTTTTGACAAAGGAGGCGCCGCAGGATTCCTCGCAGCCTGGCTTATCCCAGTCGGAAGAATCTTGCGGTCAGCACCTTTTCCGTCACAGACCAAGAATCAGCTCCGTCATTTCCTCCGGTGTTTCCGCCAGGGCGTCGGCTCCGGCCTTCGTCAGTTCCTCCCGGCCGCCGTAGCCCCAGAGGACCCCCAGGCAGCCTACCCCCACGGCTTTGGCCCCCAGCACGTCATGCTCCCGGTCCCCGATCATGAGGCTTTCTTCCGCTTTGACGCTCACGGTCTCCATGGCGTAGCGGATGATGTCCGCCTTTGCCGTCCTCGTCTCGTCCATGGACGCGCCGCAGACGGCCTCGAAATACCCGTCCAGGGCGAAGTGCCGGATGATCTGCAGGGAAAAGAGCTCCGGCTTGGCGGTGGCGACGGCCAGGCGGAAGCCCGCGGCACGCAGCTTTTCCAGGGCTTCCGGGATGCCGGGGTAGACGGAATTTTCAAACATGCCCCCCGCCGTGAAATACTCCCGGTAAAGGCGCAGCGCCTCCCGGCTTTTGTCCTGATCAAAGCCGTAATAGTGCCCGAAGCTCCAAAGGAGGGGCGGTCCGATGAAGGGCCGCAGCTTTTCCGGCGCCGGCGACTCCACGCCCAGCCTGCGCAGGGCGTAGGCCACGGAAGCGAGGATTCCGGGGCCGGAATCCGTCAGCGTCCCGTCCAGATCGAAGAATATGCAGCTCGGCTTCATCCCCATCCAACTCCCGTTATTCTCTGAAAATGATGACGCCCGGTTTCCCGGGCTGACGCAGCGCAGGACCGACCGCGTTGACAAATCCGCGGAAAAGGATATACTTTTACCGGAGAAAGCCCGCCCGCGCCGGCGGTTTTATACCAACGCCTGCCGCTTTTTCCAGAAGCCGCCGTAGTAATAGATCATGCTGATGGTGGTATTCACATAGGCGGCCATACCGTAGCCGAAGAACCAGCCCATGAGCCCCAAGCCGAAGCCGTAGGCCAGGATGAGGCTGATGGCGATGCGGCTGACGAACCCGTCCAGCAGGGCGATGATCAGGGTCAGCCGGGCGTTGCCGATGCCCTCGATGAAGGCCTGATAGGGGCACATGAGGGAGGTGGCGGGGACGGAGCAGGCCAGGGCCAGCATGAATTTCGGGCAGAGCTCCAGCACCGCCTCGTCCGAGGTAAAGAGGGAATAGATCTGCCGGGGGAACAGCAGGAACAGGGCCACCACCACGGTGGCGGTAATGCCCACGACGATGACCCCCACGGTGACCACCTGGCGCATGCGGTCCTGCT
>JAEETX010000008.1 GCA_016286665.1 Oscillospiraceae bacterium
GTCAGAATTTTCGTCAGATTGTCTGAAAATCGCGGGGAATACTTCCTGTATTGGCCAAGATTTTCGGGCAATATGACGGAACATGATGCAAGCAAGATGTGTGCCGAGAATTGTGCGGTGTTGCCTTTATTCCTTGGCGATGATCAGGGAAAAATAACCCGCGTCGTCGGGGATCTCGTCGGCGCTGTGATACAGCGCTTCGTTTTCCATCCCGCAGTTCACCACGGCGCTGACCTTTCTTCCGCTGGCCTTCAGCAGGGCTTTGATTTCCTTCATGTGGCTGGCGGATTTCATCAGCACGTAATTGCCGTCCTGCGTCAGCTGATCCCCTGTCTTATGTACCGCGGGCACGACGTGCAGCGGTTCGTCCCACTCGGCGAGGGGAAGACCGAGCCGGGCCGCCGCCGCGCAGAAGGAGGTGATGCCGCTGACCAGCTCCACCCGGTAACCGTCCGCCTCCAGATAATGCTGAAGATAGCTGAAGGTGCAGTAGATCGTCGGGTCTCCGAGGGTGAGGAACACCACGTTTTTACCCTGATCCAGATAGGTCTTCAGCTTTTCCGCGCCCTTCCGATGCTCCTCGTCGATGCGCTTCCGGTCCTTCACCATGGGCATATCGACCGGCACCAGCTCCTTGTCCGCCAGCTCCGGCACTGCCCGGACGGCGATCTTGTAAGCCACGGATTCCGTTGCGATCTTGCCGGGGACGGCGATCACGCCGTTTTCCTTGATCAGACGGACGGCCTTCAGCGTCATGAGCTCCGGGTCGCCGGGGCCGACGCCCACGCCGTAGGCGATACCCTTCATATCCTTTCCTCCTTCAATTGCGATTTCCGTTCCTTCGCGGCTTCGCGCAGGCACTCGGCCAGTGAAGCCAGGGTGGCCTTTTCCGCGATGCTTACCTCCATCCCCAGAGCCTGGGCAGCGGCGGCCGTCTGCTTTCCGATGCAGACGGCCCTGACGCGGGAATAGTCCGTTTCCCCCACGGCCGCCGCGAAGCCCTTCACCGTGGAGGCGCTGGTAAACACGGCGTAGTCGATCTCCCCGGCTTCCAGATATGCCTTCTCGTCGATCACGGGGGAGGAGGCGTAAACCGTGTCATAGGTGGGGAGGTCCGTGACGGACAGGGTCCCATCCCTGCGCAGCTCGTCCACCAGGGCTTCGTTCCCGATCTTCGCCCGGGGGATCAGCAGCTTATCGCCGGGTTTGCAGCGCTGCCGCAGCTCCCGCCCCAGCGTTTCGCCGTCGTAAGCGGAGGGAAGGAAATCCGCCTTGACGCCGAATTCCCGCAGGGCCTTTTCGCTGCCCTGGCCGATGGCCGCGACCTTGACGCTTCCCAGCGCGCGGATGTCGCTCCGCTCCATGAGCTTCCGGAAAAAGATGCGCACGCCGCTGGGGCTGGTGAACACAAGCCAGTCGTAGCCGCCCCCGGACAGCTTGTCCAGGCATTCGACGAGTTCCGCGTTATCCTCCAGAGGGATGGTACGGATGGCGGGCAGCTCCAGCACCTCCGCGCCCTCCGCGCGCAGCATGGCCGCCAGGCGGGAGGAGAGCTCCCTGGGCCGTGTCAGCAGCACCCGCACGCCGGCCAGGGGCAGCCGCTCATACCAGGAAAAGGTCTCCGCCAGCGCGCAGACGGCGCCCACAAGGATAATGGCCGGCGTCCGCACCTGCCGCCGTTCGCACTCCGCCGCCAGGGTGGAGACCGTTGCGCCGATCCGGCGCTGATCCGCCCGGGTGCCCTTTTCCAGCACCGCAGCAGGCGTGTCCGCCGGCATGCCCGCTTGCAGCAATCCGCCGCAGATTTCCGGCAGCGTGGAGACGCCCATGAGGAAGACCAGCGTCCCCCCCGTGCGCACCAAGGCTTCAAAGTCGATATCCAGGGAGGAATCCGCCCGCCTGTGCCCCGTGATGATGTGCACGCTGGCGCAGTAGTCCCGGTGGGTCACGGGGATGCCGTTATAGGCGGGCACTGCGATGGCGCTGGTGATGCCGGGCACGACTTCAAAGGGGATGCCATTCTCGGCCAGCAGCTCCAGCTCCTCGCCGCCCCGACCGAAGAGAAAGGGGTCGCCCCCCTTGAGGCGCACGACCTTCCGGCCCTTCTGCGCCTCCTCCAGCAGCACGCGGTTGGTTTCCTCCTGCCGGAGATAGTGGTTTCCGGCCCGCTTGCCCGCGAAGATGAGCTTTGCCGATTCGGGGATGAGGTTCAGAACGCCCGGTCCCACCAGCGCGTCGTAAACCACCACGTCCGCTTCTTCCAGGACCTGTTTTCCTTTCAGCGTCAGCAGTCCCGCGTCTCCGGGACCCGCGCCGACCAGCCATACCTTGCCGCTCATATGTTCCCCTCCCGGAAGCTCTCGTTTCTCAGCCTCTCCGCCAAACGAAAGCCCAAAGCCTCCGCCCGGCTGCGTTCGTCCCAGTCTTCGCCGGTGGTCCATCGGCCGCTGCTTTCCTCCCAGTAAAGCCCGGTCAGGTGAATCCGGTCTCCTTCCGGCCGGGCATAGGCGCAGACGGGGGAGGTGCAGCCGCCCCCCAGCGTCCGGGCGAAGGCCCGCTCGCAGAGCGCCGCCGCCGTTGCGTCCGGATCCGTGAGTTCCTCCAGCCAGGGGTGTTCCTCGCCGGCGCGGCCCTGGATCGCCAGAATGCCCTGCCCGGCGGCGGGGATCATTTCCTCCGGGGAGAAATAGCGGCTGATCCTGCTCTCCAGTCCCAGGCGCTTCAGCCCGGCGGCCGCCAGCACCAGCGCGCCGTATTGCCCCTCGTCCAGCTTCCGCAGCCTTGTCTGCAGGTTGCCCCGCACGGGCTTCACCTCAAAACCGGGAAACAGCTTTTTCAGCTGGAGGCTCCGCCGCAGGCTGGCGGAGCCGATGGGCTGCTCCGCTTCCGGCGCATCCGCGCCCGAACGCAGCACCAGCACGTCCCTGGGGTCCTCCCGGCGGGAGAAGCCCAGCAGGGGCAGGTCCTCCGGGACCTCCATGGGCACGTCCTTCAGGCTGTGGACTGTCAGATCTGCCCGCCGATCCCGCAGCGCGGCGTCCAGCTCCTTCACAAAGAGGCCTTTTCCGCCCACCTGGTCCAGCGTCCGGTCCAGGATCCGGTCGCCGGTGGTTTTCATGGTGAGGAGCCGCACCTCCGTATGGGGCAGCTTTTCCTGCAGGGCGCGCACCACCGTCATCGCCTGGGCCACCGCCAGAGCGCTGTCCCTGCTGCCAACGATCAGCGTTTTCATTTCAGCGCCTCCCTGGCGGCGTCCAGCGTGCGCCTGAGGTCCTCCGGACTGTGGGCGGAGGAGAGGAACATGGCCTCGAATTGGCTGGAGGCCAGATAAACGCCCCTTTGCAGCATCCTGCGGAAGTATTCCGTGAAAGCTGCGGTGTCGCTGGTCTGGGCGTCCTCATAATTCCATACGGGCTTTTCCGTGAAGAATACGCAGCCCAGCGAGCCCACACGGTTCAGGCAGAAGGCCCTGCCGGATGCCTGGAGGATTTCCTCCAGGGCGGAGAAAAAGCTGTCCGCTTTCCGGTTCAGCGCTTCATAAAAGCCCAGGGTTTCTTTCAGCAGGCGAAGCTGCGCAAGCCCCGCGGCCATGGCGACCGGGTTGCCGCTGAGGGTGCCCGCCTGATAGACGCTTCCCAGGGGGGCTACCATGGACATGATCTCTTTCCTGCCGCCGTAAGCCCCCACGGGCATGCCGCCGCCGATGATCTTGCCGAAGGTGACGAGATCGGCCCGTACATTGAAGTATTGCTGCGCGCCGCCCAGAGCCAGGCGGAAGCCGGTGATCACCTCGTCGAATATGAGCAGCGCGCCGTAGTGATCGCAGAGGCGGCGGAGACCGGCAAGAAAACCCTCGGCAGGGGGGACGACGCCCATATTCGCGCCCACCGGCTCCACGATCACCGCCGCGACCCCCTCCGGATCGGCGAGAAGCAGCTGCTCCACGCTGTCAAGATCATTATAAATGGCGGTCAGCGTATCCTTCGTGCAGCCGGCGGGCACCCCGGCGCTGCCGGGAAGCCCCTGTGTCAGCACCCCGGAGCCCGCTTTCACCAGCATGGCGTCGCTATGGCCGTGGTAACATCCGGCAAATTTGATGATCTTATCCCGGCCCGTGAAGCCCCTGGCCAGGCGTAGTGCGCTCATGACCGCCTCGGTGCCGGAATTCACCATGCGCACCATCTCCAGACCCGGCACGACGGCGCACATCATTTCCGCCATCTCCACCTCGCGGCGGGTGGCCGCGCCGAAGCTCAGACCGTCCCTGACAGCCTGCGCCACCGCCTCCTCCACGGCGGGGTGGGCATGGCCCAGAATCATGGGACCCCAGGAGCCCACAAAGTCGATGTATTCCCGTCCGTCTTCATCCCACAGACGGCTGCCGGAGCCGCGGGCGATGAAGGGCGGCGTCAGACCCACGGAGCCGAAAGCGCGCACCGGGCTGTTCACCCCGCCGGGGATGCGCTCCTTGGCACGGGCAAAGAGTTCTTCCGAAGCGCTCATCAACCGATCCGCCCTTCCTGCATGAACTTCGCCAGCTCCTTGGCGAAATAGGTGATGTACAGATCCGCGCCCGCCCGGAAAGCGGAGACTGCCATTTCGCAGACGATGCGGTCCTCGTCGATCCAGCCCCTGGAAGCGGCGGCCTTGACCATGGCGTATTCGCCGCTGACGCTGTAGGTCGCCAGGGGCAGATTGGTGGCGTCCTTCACCTCCCGCACGATGTCCAGATAGGACATGGCGGGCTTCACCATGAGGATGTCCGCCCCTTCCTCCGCGTCCAGCAGGGCTTCCTTGACGCCCTCCCGCCGGTTGTGGAAATCCATCTGATAGCTCTTGCGGTCCCCGAAGGAGGGGGCGGAATCCGCCGCCTCGCGGAAGGGCCCGTAGAATGCGGAGGCGTATTTCACCGCATAGGACATGATGGGCGTGCCAGTAAAGCCGGCCGCGTCGAGCGTTTCCCGAATGGCGCGCACGCGCCCGTCCATCATGTCGGAGGGGGCCACCATATCCGCCCCGGCCCGGACGTGGGACAGGGCCTCCCTGGCCAGCAGCTCCAGCGTGGCGTCGTTGTCGACCTCCTGGCCGCAGAGCACGCCGCAGTGGCCGTGGGAGGTGTACTCGCACATGCACACGTCGGTGATCAGAAACAGCCCGGGATACTTGGCCTTCGCCTTGCGCAGCGTCCGCTGCACGGCCCCGTCTTCCGCCCAGGCGGAGGAGCCGATCTCATCCTTTACTTCGGGGATGCCGAAGAGAAGGACGCTGCCCACGCCTGCTTCCGTCAGCCGGTCCAGTTCTTCATCGACGCGGTCCACGGTATAGCGATACTGTCCGGGCATCGAGGGGATCTCCTCCACTTGGTTCGTTCCGTCCATGACGAACAGAGGATAGATCAGCGCAGACTTGTCCATTCTGGTTTCTCTGACGATTTTTCGCAGGGCTTCGCTGCCCCGGAGTCTTCTGGGCCTGACTGTAAGCTCCATTATCTTTTCTCCTTCCGCCTTATCGGCTGCCGGAAGCCCGCGCTTCCGCCGCCTGATCCTGAAACACGAATTCCATCGCTTCCACACACTGGGAAAAAACCGCCTCCGGCAGCCTGGCCTTTGCGCCGAACAGAAGCCGGTTCATCATCCGCTCCGCCGCGCCTTCCACTTCCCGGCGCAGGGCGGCCTTATCCTCCGGGTCCATGGAAACGCCCCGGAAGACCGGCGTCAGCCGGGCGTCCACGTCCCTGGCGGAGAGCTGCTTCAGCGCCTGGATGCGGGGCACCAGATCGCGGCCCGAATACCAGTTGTAGAATTCCGCCTTCTCCGCCTCCAGGATGCTTTCCGCTTTCGCCAGGTTGCGCATGAATTTCTCCGAGCGCAGGTCGATTTGAAATGCGTCGATATCATAGAGGGTGAAGCGCGCAAGCGTGCCCGCTTCCGCCTCGATGTCCCTGGGAACGGCCAGGTCGACCAGCAGGATGTCGTGATCCGGGGAAAGGAGCGCCAGGTCCTTGTACTGGATGGTGTAGTTGGGACTGCTGGTCGCGCTCACCACAAGCTCGCATTCCGGCAGGAGACCGTAACGGTCCTTGTAGCCGATGCGCTTGCAGTCGCGGGGGATGTCCACGATGCCGCTGGTGTACTGCCGGACCGTGACCGTCACGTCGGCGCCTCTCTCCAGAAGCGCCGTAGCGCTGAGCTTTCCCATCATGCCGTTGCCGATCACCATGCATTTCTTGCCGCGCACGGTGAAGCCCTTTTCCTCCAGCATCCGCAGGGCCGTGTGGATGACGCTGCTGTCTGCGGAGGACAGGTCCGTCTCCGTCTTCACCCGCTTCCCGGCGGTGATCCCCTGGCGGAACAGCACCTCCAGGGTGTGGTCCGCAGCATAAGCCGTGCGGCTGAGCTGCAGTGCTTCGCCCACCTGCGTCAGGATCTGGTCCTCACCCACAATTTTCGATTCCAGCCCGGCCGCCAGACGGAAGAAATGGTCCACCGCTTCGCCGCCCTTCCGCTGGATGAAAAACGGCGCGTAAGCAGCCTCGTCTATCCCCAGAAAGCCGCAGAGGAGGGAAGCGGGGGAGAAGTCCGCCTCCTCCGAAACGCTGAGCCACCATTCCATCCGGTTGCAGGTGGACAGGATGACATTGCCGCTGATATCACGGAAGCTGCGGAAATGCTCGTAAGCCTCCTGGAGCTTTTTCTTTGTGAAGGAGAAGACGCCCCGAACGTCGATATCCGCCCGCGTGTGGTCGACGCCGATCATCCAAACCGCCATGGCAGTTCCCCCTTTATCCTTGAGAATGAAAAAAGCGATAACGCCAAGGTTATCGCTACAGCCGTTTTCCCATAGCAAATCCAAGCGGCCGCGTTTCCGACGGCGCTTGCATGACGCTCCCAGCAGGTCTTCTGACTCGCGCTTCCCGGCCTGAGGCCGCCGCCCGCTCCTGCCTTCTCGGGTTTCCCCAATGACCGGTTTTCACCTCGGAGCGAGCATCTGCGCTTACAGCGGCGGTTCCGTCCATGATTTGCACATGGTTCCCTATTCTCCCGAAACGGCCGAACGCCGGACCGGGCACTGTGAGATCGGTTGTGGGCTGCAAAGAAGCTTTTCTTCGCAACAGGGAAATTATACCATACTCCCTTTCCCTTGTCCATAGCGATTCCCCCGCAAAGTTTTTTGCGCGGGACGGGCAATGCTTCCGTTTCCCTTGTGCATCGCGCGACTTTGCGCTAATATGAAGGGAAAGAAAAGGAGATGGGGAGAATGCTGAGGAAAGCTTATTTTGCCGGCGGCTGCTTCTGGTGCATCGAGCCGGTGTTTGAGGAGATGCAGGGCGTGAAGGAGGCTGTCAGCGGCTACTCCGGCGGCAGGGAAGAAGACCCTGCCTATGCGGATGTAAAAGCCCAGCGTACCGGTCATCGGGAGACGGTCTGCGTGGAATATGACGACAGCGTCGTCTCCTATGACGCGCTGCTGGACGCTTTTCTGGGCAGTGTGGATCCTTTTGACGGCGGCGGACAGTTCATCGACCGGGGCCGGTCCTATACCCTGGCGGTCTATTTCACCTGCGAGGAGGAACGCTGCGCTGCGGAAAGAAAGCTGGCAGCGCTGGAAGAAGCCGCGGGGAAAAGCGCGGAGGTCTCCGTGGAGCCCTTCGACCGCTTCTATCGGGCGGAGGAAGCGCATCAGGATTACTATCGGAAAAACCCGGAGGCTTTCCGGCGGGAGCTGGTGGAATCGGGAAGAGCCTCCGGGCTGAAAGAAAGAGGGAACGGAGAATGAGACGGGGAAACGGAAAACGAGTCCTTCTGGTATTGGGGGCAATGGCGATGCTGTTCAACCTTTTCGGATGCAAAAAGAAGCCCGGACAGAACGGGGAAAAGCTGACGACCGGCGGTTCCTGCGGCGAAAGCATGACCTGGGAGTACGATAAGAAAACGAAGACGCTGACCATCTCCGGCTCCGGCGAGATGGTCACCACCGACCGCTTCATGTGGAGCGACTATGCCATCAAGCGCCTGGTGATCGGTGAGGGCGTTACGTCCATCGCCGGCGAAGCCTTCTATTCCAATCACACCCTCACGGGGGAGCTGAACCTGCCCGCCACGCTGAAATCCATCGGGCAGTTTGCCTTTTACGGCTGCGACGGCCTGACGGGGACGCTGACCCTGCCCGACGGCGTGGAGACCGTGGGGGACTATGCCTTCGACCGCTGCAGCGGCTTCGAAGCCCTCCGCCTTTCCGCTTCGCTGCGCAGCATCGGCGTGGAGGCGTTTGAAGAAATGAGCGGCCTGCAGGGCTCCCTTCAGCTGCCGGAGGGATTGGCGTCCATCGGCCGCTGCGCTTTCAACCACTGCGAAAACCTGCGGGGCGACCTGATCCTTCCGGATTCTCTGACGACCGTCGGCGACTATGCCTTCAACCAGTGCGGCTTCGACGGCGTCCTCCGCCTTTCGGCGGGACTGACGGAAATACCCTTCAGCTGCTTCAACTGGTGCGAATCCTTTTCCGGCGACCTGGTGATCCCGTCCTCCGTAAGGAGCATCGGGGAATCCGCCTTTGCCGGCTGCGCCTTCGACGGGACGCTGACCCTGCCGGAGGGACTGGAACGCATCGAGCGCTACGCCTTTTCCTACTGCAAGAATCTCAGCGGTCCGCTGGAGATTCCGGACAGCGTCGTTTTCCTGGGCGAAGCGGCCTTTCAGAGCGATGAAAGCCTGTCGTCCCTCCGGCTCCCTGCGGGGCTGCGGCTGATTTGCGAGAAAACCTTCAACGGCTGCAAAAGCATGGGCGGGCAGCTTGCGCTGCCCGCGGGTCTCCTGGTTGTGGGCGACCAGGCCTTTTCCGGCGCCGGCTTCACCGGCGAACTCAGATTTCCCGATTCTCTCCGCTCCATCGGGCAGGGCAGCTTTTCCTACTGCGCCGGCCTGCAGTCCCTGATCCTGCCGGATGCGCTGGAGCATATCAAAGCCTATGCGTTTTCCGGCTGCGCCGGTCTCACGGGCAGTCTCCGCATCCCGGACGGGGTCAGCTTTGTCGGCCCCTCCGCCTTTTCCGGCTGCGGCGTCACGGAGGTGATCTTCGGCGCAAAGCTGCGCAGCGTGGGGGAAGGGGCGTTCGGCGGCTGTGAAGCGCTGGCCTCCGTCTCCTTCACCGGCGAGCGCACGCCGGATTATTACGGTTCTGAGGAAAAGCACTCCAGTTTCCCGGCGGGATGCCCGGTCAATGCCGCACCCGGCACGGCCTCCTGGCGGGAGGCCTGGGAGGAAGCGAAGCCTTCTTCAGCTGCAGCGGGGTCCGGAGACGGCGCTGCGGAAAAGGACGAGCCCTATCTCTGGACCCAGGGCCTGACCGGCGACGACTTTTCCGGCGGGGGCGCTTATGCGGATGTGACGCTGCAGTTCGACGACGCCCGCATACTGCTTTTTGTCAACGGCAGGCCCATGGGTGAAGCAGACTATTCCGCCGATCCGTACGCGTATGACGACAGTGTCGTGCATACGGCGGGCTTCCCCTGCCTGGACGGGATGATCGGCGACCTTCGTTTCCGGGAGGGATACAATCGGGACCGGCAGCTGATCGGCGACATACAGCTTGCAGACGGGGAAACGCGCCGGGTCGTCTTCCACACCGGCTCCGAAGAAGCCCTTTTCATGGAAGAAGGGGAAGACGAAGGAGAAGCAGGCGCATGAACCAGGCCGGAGCGGTCTGTCATTTCCGCAGACGCAGCGTTCTCAGAGCTTGATCTTCTTCCACTTTCCCGTGTTGTAGCGCCACATGATGATGAGGCTGCGGGCGATCTGGTCCGCCGCAACGGCGATCCAGGCCCCGGTGAGCTCCATATGCAGCAGCGTTACCAGCAGATAGGCCAGCGCCGTGCGGATGCCCACGATGGTGATGAGCATGGTAACGGCGGTGAAGCGGGTGTCGCCCGCACCGCGGAGGGAGCCGCCCAGGATGAACTGATTGGCCTGGAAGGGCTGGAGGATCGCCACGTAGATCATGATGTAGGAGCCCAGGGCAAGCAGCGCCTCGTCCTTGTTGTAGAGACTCACCAGGAAACGGCGGAACACAAAGAACAGGATGCCGATGACGAAAGCTGCCGCCAGGCCGAAGTTGCGGCAGCGGCGGCTGTAGTGCTCCGCCATGTCCGGCCGCTTTTTCCCCAGGCTCTGGCCCACCAGCGCGGTGGAGGAAACGGCGAAGCCCTGACCGATCATGAAGGACATGGACTGGATGTTCATGCAGATCATATGCGTGGCGAACTGGACGCTGCCCAGGGAGGTGACGGTGCGGGTGAAGATGATCATGCCCACCCGCATGAACAGCTGTTCGATCACGCTGGGAATGCCCACCTTCACGATGCCGGAAACCGTATCCTTTTCAAAGGAAAGCAGATGCTTCATGCGCATGGTGCAGTAGAAGCGCCCGGAGAACACGCACCAGAGAGCGATCACAAGGGCCACGGTCTGGCCGATGCCGGTGGCGATGGAAGCGCCCACCACCTCCAGGCGTGGGAAGCCCCAGCGGCCGTTGATGAGCAGCCAGTTGAAGCAGATGTTCACCAGATTGGCGATGGTATTGTAGACCATGCTGGGCTTGGCCTGCCCCGTGCCCTTGAGGGCGGCTGTGATCGTGCTGGTGATCGCCAGCGTGGGGAAGAACAGGAATTGGACGCGCAGATACTGCGTGCCCGCCCGCAGCACATCCGGCTCCAGCCCCTCGTTTGCCATGAAGCGCACCATGGGCTCCGACAGGAGATAGCCCAGAACGGCGCTGAAGACGCCGATAAAGGTCACCAGCACCATGCACTGGCGGAGGATGCGGTCCGCCTTTTCCCGGTCCTGGCGGCCTCTCGCCCTGGAGATCATGGCGGTGGTGCCGGTGTTCAGGGCCATGATGAGGTTCATGAAGATGAATCTCGGCTGTGTGGCCAGGCCCACGGCGCTGATGGCCCAGTCGCCCAGATTCCCCACCATCATGTTGTCCACCATGCTCACCAGGCTGGTGAGGAAAAGCTCGCAGAGGGAGGGCCAGGCGATCTGGAGGATATCGCGGTAAAGTTCCCGGTTCTCTATGGTGTCCGGCAGGGTACGCCGCTCCCTGCGGCTCTTGCGGAATTCCGCCTCCAGGGCATCGTCCGTTCCCGTCGGCAGCTTATCCAGAGTGATGGGCTTAACTTTTTTTCGATTCTGCGTCTTCTCGTCATCCATCTTCGGACAGAAATCCCTTTCCGTATTTCATCTTTACCCTATTGTAGCACAGCAAAACCGGAAATGGAATACATAGTATGCTCTTTTTGGGAAAAGATAAGCGGGACCGGAATACACCGGTCCCGCTCAGACTGCAGACTAATCCATCGGCAGAGGTCCGACATGCATGGGGGATTTGTGAAGGGGGCGGCGAGGCCCCCTTCACGTTATATCCTTGCAAAATCAGAAGTCATTTCTGATTTTGCGCTCAAGCTGCCGGCACTTTGCCGACAGCTTGAGCGGGACCGGAATACACCGGTCCCGCTGAAAATCATTATGTTTATTTGCGGTAGCTGTCCTTCAGGGCGACCACGCGGTTGAACACCAGATGCTCCGGCGTACAGTCCAGATCGGGGCAGAAATAGCCCGTGCGCAGGAACTGGTAGCCCCGGGCGGACTGGCAGCGTTCCGGCGCCTTCGCGCTTTTGAGGCAGGCTTCCAGTTTGCAGTCCTCCAGGGTGATGAGGCTGCTGGGATTCAGATAATCCAGAAAATCCTTGCCGGCCCCGTCCGGGTCCGGGTCGCTGAACAGGCTGTCGTAGAGCCGGACTTCGGCATTGCAGGCGGTGGCCTCGTCCACCCAGTGGATGGTGCCCTTGATCTTTCGCCCGTCGGCAGGATCGCCGCCCCGGGAATCCGGGTCGTATTCGCAGAGGACCTCCGTAATGTGGCCCTCCCGGTCCTTCACGCAGCCGGTGCAGCGGACCACATAGGCGCCCTTTAGCCGCACCTCGTTGCCGGGGAAGAGACGGTTATACTTCTTCGGCGGTACTTCCTCAAAATCGGTGTTCTCGATCCAGAGATGGCGGGAGAAGCTGACGGGACGCGAGCCCTCCTCCGGCTTCAGCGGGTTATTCTCCACCATGACCGTCTCACTCTGCCCCTCCGGGTAATTGGTGACCGTCAGACGCACGGGGTGCAGCACCGCCATGACCCGGGGAGCGCTCTCGTTCAGGTCCTCCCGGACGCAGCTTTCCAGAAATGCCCAGTCCACGGTGCTGTCCACCTTGGCGACGCCGATGCGGTCGCAGAAATTGCGGATGGATCTGGCCGTATAGCCCCGGCGGCGCAGGCCGCAGAGGGTGGGCATCCGGGGATCGTCCCAGCCGGAGACTACCTTGTCCTCCACCAGCTTCCGGAGCTTTCGCTTGCTCATGACGGTGTAGTTGATGCCCAGACGGGCAAATTCGATCTGCCGGGGCTTGACGCCCGGCAGGTCGACATTTTCCACCACCCAGTCATAGAGGGGGCGGTGTTCCTCATATTCCAGGGAACAGAGGGAGTGGGTGATGCCCTCAATGGCGTCCTGAATGGGGTGGGCGAAGTCATACATGGGGAAGATGCACCATTTGGTCCCCTGACGGTGATGCTCGATATAGCGGATGCGGTAGAGCACCGGGTCGCGCAGGTTGAAGTTGCCGCTGGCGAGATCGATCTTTGCCCGAAGGGTCATGCTCCCCTCGGCAAATTCGCCCTTTTTCATCCGCTGGAACAGGTCCAGGGATTCTTCTATGGGCCTGTCCCGATAGGGGGAGACGGCGGGCACGCCGATATCGCCCCGGTTGAGCTTGAATTCCTCCGGGCTCAGCTCGCACACATAGGCGAGGCCCTTTTTGATCAGTCCCAGGGCCAGCTCATAGGTCTGCTGGAAATAATCGCTGCCGTAGAAGAAGCGGTCGTCCCAGTCGAAGCCCAGCCAGTGGATGTCGTCCTGGATGGCCTCCACATACTCCGTGTCCTCCTTGGCGGGGTTGGTGTCGTCCATGCGCAGGTTGGCGATGCCGCCGAATTTCTCCGCCGTGCCGAAGTCGATGCAGAGGGCCTTGGCATGGCCGATGTGCAGATAGCCGTTGGGCTCCGGCGGGAAGCGGGTGTGGACCTGCTGCCCCTCAAAGCGCCCGCCCGGCGCGATATCCTCGGCGACGAACTGCTCGATAAAGTTTTTGCTCTCACTAACGTCCATGAGACTTTCCCCCAAGATAAAAAATCGGCATGGCGCAGAGCCATACCGCGGTCCCCATCGGATTCCGGACACGGAAGGATGCAGCCTGTCAGTTCACTCCAGGCCGCTGCTGTCGAAAGCAAAACAAAGTCATAAGGATTGCCTCCCAAGTGTCGGTGGAGGTAATTTATCATAGCTGACAGCGCCTGTCAAGAATCCGTGTGGGGGAAAGCGGCAAATTTGTTGCCGAAACCTTGACAAACGGGCAAAACTGCGCTATACTCCCGCCAATAAAGGCGATGAAGGGGAAGAGTAGGCGTCGTTGCCGGCACAGAGAGAAGGCGGTGGGTGCAAGCCTTTGCCGGGATTTCGCCGAAGGTCGCCCCCGAGCCGCGGCCTGAAAGCTGCGCAGGTGCGCAGGTAAGTAGGCGCCGACGGGTGCTCCCGTTACCGGGCAAAGCCGTGAAAGCGGCGAAGTGAGAAATCCGGGTGGTACCGCGGAAAGATTTCCGCCCCGTGCAAGCATGCACGGGGTTTTTCTGTTTGTAAGGAGGAAGCTATGAAAGAACTGCCGAAGACCTACGATCCCAAGAGCGTGGAGGACGCCATCTATCAGATGTGGCTGGACGGGGGCTACTTCAAGGGCCGCCGCGACCCGGACAAGAAGCCCTTCACCATCGTCATGCCGCCCCCCAACGTCACGGGGCAGCTCCACATGGGCCACGCCATGGACTGCACCCTGCAGGACATCCTGATCCGATTCAAGCGGATGCAGGGCTATGCCGCCCTCTGGCTGCCCGGCGTGGACCACGCGGGCATCGCCACCCAGATCAAGGTGGAGGAGGAGCTGCGCAAGGAGGGCCTCACCCGTTACGATCTGGGCCGGGAGAAGTTCCTGGAGAGGGTCTGGGACTGGAAACGGAAATACGGGGACCGCATCGTCATGCAGCAGCGGACCCTGGGCTCCTCCTGCGACTGGGACCGGCACCGCTTCACCATGGACGAGGGCTGCTCCAAGGCCGTGCGCACGGTCTTCGTCAATCTCTTCAAGAAGGGCCTCATCTACCGCGGCAGCCGCATCATCAACTGGTGCCCCCACTGCACCACCGCCCTGAGTGACGCGGAGGTGGAATATGTGGACAAGCCGGGTCATCTCTGGCACATCCGCTATCCTCTCAGCGACGGCAGCGGCTATGTGGTGGTGGCGACCACCCGGCCCGAGACCATGCTGGGCGACACCGGCGTGGCTGTGAATCCGGAGGACGAGCGCTATAAGGACATCGTGGGGAAGACCTGCATCCTGCCACTGGTGGGCCGGGAAATGCCCATCGTGGCCGACGAGTATGTGGAGAAGGACTTCGGCACCGGCTGCGTGAAGATGACCCCCGCCCACGACCCCAACGACTTTGAGGTGGGCCTGCGGCACAATCTGGAGGTCATCCGGGTGCTGGACGACAACGGCTGCGTCAACGCCGAGGGGGGCAAGTACGAGGGCCTGGACCGCTATGAAGCCAGGAAGCAGATCATCGCCGACCTGGAGGCGGGCGGATGGCTGGTGAAGACCGAGGACTACGCCCACAACGTGGGCACCTGCTACCGCTGCCACAGCGACGTGGAGCCCATCATCTCCGCCCAGTGGTTCGTGAAAATGGGTCCCCTGGTGGGCCCCGCCGTGGACGCTGTGAAAAGCGGGCGGACAAAGTTCGTGCCGGAGCGCTTCAGCAAGAATTATATCAACTGGATGGAGGGCCTCCACGACTGGTGCATCTCCCGCCAGCTCTGGTGGGGCCATCAGATCCCCGTGTGGTACTGCGCCGACTGCGGGCATATGACCTGCTCCATGGAGGACGCGACGGAGTGCGAAGCCTGCCATTCCAAGAATATCCAGCGGGACCCCGACGTGCTGGACACCTGGTTCTCCAGCGCCCTCTGGCCCTTTGAGACCCTGGGCTGGCCGGAAAAGACGGAGGACCTGGACTATTTCTATCCCACGGACGTGCTGGTCACCGGCTATGATATCATCACCTTCTGGGTGAGCCGCATGATCTTCTCCGGCTGCGAGCACACGGGCCAGACCCCCTTCCACACGGTGCTGATCCACGGCCTTGTGCGGGATGACAAGGGGCGGAAGATGTCCAAATCCCTGGGCAACGGCATCGACCCTCTGGATATGGTGGAGCAGTACGGAGCCGACGCCCTGCGCATGAACATGATCACCGGCAACAGCCCCGGCAACGACATGCGCTTCTTCACCGAACGCTGCGAGGCCATGCGCAATTTCGCCAACAAGCTCTGGAACGCCTCCCGCTTCGTCATGATGAACCTCCAGGTGGAGGATAACGCCCTGCCCGGTGAATTGAAGCTGGAGGACAAGTGGATCCTTACGAAGCTCACGCGGCTCATCCGGGAAGCCACGGAGAACATGGAGAAATACGAGCTGGGCGTGGCTGTGGCGAAAATCTATGATTTCATCTGGGACAGCTATTGCGACTGGTATATCGAGCTGACCAAGTCCCGCCTGCAGAGCGGCGACGCGGAGAGCAGCGAAAGCGCCCAGCGGGTGCTGCTGTGGGTGCTGACGGAGGTGCTGAAGCTGCTGCACCCCTATATGCCCTTCATCACCGAGGAGATCTGGCAGGCCCTGCCCCATGAGGGGGAGGCCCTCATGGTGTCCTCCTGGCCCACGGCGGACGCCGCTCTGGAATTCCCTGCCGAGGAGGCGGAGATGGAGCGGGTCATGGCGGCCATCAAGGCGGTGCGCACCCTCCGGGCGGAGAAGAACGTGCCCCCCTCCAAAAAGACCAGCATGACGGTGGAGACGGCGAACCCCGACAGCTATCGGGACGGGGAAGCGTTCCTCATGCGCCTTGCTTCCGCCAGCGAAGTGCACATCACCGCCGGACCGGTGGCGGATGCCGGCGGCTGCGCCGTGGCCATCACGGAGGACGCCCGCGTTTATTTGCCTCTGGCAGAGCTGGTGGATGTGGAAAAGGAGCTGCAGCGCATCGCCAAGGAGCTGAAAAAGGCGGAAGGTCAGGCTTCGGGCCTGAAAGCGAAGCTCTCCAATGAAGCCTTCCTCTCCAAAGCGCCGGAGCAGGTGGTGGCAGCGGAAAAGGAAAAGGCGAGAAAGCTGGAGGCTTTGGTGGAAAATCTGCGGGAAAGCGAAGCAAAACTCCGCGCCCTCCGCTGATCCGACGGTTTTCTCGGGAACGAGACGGTATAATGGCCCTGTGACATACGGTCACAGGGCCATTTCATATTGTCGGAGGCGTCTATGAAGATCACCGGTTCCTGCCAGGAGGGGGTTTTGACCCTGCGTTTTCAGGGCGAGCTGGACCATCATGTATCCCAGGAGGTGATGGCGGCCCTTTCGGAGCGGATCGACGCCTTTCTGCCCCGGAAATGCGTGCTGGACCTGCGGGGGCTCAGTTTTATGGATTCCTCCGGCATCGCCCTTCTGCTCCGGGCGGAGAAGAAGATGCGCCAGCTGGAGGGCAGCCTGCTGGTCACCGGCGTTCAGGAACAGCCCGGGCGGGTCCTCAGGGCCGCAGGGGCGGATCAGCGTCTCGGGATAACGGAATAAGGAGCGATACATATGCCTGCACTGAACAGCGTCAAGCTGGAATTTCCCAGCCTATCGGCCAACGAGGCCTTTGCCCGCAGCTGCGCCGCCTGCTTCGCCGCGCAGCTGGACCCGACCCTGGAGGAGCTGGGGGACCTGAAAACCGCCGTCAGCGAGGCGGTGACCAACGCCGTCGTGCACGCCTATCCCTCGGAGATCGGCAGAGTGCTGCTGAAGCTGAGGCTGCTGGAGGGGAACGTGCTGGAGGTTACGGTGAAGGATTGGGGCTGCGGCATCCCCGACGTGGCGCAGGCCATGGAGCCGCTCTTTACCACCGGCGGAGAAGAACGCAGCGGCATGGGCTTTTCCATCATGGCCTGCTTCACGGACAAGCTCCGGGTCCGCAGCGCACCCGGCAGGGGAACGACCGTGGTGATGCGCAAGAAGTTCTCCCGGCGGATACAGCTTTGAAATCCGCCTATGCCCATGAGCTTCTCTCGGCGGCGCGCGAGGGAGACAAGCAGGCTTCGGAAAAACTGCTGGAAGCCAATTCCGGCCTCATCTGGAGCATCGTCCGGCGATACTACGGCCGGGGCGTGGAGGGGGAGGACCTGTATCAGCTGGGCTGCGTGGGCTTTCTGAAAGCGGTGCAGACCTTTGATGAAGCCTTCGGCGCCCGGTTTTCCACCTACGCCGTGCCCAAGATCAGCGGTGAGATACGCCGCTTCCTCCGGGACGACGGACCGGTGAAGCTTAGCCGCAGCATCAAGGAGCGCAGCGTGATGATCCGCAGCGCCAGGGAAATCCTGACCCAGCGCCTGGGCCGGGAGCCCAGGCTCAGCGAGCTCAGCGAGGAGACCGGGCTTCGGATGGAGGAGATCGCGGATGCGGAGCTGGCGACGGAGGAGGTGGCCTCCCTGCAGCAGAGCCTGGGGGAGGAGGGACTGAGGCTCCAGGATACCGTCTTTGATCCGGAGGCGGAGGAGCGGGCGCTGGACTTCCTGGCCCTGCGGGAGGCGGTGGCGCAACTGCCGAAGCGGGAAAAGGCGGTGATCGACCTGCGGTATTATCGCGGTCTCACCCAGACCGCGGCTGCGAAAATATTGGGCGTCAGCCAGGTGCAGGTCTCCCGGCTGGAGCGGCGTGCGCTCCAGAATTTGCGGAAAAGCCTGCAATAATGCTTTTCAAATCGCAAAATATAGGATAAAATGGGATGCCTGTCACACAGGCATCCCATTTCCCATTTTGAAAAGGACAGAGTATGAGCGACTGGAAAGAACGCTTTGTTTCCGCACGGCGGAAGATCATCGACGAGAGCTGGAGCGACCTGAACGAGAGGCAGCGGCAGGCGGTGCTTGCGACGGAGGGACCGCTGCTGATCCTGGCCGGAGCCGGCAGCGGCAAAACGACGGTGCTGATCCGGCGGATCGCATCCCTCTTGAAATTCGGCCGCGCCGCCGACGCACAGGAGCTGCCTGCCGGCGCTTCGGAGGAGGACGCCGCATTTTTGGAGCGCTATGCGCGCCTGCATTCCCCGGAGGACAGGGAACAGGCGGAACAGCTCTGCGCATTGGATGTGCCCGCCCCCTGGCAGATCATCGCCATCACCTTCACCAACAAGGCTGCCGACGAGCTGGTGGCCCGGCTGGAGCGGATGCTGGGGCCGGAGGCGGCGGAGGTCTGGGCCTCCACCTTCCACTCCGCCTGCGTGCGCATCCTGCGAAAGAACGTGCAGGCGTTGGGCCTGTTCGGGCGGGATTTCACCATCTATGACACGGCGGACAGCCAGAGCCTGATCAAACGCATCCTGAAGGACCTGGACCTGGATGAAAAGAAATATGCCCCCAGGGCCATGCTCAGCGCCATCAGCGCCGCCAAGAACGCGGCGACGCTGCCGGAGGAATATCTGAAGGACGCCGGACCGGACCCGTGGAAGAAGACCGTGGGGCAGGTCTATATGGAATACCGGAAGCGGATGCTCCAGGCGGACGCCATGGATTTCGACGATCTGCTGCTCTACACCGTGCTGCTGCTGGAAAACTGCCGGGATGTGCGGGAATACTATCAGCGCCGCTTCCGCTATGTGCTGGTGGACGAATACCAGGACACGAACGTGCTGCAGTACCGGCTGGTGCATCTCCTGGCCGGAGAGCGGCAGAACCTCTGCGTGGTGGGGGACGACGATCAGGGCATCTATAAATTCCGCGGCGCCACTATCCAGAATATCCTGGATTTCGAGCAGGATTATCCCGGCGCGCGGGTCATCAAGCTGGAGCAGAACTACCGTTCCACCGGCACGATCCTGGACGCGGCCAACGCCGTTATCCGCGAAAACCTGGGGCGAAAGGGCAAGACCCTGTGGACGGAAAACGAGCGGGGGGAAACCATCACGCTCTATACCGCCATGAGCGAGAACGACGAAGCCCAATACATCGCAGGGCGGATCCTGACGGATATTTCCGCCGGGGGGAATTACCGGGATCACGCGGTGCTCTACCGGGTCAACGCCCTGTCCAACCGGCTGGAATATGCCCTCAAGCGCAACGGCATCCCCTACCGCATCTACGGGGGCACCCGCTTCTATGACCGGGCGGAAGTGAAGGACATGCTGGCCTACCTTTGCGTGGTCGCCAACTCCGGCGACACCCTGCGCCTGCGGCGCATCATCAATCAGCCCCCCAGGGGCATCGGAGATACCACGGTGGAGCGGGCGTCCGCCATCGCCGCGAGCGAGGGCCGCAGTCTTTATGAAGTGCTGGAAAAGGCGGAGGAATACCCCGAGCTGAAACGCTCCGCCGGGAGCATCCGCAGCTTCCTCGCCATCATCAGCGAAACGAGGGAGCGGCTGGACGGGCCGCTGGACGAGCTCTATGATTTCCTCCTGCAGCGCAGCGGCTATGTTGCCATGCTGGAATCCAAGGACCTGCAGGAGAACGTGACCCGGCTGGAAAACGTGATGGAGCTGAAGACCAACATCGCCAGCTTCATGAAGGAACGCGCCGGCGGCGGCACCCTGCAGGATTTTCTGGACGAGATGGCCCTTTACAGCGACACGGATGAAATGGACGACGGGGATAACCGGGTCTCCCTCATGACCATGCACAGCGCCAAGGGGCTGGAATTCCCCACGGTCTACATCGCCGGGGCGGAGGACGGCATCTTCCCCGGCCTGAAATCCATCGGGGACGACGCCGAGATGGAGGAGGAACGGCGGCTCTGCTACGTCGCCATCACCCGCGCCCGGAAAAAGCTGTATATCACCAACGCGAAGCAGCGCATGGTCTTCGGCAGGACGCAGAACAACCTGCCCTCCCGCTTTATCGCCTCCGTGCCGGAGGAGCTGATGGAGCGCCTGCCCAAGGAGAAGCGGGAACCCGCCGCCTGGAGCGGCACAGCGCAGCGCGGCGCCTACGGGCGGGCCCAGACGTATTACCGCTCCGGCAGCGGCTACAGCTACAGCCGGCCGGCGGCGGATGCGCCGAAGCACAGCGCGCCGAAACCGAAGCCCCAGCCGCAGACGGGAGCGGAAGCCCTGAAGCTCAGCGCGGGGGACGCGGTGGAGCACAGCGCTTTCGGCCACGGAACGGTGCTGACCGTCCGCCCCGTGGGACCGGACTGCATCCTGGAGATCGCTTTCGAGAAGGAGGGCACAAAAAAGCTGATGCTCTCCTCCGCCGGAAAATTCATGAAGAAGGTCTGACAAGAACCGGACGGGCATCCTCCGCATAGAATGGATCATCCATGCTGCGGAGGATGCTTTTATGCGCTTTCCATATCAAAAGGCGGGCAGGCTCCTGATCGTGCTGGGCGTTCTGCTCCTGGCGGCCCTGGTGCTGCCGTCGGAGCTGTGGCCCTTCTGCATCGGCGTCCTGCTGATCGCCTGCGGCGTCGCCATCTGCCGTCGGTAGCATATCCGGCGCTGGGCCCGCATACGCTTGAATGACATTTCAGAGCGAGGAGCGTTGGCACAAGTGGATATCAGATTCAAAGGCGCAAGCCTGCACTATTACGAGCGGACCCTGAATACAGCCGTGGCCCAGGAGGATACCCTGGAGATGATCGTGCCGGATGCCCTGCCGGATGCATCGGAGCTGCTGCTGACCGACGGCCACAGCCTGATCCGGGGCAAGGATGTGCACCGCTCCGGCGTGGCCGTCTCCGGTCTCAGCGAGCTCACCGTTCTCTATCGCGCGGAGGACGGGAGCCTGGGCAGGCTGCCGGCGGACATTCCCTTTGAAACGGAGATCAGCTTCAATGTTTCCGACGACGCGGCAAGGGTCGTGAGTTCCGTGCGCCTCATCTGCGGGGAAGCGCGGATTCTGAATTCCCGAAAGCTGCTGCTGCGTGCAGAGGTCTGCATCACCGTATCCGTATGGACGCCGCGGGAACTCCGCTGGGCCGCACAGGCGGAGCCGGAGGGCTGCAGCGTGGAGCTGAAAACGGAAAAGAGCCTTCTGCGCAATGTGTGCGCCGTGGAGGAAAAGACCTTCAACGCGGAGGATACCCTGAGCCTCAGCGCGGGAAAGCCGCGGGCAGAGGAGATCCTCTATGCCCGCGCCGCCCTCGGCGGAGAGGAAGCGGAGCAGGTGGGGCGAAAGCTGGTCGTGCGGGGATTGGCGGCGGTGACGGCGGTGTACCGAACGGCGGCGGAGGAAATCGCGGCGGCGGATTTCCGCCTGCCCTGGTCCGCCTTCCTGGAGCTGCCCGAGGAGGGGGGAGACTTCAGCTATGAGCTGGTCACGGCCCTCACCGGCTGCAGCGCCGAGCTGACGGACGGCGGCTTCACGATCGCGGTGGGCGGCGTCGCCCAGGCGGTGATCCGCGGGGAGAGCGAAGTGTGCTGGATCGCCGACGCTTACGGGACGGACTGCGTTTTCACTCCCGTCTTCGAGAGCGCGGCGATGGACACCGAAGCGGTCTGCGAGCAGCGGACGGAAACCGTCACCCTTCGCCTGGACAGCATGAAAAAGCCCAGGAGCATCGCATATCTTACGGCGGATTGCGGGAAACCCCGGCAGGAAAAGGACAGCGTTCGCGTTCCCGTGACCGCAAAAGCCCTCTGCGTGATGGACGGCGGGGAGCTGGAGCTGCTCAGCGGCCGCGGCGAAGCGGTGTGCGCGGGCTGCGGCAGCGTGCCGGAGGTGAGCTGCGGCGAGGTGTTTGCTGCCGTCACCGCCGGCGGCGTGGAGGTGCGCTCGCCGGTGAGCTTCCGCAGGACCGGCGTGCGCAGCCGGGTCCTGAGCTTTCTTACCGGCGGGGAAGCGACGCAGCTGCCGGAGCGTCCGTCGGGACCCAACGTGGTCCTCCTTCGCGCTTCCGAGGGGGACAGCGTGTGGAGCCTCGGGAAGAAAAAGGGCATATCCTGCGCCGCCATCCGCAGCTATAATCAGCTGTCCGAGGGGGAGGAACCCGCGCCGGGGACTCTGCTGCTCCTGGCAAGATAAAAAAACTTCTTGAAAACATCTTCTCCGTGTTGTATGATAACTTGTAACGTAAAACGGGGAGGAAATTCCAATGTCCGGACATTCCAAGTGGCATAACATACAAAAAACGAAGGGCGCGGCCGACGCCAAGCGCGCCCAGGCCTTCACCAAGATCGCCCGCGAAATGATCGTGGCCGTGAAGGAAGGCGGCAGCGGCGATCCCGCCAACAACTCCCGCCTGGCCGCGGTGGTCGCCAAGGCCAAAGCCGCCAATATGCCCAACGACAATATCAAGCGCACCATCGAAAAGGCGCTGGGCTCCGGCAACACGGAGAACTATGAACGCGTCACCTACGAGGGCTACGGACCCAACGGCGTCGCCATCATCGTGGAGGCCATGACGGACAACCGCAAGCGCACCGCCTCCGAGGTCCGGCATTTCTTCGATAAATACGGCGGCAACATGGGCGCAGAGGGCTGCGTCAGCTGGTCCTTCGACCGGAAGGGCGTCATCGTCATCGACAACGAAGACGAAGAACTGGACGAGGATACCGTGATGATGGACGTGCTGGACGCGGGGGGCGACGATCTGAAGACGGAGGGCCAGGCTTTCATCGTCTACACCGACCCCGACAGCTTCCCGGCGGTGAGCTCCGCGCTGGAGGAGAAGAAGTATAAATTCCTTTCCGCCCAGGTGGAGATGGTCCCCCAGAACTATGTGTCCCTCACCGATCCCGACGATATCAAGAACATGACCAAGATGCTGGATATGTTCGACGACAATGAGGACGTGGAGAACGTCTTCCATAACTGCGACAGTCTGGACGACTGAGCTTCGCACTTTCCGCGGCTTCTCAAGCGCTCTGCCAGGTGCAGGGCGCTCGTTTTTGCGCATATGCATCCCGGCAGGAATAGGATTCGTGAAATGAGGTATCCTTTCCCCAGGGGGAGGGATGGCCCGTGAAGGCGAAAACGCGGCTTTTGCCGCTTCTGCTTCTGATGCCGCTGCCGCTTCTTTGCGCCTGCAGCCGCTCCGTTCTTTTGGCAGCGCCGAAGGAGCTGCGGGCGGCAGCGGCAGTAAAGGCGGAAATCTGCGCGGAGCGTAAGGAACCGGCGGATACGGAGCGCTTGCTTCGCATCCTGGAGGGAGCGGAGGAGATGCAGCCCGGGAGCGCGGGCAGCTCGCTGCGCCTGGGCGCTTTGGCAGGGGAACTGCTCCGCTGGCTGGAAGACCATCCGGACGGAACGGAGGCGGCGGGGGAGCGTTTTCGGAATTGGGCGGCGCAGCAGGACGGGCGGAAGCTGGTCCGAATCCGAAAAACGCTCCGCCTCCTGAAGGCGTGCACGCAGCGCATGCATGCCGATCAGCTCCGTGCGCTCCTGGAGGACGCCGGGTTTTCACTGTCGGAAACCGGACCGTCGCGGGAAGAATTCCTGGAACTGCTGGAGCGGCTGACGGAGGCGATCCGGCCGAAAATATTCAGAAATACCAGGGAAATAATGAATAATTTTCGCTGAAATCGTTGCAGACGGAGAAAAAGCATGTTATGATACCTGAAAACTAAAAACATGCAGAGGATAATCCTGTGAGTTTGCTTGAACATATCGGCGGCACAGCGGATATCCGTCAATGCAGCTTTCCGCAGCTGGAGGAGCTCTGCAGGGAGCTTCGGCAGGAACTGATCAGGACTGTATCCGTTACCGGCGGTCATCTGGCGTCCAACCTGGGGATCGTGGAGTTGACGGTAGCGCTGCATAATGTCTATGATCCCATGAAGGACCGGATTGTGTTCGACGTGGGTCACCAGAGCTATATACACAAAATGCTGACGGGCCGCCTGGAGCGGTTTTCCACCCTTCGGCAGGAGGACGGTCTTTCCGGCTTCCCGAAGCCGGAGGAGTCTCCGGCGGACGCCTTTATCGCGGGGCACGCCTCCAATTCCGTTTCCGCGGCGCTGGGCATGGCGCGGGCCAGGACCCTCACCGGCGGGGATTACGACGTGGTCGCCATCCTGGGAGACGGCGCGCTTTCCGGCGGCCTGGCCTTTGAGGGCCTGAACAACGCCGGGCAGAGCCGGGAACCCATGGTCATCATCCTCAACGACAACGGCATCGCCATCAACCACACCGTGGGCGGCATGGCGAAATACCTGACGCGCCAGCGCCTGAAGCCGGCCTACTACCGGCTGAAGCGGGCCTACCGGAAAATTCTGCTGACCACGAAGCCCGGAGCAAAAATCTTTGAGGTGACCCAGCGCTGGAAGAACAAACTGAAGGCCGCCATTTTCCACTGCACCGCCTTTGAGGAAATGGGCTTTCGCTATCTGGGTCCCGTGGACGGGCACAACGTACGCCAGCTGAGCTATATGCTGAATGTCGCCCGCTCCTATCGGGAGCCGGTGCTGCTGCATGTGGTCACGCAAAAGGGCAAGGGCTATCCAGACGCGGAAAAGCATCCCGAGCGCTATCATTCCGTCGGTCCCTTCGACCCGGAAAAGGGCGCTTCCGCTGCGGAAAAGCCCTGCTTTTCCACCGTTTTCGGAGAGGAGATCACCCACCTCGCGGCGCTGGACGAGCGCATCTGTGTGATCACCGCCGCCATGGAGGACGGCACCGGTCTCCGGCAATTCCATCAGAGCTTTCCCCGGCGCTTTTTCGACGAGGGCATTGCGGAGGGCCACGCGGTGACCATGGCTGCCGGAATGGCAAAGCAGGGCCTGAAGCCCGTTTTCGCCGTCTATTCTACCTTCCTGCAGCGCTCCTATGACATGCTTCAGCATGATGTGGCCCTGCTGCGTCTGCCGGTGCTGCTCGCCGTGGACCGCGCCGGGCTGGTGGGCGCCGACGGCGAAACCCACAACGGCGTGTTCGACGTGGGCTTCCTTCGCCAGGTGCCGGGGATGCAGGTCTGGTGTCCCGCCTCCTTTCAGGAGCTTCGGGATATGCTGGCGGAAGCGCTGAAATACGACGGGCCCTCCGCCGTCCGTTATCCCAGGGGAGCGGAGGGGGCTTATCGAGATGGCGGGACCGAAGCGGTGAAGGAGCTGCGCAGCGGCGGCGACCTCGCCATCGTGAGCTACGGAACGCTGATCAACGAAGTCCTGCGGGCGGCGGAATTACTGGAAGAGATCGGCGTCCGCGCCAGGGTGGTCAAGCTGGGGCGCATCGCTCCGCTGGACGAAAAAGCGCTGAATGACCTGACCTGCGACGCCGGCGGAGTCCTGGTGGCGGAGGAATGCGCTTCGCCGGGCAGCGTGGGGGAAGCGCTGGCCCTCCGGAATCCGAAGCGCCCCCTCCGGGTCCTGAACCTGGGCGACGGCATCGTGCGTCAGGGCACGGTCGCCCAACAGCGGCGTAGGGCCGGCATCGACGCGGAGGCGATCGTTGCCGCCGCGAAACGGATGCTGGATCGATGAGACTGGATCTGCTGCTGGTCCGCCGGGGCCTCTGCTCCGGCAGGGAGCGGGCCAAGGAGGAAATCCGCGCCGGTCGCGTGCTGGTGGAGGGAAAGCCTGAGACCCGGCCCAGCCGGGAGGTGGCGGAGGATGCGGACCTCCGTCTGGAGGGGGAATACCTCCGCTATGTGAGCCGGGGCGGATGGAAGCTGGAAAAGGCGCTGGATGCTTTCGGCGTCCGGCCTGAGGGGAAAATCTGCGCCGACTGCGGCGCTTCCACCGGCGGCTTCACCGACTGTCTCCTGCAGCACGGCGCGAAGCGCGTCTACGCCATGGACGTGGGCAGCGGCCAGCTTTCTCCCAAGCTGCGCGCCGATCCCCGCGTCGTCAGCATGGAGAATTTCAATGTCCGGGAAATGAAACCCTCCGATCTGCCGGAAACGCCGGAGCTGGCGGTGATCGATGTGTCCTTTATCTCTCTCCGGCTGATCCTGCCCGCGGTAACTGCCGTGCTGAGCGGCGACGGCGAGATCGTTTGTCTCATCAAGCCGCAGTTTGAGGCAGGCCGCTCCAGGGTGGGGAAGAAGGGCGTCGTCCGGGATCGATCGGTCCACCGGCAGGTGCTGGAAGAACTGTTCCTGTTTTTTCCCACACTGGGGCTGTATCCCGCGGACCTTTGCTGGTCTCCCGTCCGGGGGCCGGAGGGAAATGTTGAATACCTGTGCCGTCTTCTGCGGCATCCCGCGGAAAACCCGCCGGAGCCGCAGACGGTCGTGGAGGAGGCGCACAACGCTCTGAAATGAAGCGAATACTTGTCTGTACGAACTATGCGAAGGACCTGGACCTGTCCTTCACCCTGGAGGTATTGGATTTCCTCCGCTCCCGCGGGGCGGAGGCCAAAGCCTTTTTCCCCCTGACCCCGGCGGAAACGCTGCCTGAGAATCTGTCGGAGGATGCGCTGTGCGCCAATCCGGGTACATACATCCAGAGCGCCGACCTGCTGCTCTGCCTGGGGGGCGATGGCACCATGCTCCACAATTCCAAGCTGGCCGCCAGGAACGCGGTGCCCATGCTGGGCATCAACCTGGGCCACATGGGTTTTATCACGGAGCTGGAAAAGGAAGACATCGGGCGTCTGTCCGAAGTGCTGGAGGGACGGTATTCCGTCGAAAACCGGATGATGCTGGATTACGAGGTCCACAGGGACGGCCAGTGCATCTGCAGCGGCTTCGGACTCAATGAGGCGGTGGTGGCCCGGCAAAGCCCTGCCCACTCCATCCACCTCACCGCTTACGGGGACAACCGGAAAATCTCCGATTATTCCGGCGACGGCATCATCATCGCCACCCCCACCGGCTCCACGGCATATTCCATGGCAGCGGGCGGGCCCATCGTGGAGCCCACGGCGGAGAACCTGGTGCTGACGCCCATGTGCGCCCACTCCCTGACCGCAAAGCCCTATGTGCTGGCAGGAGACCGGCATACCAGCGTGAAGCTGGTGCGGGGGGACGGCGACGAAGCTCTGCTTCTGGTGGACGGAGAGGACTGCGTCACTTTGAAGACCGGCGATCTGGTCTATGTGCGCAAATCCTCCTATGTGACCAGACTGATCAAGCTTCGCAGCCTGAGCTTTTACGAGATCGTTCGGCATAAGCTGAACTGACGGGAGAGATTGTTGATGAAAAACGAAAGGCAGTTACAGATCCTGAAGATCATCGCGGAAAGACCCATCGAAACGCAGAATCAGCTGATAGCCGCCCTGAAGGAAGCAGGCGTGAGCAGCACGCAGGCGACCGTATCCAGGGATATGCGGGAGCTGCGGCTGGTGAAAAAGCTGGGCGACGACGGCTGCTACCGCTATGTCTGCCCGGAAGAACCCGCGGAAGCGCCGGATCATTCCGCCCGTCTGCGCACCATTTTCCGGGAGTCCGTAGCCTCCTGCTGCACTGCCCAGAATCTGGTCGTCGTCAAGACCCTGGCCGGACTGGCCAACGCCGCCTGTGCCGCCATCGATTCCATGGATGTTCCGGGCATGGCGGGGAGCCTGGCCGGAGACGATACCATCTTCCTTGCCATGGCGGATAATGCCGCCGCCGAGCGTTTCTGTGAAGAGATACGGGAGCTGATACGGTAAAAGAAGGTGATTTCCCTTGCTGGAAGTGCTCCACATTGAAAATGCCGCCGTGATCGAGCGGGCGGATATCAGCTTCGGTCCGGGCCTCAACGTACTCACCGGCGAGACAGGCACGGGAAAGTCCATCATCATCGACGCCATCGGCGCCATCCTGGGGGACAGGGTCTCCCGGGAGATCGTGCGCACCGGCGCGGACGCCGCGAGGATCACCGCGGAGCTGACGCCGACGCCGGCCGCGGCCGCCTGGCTGCAGGCAAGTGAGATCGATGTGACGCCGGGGGAAAACATCCTGGTTTCCCGCAGGATCACGGCGGAGGGAAAGAGCTCCTGCCGCATGAACGGGACCCCGGTCACTTCCGCGCAGCTGCGGGATTTCGGCGACCTGCTGGTGGATGTTCACGGGCAAAACGACGGGCGGAGACTCCTTTCGGAGAGCAGTCACCGCTCCTATCTGGATGCTTTCGGCGGCCTTGCTGAGCAGAAAACGGCCTATGACCGCTGCTACGGCGCATATATGGAGGAGCAGAAGCAGCTGGACGAGCTACGCAAAAGCGAGGATGAAAAGGAATTCCTGGAAGCGAAGCTGAAAAAGGAAATCCGGGAGCTGACCGCCGCCGCGCCGAAGGACGGGGAGGAGGAATCCCTGGAAGCGCGGGTGAGAAAGCTGCGCTACGCGGAAAAGCTGACGGATCAGCTGAACGACGCTTATGAGTGCTTCCACGGCAGCGAGCGCAGCGAAGGCGCGGTGGACCGGCTGGTGGCCGCATACGGCGCGCTGAACAGCATGACCAGGGTGGATGAAAGCTACGCTGCTCTGGCCTCCGAGGCGGAAGAACTGCGCTATCGGGCGGAGGACCTGGCGGACCGGCTGGAGGAAGCCCGGCGGGAGCTGGATTATTCCCCCGGGGAACTGGACCGGCTGGAGGAGCGCCTGAACCTCCTGCAGCGCCTTTCCCGGCGCTATGGCAGCGCCGCAGCGGCCAGGGAGCGGCTGGAAAAGGCGAAGAACGAGCTGGAGGACGTCCAGTATCTGGATGAGCATCTGGAAAAGCTGGAAGCCTCCCTGAAAAAGAAAAAAGCCGCCCTGCTGACGGCGGGAGAAGCCCTGTCCGAAGCCAGACGGAAAGCTGCCGTGCAGCTGGAAAAGGCCGTGGAGACGGAGCTGGAGGACCTGAGCATGCCGGGGGCGCGCTTCCGGGTATCCTTCACGCCGAAATCCGGCGCCGGCTTTGACGCCTCCGGGCTGGAGGAAATCCGTTTCCTCCTGTCCGCGAACCCGGGTCAGGCGCCCGGACGCCTGAGCCATATCGCCTCCGGCGGCGAACTCAGCCGCATCATGCTGGCGATGAAAAACGTGCTGCGCACCGCTTCGGACCCCGAAGTGCTGATCTTCGACGAGATCGATACCGGCGTCAGCGGCATCGCCGCCCAGCGGGTGGGGGAGAAGCTGGCCTCCCTCGCGCTGGACCGGCAGGTGCTGTGCGTGACGCATCTGCCCCAGCTGGCTGCCCTGGCGGACGTTCAGTTCTCCATTGTCAAGCGACAGACCGGCGGCGGCACCTATACGCAGGTCACGCGGCTGGACGGGGAAGGCCGGAAACGGGAGCTGGCCCGCCTGATCGGCGGCGAGACCGTGACGGAGACGACCCTCAGCGGCGCATCGGAGCTGATCGAAGCCGCGGACCGCTATAAGGCGAAGCTGCGCAGCGCAAAGAAGAAATAAAGCATCCCCGGCCGCAACATGGCCGGGGATCGGTTTTGCTGCGCATGTCAGCCCAGCGCTTTCAGCTTCGCGGCGATATCCTTCATGTCGTCGAAGGCCTCCGGACGGCGGCGCGGGTCACGAAGGAGGGCGGCAGGGTGATAGATGGCGGTGATCTCCATCCCGTCCCGCGCAAGCCACTGCCCGTGCTGCTGGGTGATGCGGTAATGGGGGTCGATCAGGCGCATGGCCGCGATCCTGCCCAGACACACGACCAGCTTCGGCCGGACGACGGCAAGCTGCTGCTCCAGCCAGGGATAGCAGGCGTCCTGCTCATCCGGCAGCGGGTCCCGGTTCTTCGGCGGGCGGCATTTGACGATGTTCGCGATATAGACGTCTTCTCTTTTGAGATCGAACATAGCCAGCATATCGTCCAGCAGCTTCCCGGCGCGGCCGACGAAGGGAACGCCCTGCAGGTCCTCCTGTTCGCCGGGTCCCTCTCCCACAAACATCAGCTTCGCCTGTTCGTTCCCCACGCCGAAGACCAGATTGGTGCGCGTTTTTCCCAATTCGCATTTCATGCAGGCCCGGCAGGCTCTGCGCAGCTCCTCCATTGTCGCCATGACCGACGCTCCTTCCGCTTTTTTGTTATTCTATCATGCCGCTTGCCGTTTCGCAAGGCGCGGGATTATGCAAAGCGCCTAAGTTCGGCGCGTGATTTTCGTAAAAATATAGGAAATCCTCTTGTCAATCGAAATCGCATATGCTATAATGCCGCTATAGGAAATTTCGGCAACAAGTAAAAGGGGTGTGTTTTCACATGAAATTTACCGAAAGCAAACCGAAGTCTTTGATTTACACCATCCTCATTTATGTTTTCTGTCTGTTTGAGATGGGTGTGCTTTCTTCCTACCGGTTTGTTGTTTTCGGCTCCGCGGCTGATAAGTGCATGGGGATGTCCATGAGCAAGGTAACGAATCTTGCGCAGGTGGGCGCCAATGTGGGTTGGCAGTTTGTCGTCTGGTCCGTCGTTATGGTCCTTGGCATCTGGGGCTTCTGCATGTTCATGGGCTACAACCGCAATCCCGGCGGCCTGATCGCCGTGGCGGTGATGAATCTGATCCCGTTGATCGGCCTGGGCGCCAACTTCGACTTCTGGTTTGGCTATGGCTACAGCCTCTACAGCCCCGCGATGGCGCTGTTCGGCATGACCTTCTGCAACAGCCACAGTCAGCAGATCACAAACAATATCATCTTCATGGCGATCGTCCTGGTGGTTTCCGTGGCGTGCTGGTTCATCGGCTATCGGATCCGTGCCGCCTACGCGAAGAAATACGAATACGACGACTGATCCTGAATACTTAGAGGACGCGGGCAGAAGCCCGCGTCCTTTTTATGCGCTTCACCGGCGGCCTGAATGGCCGCCGGTGAAGTTTATGTCAGCGCTTATATTCCGTCAGATATTTGGCGGTGTTGTCCACCATTTCGTCAAAAAGCCTGCGGGCGTCCGATGCGGTGACCGTCACCAGCGGATCGCAGACAAAGCCGCAGAAAGCGGCGTCCAGATCACGGCGGCGGCAGGCGTCCGCGACGCACTCCTGGATGGCGACGATATTGGCGATCTGGGGGTAGATGGTCGACGGGATATTTCCGGCCATGACCGGCTGCAGCTTGCCGCCGGTGAAATACGCATTGGTTTCCACCACGGCGTCCAAGGGGAGATTGGGTATCTGTCCGCGGTTCGGGAGGTTTACGTTGGTGACCATGTCTCCCAGGCCCAGCAGCGCGCGCATCTGGTCCACGCCCTCCTCGCCGGTTTCCTTGAACTGGAAGGGCTGTTTTCCTGTGAAGTATTCCTCGCTGAGCTCCAGCTTCTTTTTCCGGTCCTCCACGCGATAGCTGACCGGCGTCAGCGTAAAGCCCCAGGATTCCGCCGTTTCCGGGTCCTTCAGATACCAGGCGCCGCGGCTGAACTCCGCCAGGTGCCGGTCCCCCGCGGCCCCCATACAGCCATAGCGGAGGAACGTATCGGATTTGACCCGGTCCTGAGATGCGAAATAGCTGAAATGCTCGTCCCGGATGATGGGCTTGGCAGGCTCGCTGAGGAGCTTCCCGCTGAATTCTCTGTAAGCGGGGAAAAGGTCCTGCCCGCGGCAGCTGGCGGCGGTGATCCATGTAAAGTGATTCACGCCCAGCACGTTCACCTTGACCTCCTGCCGGGGCGCGGGCTCCGTCCCGAAGGCCTCGCCGTAAACTCTGCCGAGCAGCGCCTGAGAGCCGAAGACCTCATGGCAGCAGCCGAAGGCCTTGATGCCGGGGAAAACCTGATACAGTGTCCGGACGCAGAGCGTCATGGGATTCGTGTAGTTGATGACCCAGGCGTCAGGGCAATTATCGCGGATGGCCCGTCCGAAGACCTCAAACATAGGGAGCGTGCGGAGTGCGCGGATGATGCCGCCGGGGCCCGTGGTGTCGCCGACTGACTGCCAGATGCCGTATTTTTCGGGGCAGTGGACATCCGAGGCCATCTCCTCAAAGGTGCCGGGCAGGATGGAAATCACCACGAAATCCGAGCCTTTCAGGGAAGAAGCCAAGTCGTCAAAGGCCTGATAGCGGAAATTGTGGGGGATGGAATTGCCGATGACCTCGTTGACATGGGCCGCCTGCGGGTCGATGTCATAGAGCCGGACGACGCCGCTCAGGTCCTTTGCCCTGGCAAGGTCGCTCATGAGGGTCCAGGCCCAGCCGCGGGAGCCGCCGCCGATGTAGGTGATGACCAGGTCCTCGACCCGATCGCCGTAATGCTTCATTCATATGCCTCCTATCGGATGAAATCGAACTCCCGGACGGGAAGTCCGGGAGCTGGATGTCAGAAAATACGGTGAAGGTCGTAAGGTTCAAAGACGACCTTCTTGTAATCCTCCAGATCCATGGGAACACCGGTCCAGTCAGAGTGGAAATCCCCGTTTTGCTTGATCAGCACGTCATAGAGGATATCATAGGTCTTCCCGTCCGCATCCGTCTCCGTGATGGTGCTGTAGGGAAGGGTCTTGTGATAGGAAATCTTATGCTCGCCGTCCAGAAATTCATAGTTGCAGCGGATACGGCAGCCCTCCAGAAGCGTCGGCTTCAGAATGCTGCGGAGGTCCCGCAGGATCTCGTCTTCCGACTCGTCATACAGATTTTCCGGCGTGGTTTTCGTGTAGTCCGCCCGGAATTGGATGGGCACGTTCCAGGGAGCGAAGCGCCGGACAAACTCCAGCATCCGCTCCGGCGCGTGGTTGTAGAAAAGCACGCAATTGACGCGGGTGGGCACCAGAAGCTTGCCGAAAATCTCATCGTTGCCTTCCTCCACGAATTTGTAGAGGTGGCGGGAGACGTTGATGCAGGTGATCTTGCTTTGATTGGCGTTGAGAAAACCCACCACATCATCCTCGGAATACTCGTTCATGACCGGCAGGGTGGTGTTGATGAAAACGCGGTGCGTGGAGGGCACGGCGTCCAGCATCCGCTGAAGGGATTCCAGGTTGGCCAGAGGCTCGCCTCCGGTGAAGACAAAGTCGCATCGGGGCGTGAAGGCTTCGATCTGGCGGATGCTTTCCAGAATTTTCTCCAGGCTGAAGCCGCTGGTGTCGGCGTATTCTTCTTTGTTTACGCAGAAAGGACAATGATTGCCGCAGTCATAAGGCGCGAATACGGTCACCGTAGCGCCGCCGTCTCTGGTTTTATATGGATTGCTCATTCCGATTCCTCTTTCACTTCATAGAGCCTATAATCATTCCAATATATTAAACTACCATCTGTAACGGAATTAGTCAATAGCCGGATGACAGGAAATCCGGATATTCCCGCAAAATGGACGGCAGGGGACGAGAGACAGCCTGTGCACTTGTGCACATCCGCCGGATATGATAAAATACGAAAAAAAGAAACGGCGGATAGAAGACGATGCGCATCACTCATCTACGCGTGAATCATTGGGAAACGCCCCTGGGCGTCGACCTGCGGGCTCCGTGCTTCTCCTGGATAGTGACGGATACCACTTCCTGCCGGCAGCTGAAGGCGCGTCTGCGGGTATTTCAGGGCGGCGAGTGCATTTGCGATACCGGCGTCTCCACCGAGCTGGACGCTTTGGGGACGGAGCTTCCCCTCCGCCTGGAGCCCCGCACCGCCTACCGCTGGCAGGTGACCGTCTGGGGCGACGGGGGCGATATGGCCGAAGGCGAAGCCGCCTTCGAAACGGGGAAAATGGAGGAGGACTGGCAGGGAAAATGGATTTCCCCCGGCCAGAAGCAAAACGCGATCCTCGAAAAAAGCTTCGATCTGCCGGAAACGCCCCGATCCGGGCGCATCTATCTCACGGGCCTCGGGCTTTACCGCTTGTTTGTCAACGGACGTCCCGCTGCCGGCGAGGTGCTGACGCCGGGGCTGAACGCCTATGACCGCTGGGTGCAGGTGCAGACCTTCGACATCGGAAACCTGTTGCAAAAAGGGGAAAACCGGCTGGAAATCTGGCTGGCCGGCGGCATCTCCAGGGGCCGGTTCAGCTTCACGCCCGCAGAAGGATATGAATACTGTCCCTATGACTGCGCCATTGCGGAAACGCATATCGTGACCGCTTCCGGAGCGCGGGTGATCCCCACGGATGAAAGCTGGCGCTGGAAGTCTTCTCCCATTCTGGAGAGCAGCATCTACGACGGGGAAGTATGGGACCCCGGCAGGGAACCGGAGCGCGGGCAGGTACGGCTCTGCACGCCGCCCACAGGCCGGCTGCGGGACCGGCTGAGTCCCCCCGTGAGGATCGTCATGGAGCGAAAGCCCCTCCGCGTGCTCACGACGCCGGCGGGTCAGACCGTGCTGGATATGGGGCAGAATATGGTCGGCTGGCTTCGCTTCCCGGCGCGGGGAAAACGGGGACAGGTCCTGCGCCTGCAATTCGGGGAGCAGCTGGAAAAGGGCTGCTTCTCCCGGGCCAACCTCCGCTCGGCCAAGGCTCGCTTTGTATGGATCTGCGACGGAAGGGAAAGGATCGCTGAGGCGTATTTCACCTGGTTCGGCTTCCGTTATGTGCTGCTGGAGGGCTTTGACGGGCCCGTCGATCCGGAGGATTTTAACGGCTGCGTCGTTTCCTCCGATCTGGAGGAGACCGGCGAGATCACCACGGGGCACGAGGGCCTCAACCGGCTGATCCGGAATGTGCAGTGGAGTCAGCGGGGCAATTTCCTGGATGTGCCCACGGATTGTCCCCAACGGGACGAGCGGGAGGGCTGGACGGGGGACGCGCAGGTCTTCGCGGACGCCGCCTGCTACAACATGGACTGCGCCGCTTTCTTTACAAAATACCTGGCGGACATGTGGGAGGAGCAGGAGAAGGCCGGGGGCTGCGTGCCCTATGTGGTGCCCTTCGCCCGCAATCGCAGCCGCGGCTTTGAGGGCGGCGCCGTGGGCTGGGGCGACGCAGCGGCGGTGATCCCGTGGACGCTGTGGCTCCATTATGGGGACCGCAGCCTGCTGCGGCGGCAGCTGTGCAACATGAGCGCCTGGATGGAATGGGTGGCAGCGCAGCCGGACTGGGCGTCCGCCTGCCGCCATTTCGGGGATTGGCTGGCGCTGGACCGGCCGGAGGAACCCGCGGAGCGGGTGGGGAAGACGGATATCGGCTTCCTGTGCCTCTGCTATGCGTTCCTGACGGCCGATCGAACGGCGCAAGCGGCAAAGGTCCTGGGAGAAACGAAGCTGCTTAAACGAGCTTCGGCGCTGGCGGAAGGTTATCGCCGCAAGCTGAGAGACGCCTATTTCACACCGGCAGGAGAGATCCTCTGCCGAACGCAGACCGCCTGCGTGCTGGCGCTGCATCTGGGTCTGGCAGCGGACCGGGCCAGGACAAGGGCGGCGCTGCTGTCCCTGCTTCGAGAGTCCGGCCATCTGACCACCGGCTTCCTGGGAACACCCTGGCTGCTGGCGGAGCTGCCCCCGAAGGAAGCCTGGGAGCTAATGCTGCGGGAGGATTATCCCTCCTGGCTCTATGAGGTGAAGCTGGGCGCGACCACCGTCTGGGAGCGGTGGAATTCCCTGACGGAGGAGGGATGCTTCTCCGAGACGGGGATGAACTCCCTGAATCACTATGCCTACGGCAGCGTGACCGCCTGGCTCTACGGGTATATGTGCGGGATCCGGCCGCTGCCGGATTCACCGGGCTTTCGCCGTTTTCGCTGGGAGCCGCTGCCGGACCGGCGGGTCGGATTCGCGGATTGCCGTCTCAGCTCGCCCTGCGGCGACATCGTTTCCCAATGGCGATACGGAGAAGAAGGGCTCGCGCTGCGTCTCACCGTCCCCTTTGGCAGCGAGGCGGAGGCAAGGCTGCCGGACGGGCGGCAGGAGCTGCTGGGGCCGGGGGAGCACCGCTTCCTGATTCGGGATGGGGAAGCGGCCGAGAGATAGAGAGGAACTGCCATGAAACATGTGTTCATCGTCAACCCCGCCGCGGGCGACGGTTCTGTGCCCCGGATCGTGCGGGAACTGATCGGCGGTCTGCCGGATTGCGAAGTCTACGAAACGAAAGGCCCCAGGGATGCGACAGCCTATATTCAAAGCCGCTGCGCCGCCGAGCCGGAGGAAAAGCTTTGCTTTGTGGCCTGCGGCGGCGACGGGACCGTGAACGAGGTGGCTTCCGGCGCCGCCATGCATCCGAATGCCTGCATGACCGTTCTGCCCCTGGGCAGCGGCAACGATTTCGTGAAGGCCTTCGGCGGCGCAGCGCGCTTTCAGGCGCTGGAGGCGCTGCTGAGAGCGACGCCGCGGCCTATCGATATCCTCAAGGTCGGGGAGCGTTGGGCGGTGAACGCATTCCATTTCGGCCTGGATTCGGCAGTCGCGAAAACGATGAACGACGTCAAGCCCAAGCCTCTGATCGGCGGAAAAAACGCCTATCCCACCGGCGTGGCAAAGGCGCTGATCTTCAATATGCGGACATGGTGCCGCATGGAGGTGGACGGGGGAGCGTTCCACGAGGGGGACATGCTTCTGTGCACCGTTGCCAACGGCCAGTATGTGGGCGGCTCCTACCGATGCGCGCCCCGCAGTCTGCCTGACGACGGTCTGGCGGAGATCTGCCTGGTTAAGCCGGTGTCGCGGCTCCGCTTCCTCCGTCTGATGAACGCCTACAAGGCGGGTAGCCACCTGGAGGACCCGCGCTTTGCGGGGGTTGTGAACTACCGGCGCGGCAGGATCATCGACGTCAGCGGAAAGCCCGGTTTCATCGTCTCCCTGGACGGTGAGATCGTGGAAGGGACGTCCTTCCGGATAGAGGTGATCCCGGGCGGCCTGTTGTTCGCCGTTCCGAAAGAATAAAAACGCCGGGCAGCCGAAGCTGCCCGGTCCCGGCAAGGCTAAATCAGCGATTGCCGTATTTCGTGAGGCCGTAATCCTCCACGACCTCGGTCATCCAGCGATTGCGGTTGTTGAACATGTCGTTGTCCGGGTCGCCGAAGAGCCAGTGGTCGAAGATGTAGAGGCCGTTTTCCGTGTAGGTGTCGATGGCCTCCACCACCGCGTCCTTGAAGCGCTGCTCCGTGCAGTCTTCGCTCATCAGACTGCCGATGGCGTCGAAACCGCCCTCCAGAATGATCTGATCGCCGAATTTCTTCTGGACGCCCACCAGATCGTTGCAGGTCTGGGGAGGGTCCCAGTAGCGGACGCCGAATTCGATCCAGTCGCCCACCAGCATGTCGCACTTGCCGCAGCAGTGCATGGCGATGGGCAGCCCCCGGTCATTGCCGCACTTGGCGTCCCGCACCTGGAAGGGCTTGATCAGCTCCCGATACTGGGCGGGAGAGACGAAGGGAGCGCCCCAGGCGGCCACGTCGTCGGAGATATGCACAAGGTCGGGCTTGTAGTAGTCGATGCATTTTTCCGCGATATCGTTGTAGAAGGTGCAGAGGTAGTCAAAGAGAGCGTAGACCTCCTCCGGCTCCTCCTGAATGGCGCAGAGACCTTCCACGAAGCCCATGAAAGCCATCAGGGTCTGGAAATAGCCGCCGTGCAGGCCGAAGGCGATCGCGCTCTGGGTCGGGTCGCAACCCCGCTGACGGATGGCGTCCAGATCCTTCTTCGCCATCTGTTCCCAATCCACATGGGATAGATCGGGCGCTTTGATCACGTCCCGCCACTTGGTGATATCGTCCAGAATATAGTTGCCGGGTTCCGGCAGGCCCGCATAGCCGGCTTCCTTGTTTGACACGTAGGTCACGCCCCAAATGTCCTTATTGTCTCCGCCGGGGCCGCGGTTTCCCATAATGAGCGAAGGGAAGCAGCCGGTGCAGATCTCGGGACGTTTGGAATAGGGGTTGCCGCCGTAGGTGTACTGCAAAAGGAAATCGGGTTCGATTCCCTTTGCCATATCCAGATACATTTCACGCATGGTTCTTTGTGCCATTATTCTCCACCTCATTCAGATCGTTAACTGACAGTTCTTTATTGGACCGAAAGAATTATACCATTGGAATCACCGGGAATCAACGGCCCCGGTGGAAAACAGGAGCGAACGATATGAAAGAAAAAGGAAAAGCGGTGGACGAGCAGTATTCCTGCCCGGACTTCCGGCATGGTTATTGGTCTCTGGAAGAAGAACCCTCCGTCTGTGAGAACTGCGAATTCTACGACGAAGGGCTCTGCTTTAAGGAAGAAAGGGAAGCTGGGAAAGGCTAAACCACCTGGAACAGGTAGAATTTGAGGTAATCCGTCTCGGGGACGCCCCAGAGGATCGGGTGATCCGGCGCCTGCTGCCTCGCCTCGATCTGCCGCAGGCTGACGGAGGCGTCTGCGGCGGCGTCCCGGAGCATTTGTTCAAAGCGATCCCTGGGCATGAAATGGCTGCAGGAGCAGGTTGCCAGAAAGCCGCCCCGGGGCAGCAGCTGCATGGCGCGCCGGTTGATTTCCCGATATCCCCGATAGGCGCTGTCCGCCGTAGCGCCGCTCTTGGTGAAGGCGGGCGGGTCCAGGATGATATAGTCCCAATCCGCGCCAGCGCCGGCAGCGTCCGTCAGGAAGCGGAATACGTCCCCCTGCCGGAAATCGATCTTCTCCGAAAGGCCGTTCAGCGCCGCGTTCCGCTCTGCCTGCTTCAGAGCGTCGGCGGAAATGTCCACCGCCGTGACGCGCTCGGCGCCGGCCATGGCTGCGTTGAGGGCAAATGCCCCGGTGTGGGTGAAGCAGTCCAGCACCTTCCGGCCTTTGGCCAGCCTGGCTGCGGCCAGACGGTTGTACTTCTGATCCAGGAAAAAGCCGGTCTTTTGCCCGTGGATGTAATCCACATCGTAACGGATGCCGTTTTCCGTGATGATCACGTGACCGTCCAGCCCGGTCTCCAACCCCGGCAGGGACACAAAGCCGCAGGACTCCTCCAGGCCTTCTTTGGCCCGCAGGGGGGAATCGCTGCGCTCATAGATCGCGCGGATGCTTACGCCCAGCTTTTCCGCTTCTTCCTTCAGAAGGCGGAAAATGAGGTCCTTGCGGCGGTCCATGCCCAGCGACAGCACCTCCGCCGCCAGGATATCCTCAAACCTGTCCACCGTCAGGCCGGGGAACTGATCCGCTTCCCCGAAGATCAGACGGCAGGCGCTGAAATCCGCGCCCATGACCGCCTGACGGTAGCGGAGCGCATAGCTGACACGGCGGCGGAAAAACGCTTCGTCGAAGCGGTCGTTGGTATTGCGGGAGATGACGCGCACCCGGATTTTGGAGCTTGCGTTGATAAAGCCCGCGCCCAGCCATCTGCCCTTACTGCTCAGAACGTCCACAATGTCCCCGTCCGTCCAGCTGCCCTGCGCAGCGGTGATCTCCTCGCCGTACACCCAGGGATGCCCCCGGCGCAGCGCCCGTTCCGCCTTGGGCGTGACCGTCATTTTTGCGTATTCCCGTTCCATAAGCGCCTCCTGCCCTGTGCTGGACAAAGGATATCATGCCTCCCCGGCCCCGTCAAGAAGCGCCGCCTTTTCCCCTTGCAATCTGGTCGGATCGTGATACAATTCCACATAATACCGAGTGATCGATCGAACGGAGAAAACCGATGAATGCTGATTTCTTTGCACAATTGACCGATGATCTGCTTCGCCGCTGGCCGGACAAGGGCGTCCGGAGGCAGCAGGTGACCGGCGCGCTGAAAACTTCCCTCAACGGGGAAGAACTGGTAAACGCCCTGTCCGAGGTTTTCCGTCTGCCTCCGAAGCAGATGGAGGAAGCGGTCTCGGAATTGGGACTGGGAGAGCTGATCGCACAGCAGAAGCTTCGCAGCGGCGCGGGCGACGGCGGCACGGAAGCAGCGCCCCTGTGCAGGGATGCTTCCGCCCTGAACCCCTTTCCGGAGCTGTTCCGCTTCTATGCTTCTCCGGAGCCGGATAAGCCGGCGGCGCTGCCCAAGGGCCTGGGAGAAAGCCTGTATGCCCTCTCCCGCCAGGTGTCGGAGAACGCTGCCGCCGATCCCTTTCTGGAGCTCTATCATGAGCAGGTGACAGCCTATTATGACAGCTTCATGGCTGAGACCGCGCCGCTGATCCGGGAGGAGATCCGCCGGTGGTTCGGGGAAAAGCGGCTGAAATACCTGGTCACCACGGGCATCGGCGCGAACGAACAGTTCTGCCACTATGCCGCCGCGCTCAATAATGCCGACACGGAGAGAAAACTCTGCTGGCTCGTGATCCATTCGCCCCTGCAGCTCAGGCTGCTGCCGCCGGACGCCACGGAGCAGAATACCCTTTTTATGGAATTCAGCCGCAGCAGCGTGACGGAGGAGACCATCAAGCTTCATGAATACACCTCCCGCAGCCTCCGGCGCATCGTCTTCACCAACGGCGGCAACCTGAAAAAGCTGGCGGAGCGGGACGGGAACCTCATCCTTCCCATGCCGGACCGGGTATCCGGCCGCTTCGGCCGCAACAAGACGCCCATCCTGCTGGCGCCCATGCTGGTCTGCGGGATGGATACGAACGCTTATTGGTCCACGGTCGAAAAGGCCATCCGGGCATTTGACCTTACGAATCCGGATTCCCTGCCCCATTATATGGCCCGGTTTATCCTTGCTTTCCAAAAGGCAAAGGGTACGGATTTCATCTACCTCGGCTGCGGCGACGAGACCCTGGGGCTGCTGGCGGATGAATTCATTCAGTTCTGGAACGAGGGCGTCAACAAGAACGGGAACGACCTGCTGGTCTCCCGCTTCTTCGGCCTGCCGAGGGACAGTCATATGAACCTGGAGGGCGTGCTGGGCAATAAGGATACGAAGCTGGGCTTCTTCCTGCTGCGGGACGACATGCGTCCCGCGTTCCGCCATCCGTTGGTGCACGAGAAGATCGAGGCCGCGGATGAAGCACATCAGGGGCTGATGCTGGGGGACGAGGAGGTCATCCTCTCCCTTGCCAATTACAAGCGCTTCTGCGACGTGATGCCTACCTTCCTGCTGCGGGTCTCCGGGCAGCTTTCCATGGCGCATTCCGCCGTGCTGGGGGAACTGTTCAGCGACGTGACCTTTGTCTATTCCCGCATGACGGGCATCGATCCCGGCTCCAATCCGGAGGTGAAATTCGTGCGTGAGCGCTCCGGCCGGCTGCTGGCGGATTTCGCGCGGCAGCTGCGGGAAGGAAAGGACATTCGCACGCTGTTCGGAGAAGCCGCCCGTGGCTGAGATCACGATACAGACGGAGAACGGACACGCAGCGTTCACGTCGCTTTATCGCAGCGCCGGGCTGGATATCACCGACGATTGGGCGGCCCTTTATCATCCGGTTTTTTCCGTGACCGCCCGGAGGGAAGGCGCGCTTCTCGCCGCGGCCACGGTCACCCGCAGGTTTGACCGGATGGTGCTGGAATACCTGGCGGTGGAGCCGGAGGCCCGCGGGCACGGTCTGGGAAAGCTGCTGACGGGCCGGTGTCTCGCGTATGCCGCCGGTGCGGGGGAGACGAGCCTTTGGGTCGCCGCGCGGGAACCGGGCTTTTACCGCAGGCTGGGCGCGGAGGAGACGGAGGACAGCGCTCTTCTGGCGGACTGCCGCCGCTGCGGGGACTATCAGGTCAGCTGCCACCCGAGAGAACTGGTTTTTCATCTGAAGGAGAATCCGGTATGACATACATCGTTGCGGACTATTACCCCGCCTTTTCCTGCAAATGCGGCGAATGCCGCGCCAATTGCTGCGTCGGCTGGCCGGTCACCATCAGCCGCGAGGAACATGACCGGATGCTCTCCGCGGACTGTTCCGAGGAATTCAAAAAGGAGATCCGGGAAGCGCTGCGGCCGAACTTTATGCCGGATGAGGGACGTTATGCCCACATCGTCCACGACCAGCATGCCCGCTGCCGCCTTCTGGGGGAGGACGGCCTGTGCAGGCTCCAAAAGCAGCTGGGGGAGGGCGTACTTCCCGACGTCTGCCGCCTCTATCCCCGCAACCGGCGCAGCGTGGGCGGCACGGCCGAATGCGCCCTCAGCCTCAGCTGCGAGGCGGTGACGGAGGCAGCGCTTGCTTCACGGGAACCTCTGCAGCTGATCGAAGCCGAGATCGCCGAGGAACCCATGTTCCTCATCGACATGAAGCCGGAGCAATACGCGGAATGCCGCCGGGCCCTGGAACTCATGGGAGATCGCACGAAGCCGCTCCCGGCGCGTTTTGCCGCCATGGGAGAAGAACTGTTTGGCTGCACGGAAAGCTGCGATGAGGAGGAAGGGTATCTGGACTCTGTCCGGCTTCTCCATCAATTGACGTCGGATTGCAGCGGGAAAAACAAGGTGGCGGGCCCGCTGTGTCTCGAAGCGCTCAGCTTTTTCGGAATGACGGGCAGGGAGAAGCTCTCCCGCGAGGAAGCGAAGGAGCTCCTGCGCCGCTATGAGGAAGCGAAGGAACATGTCTTTGCGGGCCTCCCCGGCTGGCGGGAAGCGGCGGAGCGGCTCCTGCTAAGCCATATGTTTTACAACAGCTTCCCCCACGTGGGCGGCACCAGCGACGGCGCCAGGGCTTTTTTCGGGCTCGCGGCCGTCTGTGCTTTCGTCAAATTCGTCTTCACGGGCTGCGTTCGCCGTTGGGAGACGAGGGAAGAGATCGTCGATACCCTATCGGGTATCTTCCGCCTGATCGAGCACTCTGACTTCAAATATCGGGCGGCCCAGGCCTATCGGCGGCAGGCGGAATTCAGCCCCGGCCTGTGGCGGCAGCTGGTAAACCTTTGAGCGCTTGACAATTCCTGCCGCCGCGTGTAGAATTGCGGTTATCTGATTTGTAAGGAGTAGTAATCATGGCTAAGGATAAGAAGGTCGAACAGATCACCGATATGGAGGTGGACTTCGCCCAGTGGTTCACAGACGTCTGCGTCAAGGCAGAGCTGGTGGATTATTCCGGCGTGAAGGGCCTCTTCATCCTGCGCCCCTACGGCTACGCGATCTGGGAGAACATCCAGAGCTGGCTGGACAGGCGCTTCAAGGAGCTGGGACACGAAAACGTGTCCATGCCCCTGCTGATCCCGGAGAGCCTGCTGCAGAAGGAAAAGGACCATGTGGAGGGCTTTGCTCCGGAGTGCGCCTGGGTCACCATGGGCGGCAGCGAGGAGCTGCCGGAGAAGCTCTGCATCCGCCCCACCTCCGAAACTCTGTTCTGCGAGCATTGGAGCCATGTGCTCCATTCCTGGCGGGACCTTCCCATGAAGTATAACCAGTGGTGCAGCGTGCTCCGCTGGGAGAAGACCACCCGGCCCTTCCTGCGCGGCCGCGAGTTCCTCTGGCAGGAGGGCCACACACTCCACGCCACGGCGGAGGAAGCCATTCAGGAGACCGAGCAGATGCTGGAGGTCTACGCCGAGTGCTGGGAGAAATTCCTGGCGATGCCGGTGGTCCGCGGCGTTAAGACGGAGAAGGAACGCTTTGCCGGCGCGGAGAGGACCTATACCGTGGAGTGCATGATGCACGACCATAAAGCGCTGCAGGCGGGCACCAGCCACTATTTCGGCGACGGCTTCGCCCGCGCATTCGGCATCAGTTATTCCGATAAGGAAAACAAGCAGACCTATCCCCATCAGACGAGCTGGGGCGCTTCCACCCGCATCATCGGCGGCCTCATCATGACCCACGGCGACAATAACGGTCTGGTGCTGCCCCCCGCCGTGGCGCCCATCCAGGTCATCGTGGTGCCCGTGGCGGCCCACAAGCCCGGCGTGCTGGAAAAGGCAAACGAGCTGCTGGCAGCGCTGAAAGCCGCCGGTATCCGCGCCAGGATCGACGACAGCGACAATTCCCTGGGCTGGAAATGCGCCCAGTGGGAGATGAAGGGCGTGCCCCTGCGGCTGGAGCTGGGTCCCCGCGATATGGAAAACGGGCAGTGCGTCTGCGTCCGCCGGGATAATTTCGAAAAGGTGCCCGTGGCTCTGGCGGAGCTGACGGAGAAGGTGCCGGAGCTGCTGGACGCCGTGCAGCAGGGCCTTTTTGACAAGGCAAAGCAAAATTTGGACAGTCACATTTTTGAAGCCCACTCTCTGGAAGAAGCCAAAGAACTGCAGGAAAAGCACGGCGGCTTTATCAAGACCATGTGGTGCGGCGGCCTGGACTGCGAGCTGGCGATGAAGGAGAAGGCGGGCATGACCAGCCGCTGCATCCCCTTCGTGCAGGAGCATCTGGACGACGTCTGCCCCATCTGCGGCAAGCCGGCCAAGCACATGATCTATTGGGGCGTAGCCTATTGATTTCAGCAAAGAGTTCCGCAGCCAGTCCGGCTGCGGAACTTTTTTCCTTCCTTTGCGTCTGAGAAAGTGACTGTAGAAAAGGAGGTCGTTCCCATGAACAAGAATTCACGGAAGATTGCGGCCCTGGCGCTGGCCCTTTTGATGCTGACCTTCCTGCTGACCGGCTGCGGAGGCGGAGGCGGAAGCAAGACGGAGGCCGCCTACGCCTATGACGCGAACAGCTCCGGCAGTTACATGAAGGCAGTCGCCCCTGCGATGGCCGACGCTGCGCCCGGCGGCGGCGCTTATTACGACGGCGACTACGAATATCCCGGGGAGGAATCCGAAGCCTTGATGAGCGGCAGCGACGACAGCGCTGCAGCCAGGGCGGAGACTTTCGACAAGATCATCTATTCCGGTTCCGCCAATGTGGAAACCATTCACTTTGAGGAGAGCGTGGAGAAGGTCTACGCCCTGATCGGGGAATACGGCGGCTTTATCGAAAGCTCCTATGTGACCGGCAAGGATTACAGCACCACCTACTATAACCGCCCCGCCTATCGCACCGCCTCCTTCACGATCCGCGTTCCGCGCGACAGCTTTCAGGCCTTCACCGGCGCGCTGGAGTCCCTCGGGAACCTGACCCGCTCCAGCGTTCAGGCCCAGAATATCACCAGCTCCTATTATGACACCGAGTCCCGCCTGAACACTTATCGCACGGAGGAATCCCGGCTGCTGGACATGCTGAGCAAGGCGGACACGGTGGAGGATATGCTGAGCATTGAGGACAGGCTGGCCAGCGTCCGCTACAGCATCGAATCCCTCACCACCACCCTCACGAACTGGGACAGCAAGATCAACTATTCCACCCTGGAGCTCAGTATCAGCGAGGTAAAGGAGCTGACCCAGGAGACGCCCATCACCCACACCTTCGGCCAGGAGATCGGCGAAAGGTTCCGCTCCTCCTGCCAGTGGCTGCTGGGAGCTTTCAAGGGCGGATTCCTCTTCTTCATTTCCGCGCTCCCCATCGTGCTCGGGCCGATTGTGATCGTCGTGATCGTTCTTTTGATTATTCGTGCCAAAAGACATAACAAAAGAAGAAAAAACGATGTGGAATCTGCCCGTTGACAGCCAAGTGCTTTCTCATGTATAATTTTTCAGTTCCATGAATAGTAAAGGAGCTGTTAATCATGAGATATACGGGCGTTACTTCCAGAGGCATTATCACACCGATTTTCCGTCAGGGCGACGATCTGGTTTCCATGATCCGGGACAGCCTGCTGACTGCCGCCGAGAAGGAGGGCTTTTGCCTCCAGGATCGGGATGTCGTGGGCGTGACCGAGGCCGTCGTTGCCCGCACCCAGGGGAACTATGCCACCGTGCAGCAGATCGCGGAGGATGTGCGCAAGAAGCTGGGCGGTGAGGATATGGGCATCATTTTCCCCATCATGAGCCGCAACCGTTTCGCCATCATGCTTCGGGCCATCAGCATGGCCTGCAAGAAGCTGTATGTCCAGCTGTCCTTCCCCAGCGATGAAGTTGGCAACCGGCTCATCAGCGACGATGAGATGGACCGCAAGGGCATCAACCCCTACACCGACAGCTTTGACGAGCGCGGCTTCCGCGCCATCTTCGGCAACAACACCGTCCACCCCTTTACCGGCATCGACTATGTGAACTATTACAAGAGCCTGGGAAGCAACATCGAAATCGTTTTCTCCAATGACCCCCGCTATATCCTCCACTATACGAAAAACGTCCTGAACTGCGATATCCACACCCGCGCCCGCACCAAGCGCATCCTCAAGGACAACGGCGCCGAGCGCGTATTCAGCTTGGACGACATCATGACCGCGCCGGTGAACGGCAGCGGCTACAATGAAAAGTTCGGCCTTCTGGGCGCCAACAAGGCGACGGAGGAAAAGGTCAAGCTTTTCCCGCGCGACTGCCAGAAGTTCGTGGACAGCCTGCAGAAGGCCCTCTACGACGCCACCGGAAAAAAGCTGGAAGTGATGATCTACGGCGACGGCGGCTTCAAGGACCCGGTGGGCGGCATCTGGGAGCTGGCCGATCCGGTGGTCTCTCCCGCTTTCACCGAGGGCCTCCGGGGCACGCCCAACGAGCTGAAGATGAAATACTTCGCGGACAATGAGCTGAAGGACCTGAGCGGACAGGAGCTCATGGACGCCATGCGCGAGAAAATCCGCGCCAAGGACGGCGACCTCAAGGGCGAAATGAACTCTCAGGGCACCACCCCCCGACAGCTGACGGACCTGTTGGGCAGCCTCTGCGATCTGACCAGCGGCAGCGGCGATCGGGGCACCCCCGTGATCCTCATTCAGAACTATTTCACCAACTACGCCACCGAATAAAACAAACATCCCGGAGGGGCCCTTCCCTCCGGGATGCTTTTCGTCCAATGGGTTTACATAATCTTCTTGCAGATGCCCGTCAGCGGGCAGCGCGCACAGTCCGGTTTCCGGGCCATGCAGTATTTTCGCCCGTGGAGGACCATGCGGTGGCAGAAATCCGAGGATTTCTCCGGGGGCAGGATTTCCCGAAGGTCCCGCTCCACCTTCACCGGTTCTTTGTTTTTCGTCAGGCCCAGGCGACCGGCTATGCGGATGCAGTGGGTGTCGGTCACCACGGCCGGCTGCCTGTAGACATCGCCCAGGATCAGGTTGGCGGTCTTTCTCCCCACGCCGGGCAGCTTCAGGAGCTCCTCCATGCTGTCCGGCACCTTGCCGCCGTAGTCCCGCAGCAGCATCTGCGCGCTGCCGATCAGGTCCCTTGCCTTGCCGCGGAAAAAGCCGCAGGAGTGGATCAGCCCTTCCACTTCCTCCTGCTTCGCCTCCGCAAAATCCTCCAGGGTGGGGAAGCGTTCAAAGAGCGCCGGGGTCACCTTGTTCACGCGCTCGTCGGTGCATTGGGCGCTGAGGCGAACGGCAAAGAGCAGCTGCCAGTCCACGTCATATTGCAGGCTGCACAGCGCGGCGGGGTATTCTTCCTCCAGAAGACGGATGATCTCGTTTATGTATGCCATCTCATTACCTCGGAAATCCGTTTTTCGCATTATAGCACGGTTCACCATGGTTTTCCATCAGAGAATATGGTATAATCCCTTCGGTGATGAAAAATGCAGAGACCATTGGCAGATGAAATTCGCCCGAAATCGCTGGATGAAGTGGTGGGGCAGCAGCATATCCTGGGGCCGGACGGGATGCTCCGCAGGATCATCGAAAGCGGTCAGGCCCCCAATATGATCTTTTATGGCCCTTCCGGAACGGGAAAGACCACCGTTGCCGGCATCATCGCCCAGGCGACGCAGCGCACCTTGCGGAAGCTGAACGCCACCCAGGCGGGAACGGCGGATATCCGGGAGATCATCAGCAGCCTGGATACCATGCTGGCCCCCAACGGCATCCTGCTGTATCTGGATGAGATTCAGTATTTCAACAAAAAGCAGCAGCAGTCCTTGTTGGAATATATTGAGAACGGCAAGATCAGCCTCATAGCCTCCACCACGGAAAACCCCTATTTCTATGTCTACAGCGCGGTCCTCAGCCGCAGCGCCGTTTTTGAGTTCAAGCCGGTTTCCCCGGCGGAAATGGAACCTGCCGTCCGCAGGGCTATCCGCTGTATGGAGGAAAAGACGGCGCTGAAAGCGGATTTCTCCGCGGAGGCGATCCGGAGCATCTGCTTTGGCTGCGGCGGTGACGTGCGGAAGGCGGTCAGCAGCGTGGAGCTGCTGTTCTACGGCGGCAGGAGCGTCGGCGGCGTGGTGACGGCCACGGATGAGGATGTGAAGCTGATCGCCCAAAAGAGCGCCATGAAATACGACCGGGAGGGTGACCAGCATTTCGACGCGGTATCCGCCCTGATGAAATCCCTGCGGGGCAGCGATCCGGATGCAGCCCTCCACTATCTGGCGCGGCTGCTGGAGGCGGGAGATCTGGCCGGGGCTTGTCGGAGGATCCTCTGCTCCGCCAGCGAGGATATCGGCATGGCCTATCCCCAGGCGGCGGCTATCGTGAAGGCCTGCGTGGATTCCGCGCTGCAGCTGGGCATTCCGGAAGCGCGGCTGCCCCTGGCGGAGGCGGTGATCCTGCTGGCGACGGCGCCCAAATCCAATTCCGTGGTGACGGCGATCGACCGCGCCATGGCGGATGTGAAAGCCGGCAAGGGGGGCACGCCCCCAAGAGAACTGCAGAATGTCCACGCGGACGGAACCGGTTTCGAGCGGGAGCAGGGGTATCTCTATCCCCATGATTTCCCCAATCACTGGGTAAAGCAGCAATATCTGCCGGACACCATCAAGGACGCCAGGTATTACGAATACGGGGACAACAAGACGGAGTTGGCCGCCAAGGCCTATTGGGAAAAGATCAAGAACGGCAGATGAGCGAAAGGGGGGAGGAATATGGAGCTCTACGGCGACGTGCGCTATCTGAAGGGCATCGGCGAAGCTAGGGCGAAGCTTCTGGAAAAGCTGGATATCCGCACGGTCTATGACCTCATTTCCTATTTCCCCCGCGCCTACGAGGACCGCAGCGTCATCCGTGATCTGGCGGAGATCGCCGAAGGGGAGACCGCATGCGTCCGGGCGGCGGTGATCAGCACGCCGTTGCTCAGCCGCATCCGCAAGGGCCTGAACCTGACCCGCTTCCGCATTGCCGACGACAGCGGCAGCGCGGAGGTGACGTTTTTCAACCAGCCCTATCTCAAGAATCAGCTGCATGTGGGCAGCCGCTACAGCTTCTATGGGCGCTTTCAGCGCTTCGGCAATAAGCTGAGCCTGCAGAACCCCACCTTTGAACCGGCGGACGGGGAGGGAAAGACCACCGGGCGCATCGTGCCGGTGTACCGTCTCACGTCGGGCATCAGCCAGAATACCCTCATCAAATCCATCCGCCAGGGATTGGATTCCTGCCTGGAGGAGCTGCGGGACCTGCTGCCTGCGGAGACGATCCGGAGATATGATCTGCCGGATATCCGCCGGGCCTACCGCAGCATCCATATGCCTGCCGATATGGCCGAAGCCATGCGTGCCAGGCAGAGACTGGTGTTTGAAGAACTTTTCGTGCTGGCCTGCGCTCTGGGCAGCATGAAGAATCAGCGGCGCAGCGAGGCGGGTCACGTGATCCCCGCGCCGGCGCTGGAGGAATTCACCGGGCGCCTGCCGTTCGAACTGACGGGGGCGCAGAGCCGGGCCATTCGGGATTCCCTGGCGGATATGGCTTCCGGCAGCGCCATGAACCGGCTGGTGCAGGGGGACGTGGGCTCCGGCAAGACCATGGTGGCCGCCGCCTGCATCTGGGCGGTCTGCCGCGCCGGATTCCAGGCCGCTTTTATGGCCCCGACGGAGCTGCTGGCAGACCAGCATTTCCGCACCTTCTCGACGCTGCTGGAGCCGATGGGTATCCGGGTGGTGCAGCTTAAAAGCAGCATGACAGCGAAGGCGAAAAGGGAAGCTGTGGAACGGCTTGCCCTGGGAGAAGCGGACCTGGCGGTGGGCACCCATGCCCTTCTCAGCGAGGGGGTGGAGTTTCCCCGCCTGGCCCTGGCGGTTACGGACGAGCAGCACCGTTTCGGCGTGGGCCAGCGCAGCGCGCTGGCGGCCAAGACCTCCGCGCCCCATATCCTGGTCATGTCCGCGACCCCCATTCCGCGGACGCTGGCGCTGATCCTCTACGGCGACCTGGACGTGTCCGTTATCGACGAGCTGCCCCCCGGCAGGCAGAAAGTGGATACCTATGCCGTGGAGGAAAGCATGCGTCCCAGGATACAGCGGTTCATCGCCCGCCTGGTGGACGAGGGGCGTCAGGTCTATGTGGTCTGCCCCATGATTGAGGAGGACGAGGAGGGGACCCTGGACCTGCGCAGCGCCGCCGAGGTGTATGAGCAGCTGCGCACCGAGGTCTTCCCTCAATATCGCCTGGGACTGCTGCACGGGAGAATGAAGACGGCGGAAAAGGAAGCGGTCATGGCTTCCTTCGTTTCCGGGGAAATACAGATCCTTGTCTCCACCACCGTGGTGGAGGTGGGCGTGGACGTGCCCAATGCCGCCCTGATGGTGGTGGAAAATGCGGATCGTTTCGGCCTCAGCCAGCTGCACCAGCTGCGGGGCCGCGTGGGGCGGGGGAAGCACAAAAGCTACTGCGTCCTCTTTAAGGGCAAGGGGGGCGGCGTCAGCGCGGAGCGGCTGGACGCTCTGGTAAAGGAGAGTGACGGCTTCCGCATTTCGGAGGAGGACCTGAAGCTGCGCGGACCCGGCGATTTCTTCGGCTCCCGACAGCATGGGCTTCCGACCCTGCATATCGCGGACCTGGCAGCCTCCCTGGATGTGCTGAAGGAGGCGCAGGCGGAGGCGGAGCGCCTCCTGGCGGCGGACCCTTCGCTGGAAAAGCACCCGGCCCTGCGACAGCGGGTGGAGTCCATCTTCCGGAACGCTGAGACCGGCTGAAAAAATCTGACCCGCAGACAGGCGTCTGCGGGTCAGAAAATAGGGCTTGATCCCGAGAACGGCATGGCTTCGGCTGTGCCGTTTTCCGTTTCCCGTTTCCCTTCGGGAGGTCATACTGATATGCAATCAGTATCAGTCCGTGATCCGAAGGATCGTATTCAGCGTTTCCGTTTCCGCCTCGGACAACACGTAGTAACTGTCCTGTGCGTTGAAGGAACATACCGCAGGACTGTAGTCGATCAGCAGCCGGAACCCCTTTACCGTCGTGAAGCAGAGATGACAGCTTCCTTTTCCCCAAAGCGCATGCGCCTTCTGATAGGTTTTTTCCGCAAAAACCTGTCCGGAATCTCCGTCCCCGGAAGTGCCGTCCCGGAACACAAATCCGTTTTCCTCACTGAAAGACACATCCTCATTTCCGTAGGCGTCATACCATGCCTGGGCGTAGCGATAATCCGAGGCGATAAGTCCGATGTTCGTTTTACCGGAAAGGATCTCAAAAATGACCGCGATCTGCGCGGGATCCGTGATTTCAAACAGAAACCTTTCGCCGGGGGAAAGGATCTCCAGTTCCTCCAGAGAATCCGGCAGACCGTAGAGCGAAAAGAGTTCATCCGAACTGCCGCCGACCACAGCATCGAAAGCGAGAACGCTGCCGCAATAGAATGCATAGCCCTGGGGCGTGTCCACGATACATATGGCGTCCTTTTCGGGGTATTTGGCATAGTGATAGACCCTGCAGCCGTTCAGGGCGGGATCAATACAGCCGGTGACGGTTCCCATGAACTCCCCAAGGTCGGCTTCCGTGATGATCGTAGCCTCATTTAGGGTCTGGCCGACGGCGATCTTGTCGGGAATAAGATCATACCGCTTACGGTCCTCACCATCGATGGGACCGTAAGCGACGGCTTTGTTTCCGTCCAGCCAGAAAACACATGCAGAGGTAAACGTTCCCCCCGGCGCCGCAGAACTGCTGACTCTTCCCGTTTGCAGACTTGGAAAAGCACCTGACTGCACCACGGCGCAGAACCCGATCAGCAGGATCAAGCACGCGGCAATGGAGCCCCAAAGAAACCTCCGGTTTCCTGCACGAAGCGGCGCAGTCTCCGCCGCTTCGATGAACAGGGGGTCGATCAGTTCCATCTTATCCAAAAGCTCGTTTCCTCTCACAGAATGTAACCCTCCTTTTCCAGATGCCGGCGAAGCTTTGCGCGGCAGCGGAAGAGCGTCGTCTTTACCTTGCTCTCGGTGACGGCAAAGCGTTCGGAGATGTCTGCGACGCTGTCCAGATACCAGTACCGGCGGATGAAGATGTTCCTCTTCTCCTGATCCAGACCGCGGAGGAAGCCGTTGATCGCTTCGCTGAGGGCCAGATCTTCCGCGCGGCAGGAAACATCGTCGGGGGCGGGGATGCACTCCTCCATCTCCGAACTCAGTTCGACGATATGGGCGCTGCGCTTCAGGCGGCCGCGGTCACGGCAGCAGTTCAGGGAGATGTGCCGGGTGATCCGGGCAAGAAAGGCATACAGATAGCTCCTGGGCTCATGGGGAGGGATGCAGTTCCACGCTTCCAAATAGGTGTCGTTTTCGCATTCTTCCGCCGTTTCCCGGTCCAGGACGATCC
>JAEETX010000009.1 GCA_016286665.1 Oscillospiraceae bacterium
ACATCTTGCTTGCATCATGTTCCGTCATATTGCCCGAAAATCTTGGCCAATACAGGAAGTATTCCCCGCGATTTTCAGACAATCTGACGAAAATTCTGACTGCGCAATCTGTGCACCAGAATTGTGCGGTATTGCCTAAACACACAGAAAGAGAGGAAAGCCATGAGCAAGGGATTACTGGTCGTAAGCTTCGGCACCTCCGTCGCCGAAACGAGAAAGAAAACCATTGAGGCGATCGAAGCCGATCTGGCCGCCGCTTTTCCGGAGCGAAAAGCGTATCGCGCGTGGACCAGCAGCATCATCCGGCGCAAGCTGCGCGGTCTGGGCGAGCTGAACGTGGATTCCGTGGAGGAGGCCATGGATCGGATGTTCTCCGACGGGATCACGGACCTTTTGGTACAGCCGACGCACATTCTGCCCGGCGGCGAATACGGGAAGATCGTCAATGCGGTCAACGCCGCCGCAGGCGGTCGTTTCTCCCGTCTTCGCCTCGGCAAGCCCCTGATGACCTCGGACGCGGACGTGCAGGCGGTGGCCGCCGTTCTCGAAAAGGAATTCTCCGATGTGGGCGACGGGGAGATGCTGGCGCTCATGGGCCACGGCAGCGCGGAAGCGAAGACGAATTATTATCTGCTGTTGGCGGAGGCCTTCCGGAAAGACGGATATCCCAATTTCATCGTCGGGACCGTCGAGGAAGAACCCGGCTTTGCACCCATTCTGACCGCGGCCAGGGAGCGGAAGCCCGAATGCATCCGGCTCCTGCCCTTCATGGTGGTGGCCGGCGACCACGCGCTCAACGACATGGCGGGCGAAGATGAGGATTCCTGGGCCAGCATGCTGCGCAAGGAAGGCTTCAAGGTGGAATGCATCCTGAAAGGCATGGGCGAATACCCCTCCATCCGGGCGATGATCGCGGAAAAGGCCCGGCGGGCGGAGGCGGAATAAGCCGCCGAAGAAGGTGACCACATGGCGGACTACCCCTATTTCCCCCTGTTTATCGACCTGAGCTCGAAAAAGGTCCTGGTGGTGGGCGGCGGAAACATCGCGCTCCGGCGAATCCGGGCGCTTTTGGGCTTCACGGACCGGGTGACGGTCGTCGCTCCCCGGCTTCACAGCGAGCTGCTCCCCCTGGAAGCGGAGGGCAAAGTGACCGTACTGCGCCGCGCCTATGCTCCCGGCGACGCGGAAGGAGCCGACCTGGTGCTGGCCGCTACCGACGACCCGGAGGTAAACGAGGCCGTCCATTCGGACTGCAATCGTCTGGGCATTCCCGTGAATGTCAGCAGCGACCGGCACGGCAGCGACTTCTATTTCCCCGGCATCGCCCGAAAGGGCGGCTATGTGGCCGGGATCACCGCCAGCGGCCACGACCATTCCGGCGCAAAAAAGCTCACGGAAGCGATCCGTGAGCTGATGGAAAAGCTGGATTGATAGCGGAGACCATGAAAGGCAGCCCCGGGTTTCGGGGCTGCCTTTATACTGCCGCGGTCTTCTTTCTCCGATATCTGCTCCACAGCTCCGGCACCCAGGCCGTCAGCAGGCTCAATGCGTAGACAAGGACGAAGGTCAGGAGCAGGGTCAGGAAGCTGCGATTGAAGAAGCTCCAGCGGCGCAGGAGCTTGATGAAAAAGATGTGGGCGAAATACACCGTCATGGCGTGGCGGGAAGCAAAGGCGGAAAAGGCTGGCAATGCGGCGCCTTTCCCGCAGATTCTCCAGGAAGCCAGCAGCGCCAGGAAGCACAGCGGCGAATAGAGCAGCAGCTGCGGCTTCACGGATTCCAGATTTCCGCAGCGCACCGAATCCCAGCTGTAAATCAGCGCGAGGGCGGCCGCCGCGGCGCAGAGCGGAAGCGCACGCTTCCGCGCCAATTCCCGGATGCGCGCGAGCCGTTCCTCCGTGATCGCCATTCCCAGGACAAAGTAGAAAATCCACGGCGGAAAGAGCCGCCAGAGCCGAGGCCGCAGCCAGCGCGGAAGGGGCAGCGGCACATAAAGCGCCAGAATGCAGAACAGCGTCACCAGGAAGGACACCGCAAGCGTCCACCCCGGCGCCCGGCGCATCAGCCATTTCAGGCCGGGATACAGCAAATACAGCTCCAGCAGCACCGGCAGGAACCAAAGATGGGAAGCCGCTCCGCCCTTGAGCAGGAGCGCACCGAAAGTAAGGACGCCCTGCTGCGGATGCAGGAGAAAATCACCGTGATGATCCAACAGAAAATAGAAAAGCGACCAGAGCACATAAGGGACCGCCAGCTTCCGCAGGCGGTAAATCCAGAAATCCGGCAGCTTCATCGGCCGCTTGCTGAGGCCGAGACCCAGGCCGGAAAGCAGGAAGAATACCGGCACGGCAAAGCGGGTGATCTGGTTGGCAAGGAGCGACGGGCTTACGCCCAGCAACGTCAGCTGGGAATACCTGGAGACATAGATGCTGGAGGTATGGAGCAGAACGACGCCGGCGGCGGAAACCGTCCGCACCCAATCCAGGTCCTCATGGCGCGCCACGGGCCGTTCCCCCCTTTCTTCTCTGCGCAATTCATCCGATGGAAGCCTCTGTTTGTTTACAATTGTCGGCATTATTCTAGCACGTGCAGTAACAATTGTCAACAGGAACGGAAAGAAAATCAGTGAATCAACATGGCGTCCCCGAAGGAAAAGAAACGATAGCGCATTTCCACTGCGGTACGGTAAGCTTCCAGCACGTGTTCGCGCCCCGCCAGCGCGCTTACGAGCATGATCAGGGTGCTCTCCGGCAGGTGGAAATTGGTGATGAGGGCGTCCACGCATTTGAAATGATATCCGGGATAGATGAAAATATTCACCCAGTCCGCAAAAGGCCGGACCATGCCCTGTTCATCGGCTACGGCTTCCAGCGTGCGGCAGGAGGTGGTGCCCACCGAGACGATCCTCCGCCCTTCCCGCCTGGCGGCGTTGATTTTCTCCGCCGTCTCCCCGGGGATCATGCAGAATTCCGAGTGCATCTCATGGCCCTCGATTTCCGCCTCCTTCACCGGGCGGAAGGTGCCCAGTCCCACGTGGAGCGTGACATAGCAAAGCTCAACGCCCTTGTTTTGCAGCTCCGCCAGGAGCGAGGGGGTAAAGTGCAGTCCCGCCGTCGGGGCGGCGGCGGAGCCGGGGCTGCGGGCATAGACCGTCTGATACCGCTCCGGGTCCTTCAGCTCCGCCTTGATATAGGGCGGAAGCGGCACCCGGCCCAGGCGCTCCAGCACCTCCAGAAAAATGCCTTCATAAGTGAAGCGGATGCGCTTGTTCCCGTCGCTGACGGCCTCCACCACTTCCCCGCTCAGCTCCCCATCGCCGAAAAAGAGCTTTGTGCCCACGGGGGTCTTGCGTCCGGGCCGGGTCAGGCATTCCCAGACGCCGCCGCCCAGGTCCGTCAGCAGCAGCACCTCCACGGCGCCGCCGGTGGCCCTGCGGCCGATCAGCCGGGCGGGGAGAACGCGGGAATCGTTCATGACCAGGCAGTCCCCCGCCTTCAGATACGACGGCAGCTGAGAAAATACGCTGTGGCCGATCTCCCCCGTCGCCTTATCCAGCAGCATGAGCCGGGAGGAATCCCGCTTTTCCAGAGGCGTCTGGGCGATCAGCTCCTCCGGGAGATCATAGTAAAAATCGCTGGTCTTCACCCTACATCCACCCCGCTGTAATAGAACTTGAGAATCTCGTCATAGGTAAAGCCCAACTCCGCCATCGCCTTGGCCCCGTATTGGCTCATGCCCACGTTGTGGCCCCAGCCGGAACCCGAAACCAGGAATCGATCCGATGTGACCGCCTGGCCGCTGCCGTTGAGGGGCACGGTCTCCGTTCCGGCAGCGGTGATGACGGTCAGGCTGCCTCTTTCCCCGATGCTGCGCACCTGCCCGCTGCCGTCCACCGCGCAGAGCGCGTCGTTGTCGGAAATCCGGGTGTCCGTACCGTTGACGCAGAGGAATGCCTGCTCCGCGTCGGCGTCCGTCACCGTGAAGCGCTGACTGTGGATGATGCGGTTGTAGGTCTGGCTGTTGAGGATGGTGGATGCGCGGCTTCGGGAGAAGGTCCAGCTGACGCCGGCGCTGTCCGTGAACCGGAGGGAAAGGATATTGCCCACCTCCGTATAGGTGGGGGTGACGCTGACGATATGGGCGCATTTATACCCCTTGTTCTGCAAAATCCAGGTGATCTCGTCGGCGGTATAGACATAGGACCAGTGCTCATAGCCGGTCGTCACGTGGCTTTCATAGGGGTCGCGCACGCCCTTCAGATAGGGGATCGCCTCATAGAAGACGTTTTCCGAGTTCTCGGTGGCGCCGCCGTCGCAGGAATGATAGAATGTATCGGCATACGCGCCGTCATAGGTCACGTAGACGCCGGAGGTGTCCCTTACGGCCTCCTCACAGTCCGGCGCATTCACATTCACGCCCAGGTAAGCCTGGCAGCAGGTGGTGTTGCACAGGTCGAAGCCGCTGCTCTCATGCTTGTGCAGCTGGGAGGCGGCATAGGTCCGGGCGGAGACCGCCTGGGCCTTCAGCGCTTCCAGGGGCCAGCTTGGGCTCATTTCATAGGGTACGACGCCGCAGACATAGTCGTCCATTTCCAGGACGTTGACCACCGTCAGATTTCCCCCGTCCCGCCGGGTATAGCGGAAGCCGCCGTAATACTTGTAGCCCCGGAACCAGGTAATGGGCCGTTCACCCGACGCGTCCGGCTGCGGCATGACGCCCAGGGAGGTTTCCGTGCCGCCGTCAAACTGGAAAATGACCCGATCCGTTCCGGTGACCACCACGGTGACGCAGCGGCTGGAGGCGGTCACGGCGGCGCCGTAGACGCCGCGGGAGGCGGCGGCGCTTTCCGCGGCGGACTGGCTGAGATAGCTGCCGCAGAAGGCATACCATGTCCCGTTCATAAAGCCGACGTAGCCGTCCGAATAGGCGGAAGCCTCCTCCATCGCTTCCTCGCAGCTGTCATAGCTCCCAAGTCGGATGTGATAGCAGCCGACCCGGATATTGTCGGAAGAGCCCTGGGAAACATACTGGCCGCCCACATAGTACAGGCTCCAGTCCTTCAGCATGCTGATGGCCCTTTCCTCCGTGCGCATCAGCGGCACGAACTGAAGGTCCCTGTCGAAATAGCCCAGCATATAGCCGCTGCCTGTATAATTGAGGAGGTTGGCTCCCTCCAGCGCCCGATCACCCCAGTAGAGGCCCACCCGGATATAGGGCGCCGGGTCCTCCGTGTCCTCCGCGGCAGAGGGCAGACCCAGCAGGAGGCAGACCAAAAGGAGAAGCAGCGCACGCCTGAGCTTGTCCATTCTGTGTATCATTTGATCCTCGTCGTCCGGTTGTTGAAATAGGGAAAGATTCTCACGGTAATTTGCCTCGCCGCCTTGACTTTCCGTGTATGGCGGTGCTATTATACACTATATTTTTCAACGCAGCTTGGCGGTGCAGGCAAATCGATTTTATGATTATACAATGATTTCCTTCATTCGGCAAGATGCAAATAACCCCATAGGGTGAAAAAGGAGCGATTGCTATGAAGAAGTACAAGGTCGGCGTCATCGGCGCTACCGGCATGGTAGGCCAGCGTTTCGTAACTCTGATGCAGGGTCACCCCTGGTTCACCCTGACCGTGGTGGCCGCCAGTCCCCGCAGCGCGGGCAAGCGCTATGGGGATGTGATGGAAGGCCGCTGGCAGCTGGAGACTCCCCTGCCCGACTGCGCCAGGGACCTGATCATCATGGACGCTGCCGCCGACGCGGAAAAGATCGCCGGGATGGTAGATTTTGTTTTCTCCGCCGTGGACATGAAAAAGGAGGAAATCCAGGCCCTGGAGGAAAGGTATGCAAAGCTGGAGTGCCCCGTGGTCTCCAACAACAGCGCCCATCGCTGGACGTCGGACGTGCCCATGGTGGTACCGGAAATCAATCCGGAGCATATCCTTGTGATTGAGAGCCAGCGGAAGCGGCTGGGCACAAAGCGCGGCTTCATCGCCGTCAAGTCCAACTGCTCCCTTCAGAGCTATGTCCCCGCCCTGAACCCCCTGCGGGATTTCGGCCTGGAGAAGGTGCTGGTCTGCACCTATCAGGCGATTTCCGGCGCGGGCAAGACCTTCGAGACCTGGCCGGAGATGGTGGACAACGTGATCCCCTATATCGGCGGCGAGGAAGAGAAATCCGAGAAGGAACCCATGAAGCTCTGGGGCAAGGTGGAGGGCGGCGTGATCGTCAACGCCGAAAAACCCGCCATCACCGCCCAGTGCCTGCGGGTGCCGGTTTCCAACGGCCATATGGCAGCCGTGTTCGCGTCCTTCCGGGAGAAGCCCTCCAAGGAGGAGATCCTGAAGCGCTGGGCGGAATTCAAGGGCCGTCCCCAGGAGCTGCAGCTTCCCACCGCGCCGAAGCAGTTCCTCCACTACTTCACGGAGGACAACATGCCCCAGACCAAGCTCCACCGCAACCTGGAAAACGGGATGGCCGTTTCCGTCGGCCGGCTGCGTGAGGACACCCAGTACGACTACAAGTTCGTCTGCCTGAGCCACAACACCCTGCGGGGTGCTGCCGGCGGCGCTGTGCTGCTGGCGGAGCTGCTCTGCGCGGAGAATTATATCTGATACGCTCTTGCCGAAGACACCGGGGACCGGGACGTGGATCGCGTCCCGGTCCTCTTTTATTCATTGATCGGAAAGGAGGAATCCCTTTGAAGGAAACCGTATTCACCGGCTGCGCTGCGGCGCTGGTAACGCCCTTTCGCAGCGGCGAAGTGGATTTCGCGGCGCTGGACAGACTGATGGAAATGCAGATCAGCGCCGGCTGCGGCGCCGTGGCGGTATGCGCCACCACGGGAGAGAGCGCCGTGCTCTCCTACCCGGAGCACAAGGCCATCGTCAGCGAAGCCGTGCGAAGCGCATCCGGCCGCATTCCCGTGATCGCCGGGGCCGGCAGCAACAGCACGGACCACGCCCTCACCCTGATGAAGCAGGCGGAGGACGCCGGAGCGGATGCGCTGCTGATGGTGACGCCTTACTACAATAAGACCTCCCAGGCAGGGCTCATCCGGCACTTCACCTATCTTGCCGACCGGGCGGAAAAGCCCATCCTGCTGTACGACGTACCTTCCCGCACCGGCATGACCATCGCGCCGGAGACTCTGGCGGAGCTGAGCCGGCACCCCCGGATCGCCGGCATCAAGGCCGCAGGCACCGACCTGGACGCCATCTCCCGCGCCATGCGCCTTTGCCCCTCGGATTTCAGTTTTTACAGCGGCAACGATTCCCTCACCCTGCCCCTCATGGCGCTGGGCGCAAAGGGCGTCATATCCGTCTGCGCAAATCTGGTGCCGGAAGCCATGAGTGAGCTGACGCGCCTGTGCCTCGCCGGCAGTTACCGGGAAGCCGCTGCGCTCCATTATGCTTATCTGGACCTGATGGAGGCCCTGTTCACGGATGTGAATCCCATTCCCGTCAAGGCGGCCATGGCCGCTGCCGGGCTCTGCTCCGGCGAGCTGCGCCTGCCGCTGACGGAGCTCAGCCGTGAAAAGCAGGCGCAGCTGACCGACCTCCTGCGGCGCTACGGCCTGGCGGCCTGAAGCATCCCCCGCAGAAAAAACGCCCGCTGTGTTGAACACAGCGGGCGAACGGGTTTCCGGAGGGATCACTCCGCCTCGGCTTCGGCCTTGGCGTCGTCGATGATCTTCTGCTGCACCATGGCGGGAGCTTCCTCATAGCGAGCGAACTTCAGGCTGAAGGAGCCGCGGCCCTGGGTCATGCTGCGCAGGTCGATGGTGTAGGAGGACATTTCGGCCATGGGGACCTCCGCCTCGACGATCTGCATCCCGTCGTGGGCGTTCATGCCCAGCACGGTGCCCCGGCGCTTGGAGCTGATATCGCTCATGATATCGCCCAGGTAGTTGTCGGGGATGGTGACGGTCAGGGTGCCGATGGGCTCCAGGATCACGGGGCTGGCGTTGATCAGTTCCTTGTAAGCCAGACCGGCGGCGGTCTTGAAGGCCATTTCGGAGGAGTCCACGGGATGGAAGTCGCCGTCATACAGCACGGCCTTCAGATAGACCATGGGATAGCCGGCGAGCACGCCCTTGGCGCAGTTCTCGCGCAGGCCTTTTTCCACGGCGGGGAAGAAGTTCTTCGGCACGCTGCCGCCGAAGACCTCCTCGGCGAAGATCATGTCTTCCTGCTCCTCCTGGGGCTCGAAGCGGATCTTCACATCGGCAAACTGGCCGTGACCGCCGGTCTGCTTCTTGTGGCGGCCGTGCGCCTCATACTTTTTGCGGATCTTCTCCCGATAGGGCACGCGGGCGGGGCTCAGGACCACTTCCACGCCGAATTTACTCTTGAGCTTGGAGCACAGCACATCCAGATGGATGTCGCCGGCGCCGGAAATGACCATCTGCTTGGTCTCGGCGTTGTTCACCACGGTGAAGGTGGGGTCCTCCTCGCCCAGACGGCTGAGGCCCTGGGCCACCTTGTCGTCCTGCCCCTTGGTCTTGGGGGCGATGGCCATGGAGTAGCAGGGCTCGGCAAACTCGATGCCGGGGGCGGCCTCGACCTTGCGGGCGTCGCAGAGGGTGTCGCCGGTCTTGGAGTCGCTGAGCTTGGCAACGGCGCCGAAGTCGCCGCATTCGATCGCCTGCACTTCCACGTTCTTCTTGCCCTGCATCATGTAGATGTGGCCCAGCTTTTCGTTGGCGCCGGAGCGGGCGTTCACCAGGGTCATGTCGGGGGTGACCCGGCCGGAAATGACCTTAAAGAGGGAGAACTTGCCGAACTGGTCGGAAATGGTCTTATAGATGATGGCGCGGGCAGGCTCGTCGGGCTTCACGGGTTCGCCGCCCTCCATGGGCTCGGGGAACAGGTTGACGATAGCGTCCAGCAGGACGGTGGTGCCCAGGCCGGTCATGGCGCAGCCGCAGAAGACGGGGCAGATTTCCCCCTCGGCAACGCCGGTGCTCAGCGCGCCGTAGACTTCCTCCTGGCTGAGCTCCATGGTCTCCAGGTACTTGTCCATCAGCTCTTCACTGGTGGAAGCGGCGTTCTCCACCACTTCCTGATACAGCTCCTCCAGCCGGTCGGCGGCCTCGGCGGGGATGGCGATCTCCTCCCGCTTGCCCTTGACCACGTGGAAAGCCTTCTTGGCGATCACGTCAATGATGCCGGTGACCTTCTCATTCTCGACCACGGGCATGGTGAAAGCGCTGACGGTGCTGCCGAACTTCTCGCGCAGCTGATTGAAGGTCCGGTCAAAATCCGCATGCTCCTCGTCGGTCTTGGAAATGTAGATGGCGCGGGGCTTATCGGCATCCTTCAGATATTTCCAGGACTTCTCCGCGCCGACATTCAGGCCGTCCTTGGCGGAAACGCAGATGATGCCGGCGTCGGCGACGCGCAGAGCCTCCTGCACTTCACCGGCGAAATCGAAGAAGCCCGGCGTATCCAGGATGTTGATCTTGGTTCCCTTGTACTTGGCATAGGCCGTGGCGGTGGAAATGCTGATCTGGCGTTTGATCTCCTCGGCGTCGAAGTCGCAGACGGAGTTGCCCTCCACCACCTTGCCGAGCCGGTCGGTCATCCCGGTCAGGTTCAGGATGCTCTCTGCGAGGCTGGTCTTGCCGGTGCTGCCGTGGCCCAGCAGGCATATATTGCGGATTTTCTCAGACATGTGATTCCTCTCCTTATTGATTTTCTGCACAGATAGTTATTATACACGAATGAACCGTGGAATACAAGTTTTTTCTTTCCTCAGTCGCCCTCGGCGGATTCGGCGATCATCAGCGTGGCGAACGCCCACAGGAGCATGGCGGCCAGCAGCTTCAGGGGCGCGACCGAGGCGAAAGCGCCGCGGGCGCAGGAGATGAACACGATGGCGATCCCCAGGACCGCGCCCAGCGCCGTCATCAACAGGGCCCGCCTGGTGACGCGCCACAGGCGGCGGCCGCCCCGCGCCGTTTCCGAATAGTGCCACAGGCCTTCCCGGCTGAGGAGGGCTGCGGGGATTCCGTCCTCCTCCGGCTCCACGCTCAGCTGATAGCGGTTTTCCGGGGGCAGGAAGGTGATGCTGCCCTCGTTGAGGCGGAATTTCTGGATCATCATGGAGGGGCTGATATTGAAATCCCGAATGGCGAAGATGGGGCGCATCCGCCCGCTCTCCAGCCGGTACAGCGCGTTCTGTACCGGCTCCTGCGGCAGATAATTCACGATAAAGACGCCGCAAAGCTCATGGTCGATGGCGGTATAGACCGCGCCGGCCACGTCCACGCTGCCGGGGACGCGGATGCCCATCAGATTCATGTAAGCGCTGGTGCCCACCAGCACCTGTTCCTCCCCGATAAAAGCGCAGACGCCGCCCTCCGTTCCGCAGTCGAAATCCTCCACCCGGTAGAGGGGCGCGGCATACTGCCGCATGAGCTCGCCGAACACGCGGCGAAGTCCGCTGCCGGTAGCCAGAATGACGCTGCCGGTGTAGGCCACGACCTTTTCCACATGCGCGCCTGCCAGGACCTTCATCCCGTTGAGAATGACGGAGTTTTCCGGATAGATGTCCAGGTCCCGAATGACCAGGCCCACCGCCTTCGCCATATCCTCCGCGCCCTTCCAGCCCGCCAGGGCCGCGCCGCTGAGGCTCAGCTTTCTGGCGATCAGGAGGAAGGGACGGGCAAAGACCAGGGAGGCCGTCAGCGCTGCTGCGGCGCTGCTCAGGGCCGCCAGGCAGTGGGCGAGCGCGCCCGTGCCGGAGAGATAAGCGGCGGCCAGCGCCAGGATGAGCAGCAGCAGCAGGCAGGCCGGGGTCGCCTTGTGATAGAATCGCTCGGGAAGGTCCGGCTCCGTGCAGCGGTTCAGGAAGCCCTTGGCGGTGCCCAGCTTTTTATTCAGTACGCTGCCCTCCTCTGCCAGCTTGTCCTCCGAAGAAACCACGGTGGGGATGCTGGCAAGGCGCATGGCACGGATCGTCTCGCGGAAAGCGCTGCGGCGGCAGTAGGCGCCCCAGAGGGCAAAGGCCAGGGACAGGGCCGCCGTCACATTATAAGGCGCGCCGAAGGAAGCGTTCCGGCCGGAGATCATTAGCGCCGCGTCGACCTCCGCGGCGATCGACGCCAGCAGGACCAGCGTCTCACATCCCGGCTTGGCGGAAAGGAGGTCTGTCACGCCCTTGGCCAGCACATCCAGCCCCAGCAGCATGACCGCCAGCTGCATGGCCGCCAGCAGGATCAGGACGGTCTTTTCCTGCAGGACCCCTTCCCCGCCGCGGCCAAAGCCGCCCAGCAGCATCAGCAGCACCATCACGGCGCAGAGCGCGAAAGCGGGGATCATCCGCCTCCGAAGTGAGGCGACGCCGGAGGCAAACTGTTTCGCGGCCTCCTCCACCGTCAGCTCCGGACGGGGTTCATGTTCTCTGGCCCGCGCCTCCTTGCGCTGGAGGGCTTTTTCTTCCCTCTGCTGCTTTCTCCGCCGGGCTTTTTCCTCTTTCGCTTCCCGCTTCTGCCGTTTCCGTTCCTCCCGCTCCAGGCGCCCGGCTTCCGCTTCGTCCTCCCCGGGCTGTTCCGGCTCCGCCGGGGTTTCCGGTTCAGGTTCTTCCGGCTTTGGTCCTTCCGGCTCGGGTTCTTCCGTTTCCGGTGGGGCTTCCGTTTCGTCCGGCGCAGGCCCGGACGGCGCGGGGGGCTGTTCCGCTTCCGCTTCCGGCGGGACCTCCGCGCTTTCTTCTTCCGGCGACTCCCCGACGGACGGCGCGTCCGCGGCGGGAAGCTCCTCCGGCTCCGGCTCCGCGACTTCCGGTTCACCGGCCTCCGGTTCATCAGTCCCCGGTTCTTCCGGGCTCGGGGCTTCGGAAGCTTCTTCTGCTTCCGGCGGGGAAGCCTCCGCTTCGGCTGCTTCGGCCGTTTCCGGCGCAGGCTCCTCCTGCGCAGGCTCCTCCAGCTCCGCTTCCACGCTTTGCTTCATCTCCCGGATGATCTCCTCCGCGCGCTTTTCCAGCTCCTCCTTGCTCAGGCGGCGCTCATTGCGGATGAAGGCCTCCGATTTATACTCCGAAAGAATGGAAGCCAGGGAATACGTCTCGGCAGGCGCTTCCGAACTATTCAGTTTTTCAGGGCTCTGCTCCGACATATGTTTACCTTCTTAACTGACTGCCTGACAGCAAAATGAATCAGCCGATCCTCTGACGGACCGCTTCAAACAAGACGATCGCCGCGGCATTGGATGCGTTCAGGGAGGACACCCTGCCCCGCAGGGGGATGGACAGAAGAAAATCGCAGCTTTCCCGTGTCAGGCGGGACATGCCGCTGCCCTCCGAGCCGATGACCAGCGCGGCGGGCCCCTTCAGGTCGGCGTCCCACAGGGTCTTGTCCCCATCCGCCGCCGTGCCGAAGATCCAGACCCCCGCCTGCTGCAGCTCCTTCAGCGCGGCGGCCAGGTTGCCCACCCGGGCCACGGCCATGTGCTCCACCGCGCCGGCGGAGGTCTTCTCCACCACGGCGGTGACGCCGGCGCTGCGGTGCCTGGGAATGACGACGCCGTGGGCGCCGGCGCATTCCGCGGTGCGGATGATGGCCCCCAGGTTATGGGGATCGGAAATTTCGTCGCAGACGACGATCAGCGGCGCCTCACCCTTCTGCGCCGCCAGGGCCAGGATGTCGGCCACGCTGGAATACTCCCGCACGGCGGCTACGGCGACGACCCCCTGATGGGCGTGGGTCACGCTCATCGCATCCAGCTTGCGCCGGTCCACCTCGGAGATGACCGCGCCGGCGGCCTTTCCCTTTTGGGCGATGAAACGGAGGGCCTTGTCCTGCTCGCCGCGGGCTATGTAGATCTTATCCAGAGGCCGCCCGGCCTTCAGGGCTTCCATCACGGCGTTTTTGCCCTCGATCCGGTCCTCTGCTTCTTTGAAATTCTCTGCCATGATTTGCTCCGATAGTAATCCTATGGTATCAAGTTTCGTTATTATATCACAGGGATGGGGCTGTGGAAAGTGTAAATTTTCTGTTTCTTCGACGGATGATCCGTTTCTTCCGTGGACAATCCGGCCAAAATCATGTAGAATACCCCCGGAGGCAGAAAAAATGAAGTTTTTGGAACGCTTTGACCGCGGCGTCAGCCGCTTTCTCTACAAACATCCCAATTTCGGCATTCCCCGGCTGATGCTCTATCTCATCATCGGCAACGCCCTGGTCTATGTTTTCTCCATGATGGACCGGACGGGGATGCTGGCCTATTGGCTGTGCCTGATCCCTTCCCGGCTTTATGCGGGGGAAGTCTGGCGGCTGGTGACCTTCGTCTTCGTGCCGCAAACCTCCGGTATCTGGCTGATCATCGAGCTGTATTTTTATTACATGATCGGCAGCACGCTGGAGCGGGCCTGGGGCGCGGGGAAATTCACCGTCTATTATCTCTGCGGCATGGTCATCACCATCGTCTACGGCATCCTGGCCGGCCTTATCACCGGGCGGAACCTCGTCCTCACCGGTCACTTTCTGAATCTCTCCATGTTCTTCGCCTATGCCACCCTCTGGCCGGACAATCAATTCCTGCTGTTCTTCTTCATCCCCGTCAAGGTCAAATGGATCGCGTATTTCGAAGCCGCCTATTATCTGGTGATGATGGTCGTCGGGCGGACGCTCCTGCCTCTGACGGGCTTCGCCAACTGCTTCCTGTTCTGCGGAAGCAGCCTGCTGGCTTCCCTCAAGCTCCTGCGCATGCGGCACAGCGGCACCGCCCGCCGGTTCCGCAGAAATATCAAGCGCGCCGAAAACGGGCAGAACGCCCAGACCTACACCCGCAAGTGCGCCGTATGCGGGCGGACGGACACGGATCACCCGGAGCTGGAATTCCGCTATTGCTCCCAGTGCGTGGGCTATCACTGCTTCTGTTCCGACCATATCCACAGCCACATCCATTTCACGGAGCCCTGATGCGAATCCTCCCGACAAAAACCCGCAGGCAAGCCGCCTGCGGGTTTTCGATTCGGATGTGTCAGGTGCAGATTTCGTAGATCACATGGGCGTAGATTTTGATCGCGGTCAGCATATCCGCGATGTTCATCCGCTCGTTGGCGCTGTGAAGATTGGTCTCAAAGCCCGGCATGGCCGCTCCGAAGGCCACGCCGCCGGGAATGTCGTGGACATAGGTGCCGCCGCCCATGGCGATGCATTCGCCCTTTCTGCCGGTGTAAAGCTCATAGCTGCGGAGCATCGACTGCACAAAGGGCGTGTCGCCCGGTGTGTGGTGCGGCGGGCGCATGTTACCCAGAAAATCGAATCCGGCCTCGCAGAAGCGCTTCTCCGCGACGCTGCGGCAGTTTTCCTCCGTCGCGCAGAGGGGGGCGCGGCTGTCGAAGCTGCCCTCGCAGCCCTCCTCCGTCAGCCGGAAAAGACTGAACGCGAGGGTCAGCGCCCCGGAAATCTCGTCCGCCATGGCGATCCCCAGGGCCTTGCCCGCCCCGTCGCCGTGGGGCAGCAGCTCTCCCAGCGCGCGGAGCGCTTCCGCGGAAGCGCACTTCGCCAGCGGAAGCGCGTTCAGCAGGGCGATCAGGGCGGTGATGCCGTTGCGCCCCTGGTCCGGGGTCGAGGCGTGGGTTCCCAGGCCGCGCACGGCGATGCGTACGCCGCCCGGCGCCTCCGTCACCGTCAGGGCCACGTCCAGCTGCGCCGCCAGAGGCGCGCAGATCCTTTCCGCTTCCGCCTTCGTCACGCCCAGCACGACGGCGGCGGCGTCCGCCGGGAGGACATTGATGCGGAAGCCGCCTTCCAAGCTGCTGACCCTGGGCAGAACGCCCGACGGGGCCCAGCTGCGGCGGAAGGAGCCCACGAAGCCGCCCTTTTCCGTGTTGATCACCGGAAAGTCTGCGTCCGGCGAAAAGGTGCACGGGGCGCTCTTTTCCCGCTCATAGTAGTAGCGGATATCCCGTGAGCCGCTCTCCTCGTCCGTGCCGAGGATGAGGCGGACATTCTTTTTCAGCTCCCCGGCCGCCACATCGCGGACGCAGGCCATGGCATACAAGGCCGCCACGGCGGGGCCCTTGTCGTCGTCGGTGCCCCGTCCGTAAAGGCAGCCGTCCTTCTCCACCGCGGTATAAGGGTCCGTGTCCCAGCCCTCTCCTTCGCCCACCACGTCCAGATGGGCCAGGATATCCAGCGCCGTCTCCCCGGGCAGGAGGTCGGCGGTCATCACATAGCCGTCATAATTCCGGGTGAGGAAGCCGTGCTCTCCGGCGAGCTTCAGGGCTTCTGCCAACGCTTCGGCAGGGCCTTCGCCGAAGGGCATGCCCTCCTTTCCCTCGCCGCCGACGCTTCGGACGGCCACCAGCCGCGCCACATCCCGCAGGTATTCCTCCCGGTGCGCGTCAACCCACCGGCTGATTCTCTCCCGTATCGCCGTTTGTTCCATTCTTCCATTCCTCCGTTTTTTCCATGAGCCGCGCGATCACGGCGCACATTTCCGCCCTGGTGGCCGTCCCGCCGGGATCGAAGCTCCCGTCCTCCCTGCCGTTGATGAGTCCGCAGCGGCGGGATTTCAGCACGGCCTCCAGCGCCCATGCGCTGATGCGCCCTTCATCGGTGAAGGGCGGAACATGCGTCTCCTCCGGAAGGAGAAGCTCATAGGATTCGCAGTACCGGATCAGGATCAGGGCCATCTGCTCCCGCGTGATCTCCCGGTTGGGGCCGAAGGTGCCGTCCTCATAGCCGTTGACGACGCCGCTGATGGAGGCCCAGGTCACATAAGGCGCAAACCAGTCCCCCTCATGCACGTCGGCAAAGCCGATGGGTGCGGTGAAGTCCTCATGCAGGCCGTACATCCGGCCAAGGACCGTCACGAACATGGCGCGCGTCACCTTGCGTTCCGGCTCAAAATGGTGCGCGTCCATGCCCTTGACCAGCCCGGCTTCCGCCAGCGTGACCACCTGGCCGCGGCTCCAATGGCCCTCCAGGTCCAAAAAGCGCTCCGAAATATCGAAATCACCGGTCGTTTCCGCGAGATAGCGGCCATCCACAAACCCCGCCGAGCCGGAAGCGTAGAAGCGGATCAGCGCTTCCGCTCCCTCGGCGGCAAAATACCGCCGGTTGGGGATCAGCAATTCCCCTTCCCTGCACACGCGGCTCTCGGCAAGATCGATCACCTCGCCGGTGTAGATATGCAGCCGGGCGACGCCCTCCGACAGCAAAAACGTGCCGAAGGGGGCCATGCGAACGCTTCCCCCGTCCTCCAGGCGCAGGGGAACAAAACCGTCAGCCAGGTCCCAGCCGTTCTCCTCCGGCAGCCGGAGAGCATCCAGCCGGGCAGAATAATCCTCCGCCAGCGCTGCCAGCCCGTCTTCCGTTTCCCGCGCGAAGGTGTCCTGCAGGCGGGCAAGGAGCGTGTGGAAAAGATAGCTGACGGATACCAGAGGGTCGTCCGCGCCGCCGGCTGCGGCCGCCGTCCCCACAAGGACGCCGAACAGGATCACCAGGCACAGCCCCAGCGCCCAAAGCTTCTTACGCATGTCTTTCCTCCCTGCGATTCTCCCGTCGATTCTACCACAGCCGCGGAGGCATTTCAACCGTCACCCCCATGCCCTGAGCGGCATAATCTGGGGTAGAAATCGCTTTTGGGGGTCATGTATGAACGAAATCTCCGTTTTTCTGGGAGCGAACACGGACCGGGGGTTCTTCTCCCTCTACGACGAGGCGCTCGGCGCGCCGGAGCTCCGGCGGCTCTATGTGCTCAAGGGCAGCGCGGGCTGCGGGAAATCCGGCTTCCTGAAGAGGCTGGCGGCATGCGCTGTAGCCGAGGGGCTGACCGCGGTGCCTGTCCTTTGCTCCGGCGATCCGGATTCCCTGGACGGGGTCATCCTTCCGGATCGGGGCGCCGCCGTTTTCGACGGCACCTCCCCCCATGTGCTGGAGCCGCCGCTGACAGGGCAAAAGGGGTTTTATATCGACCTGAGCCGCTTTTATACTTCGCCTGCGGAGGGGCTGGAGCGCTGGGACGCCGACTACCGGGAGCACTACCGCAAGGCCTACCGCTATCTGGCCTCCCTGGGCAGCCTGGAAGGGGTCTGCCGCTGCTCGGAGGACACGCGGCGGGAGATACGGCGGCGCGCCGCTTCGCTGGCAACGCGGAGCCTGGGCCGGGGAAAGGGCCGGGGCTCCCTTCGCCGCTGCTTCACCGACGCTTTCACCTGCCGCGGACTCGTTTCCCTGGCGGAAAGCCGCCGGGCTCTTGCGCCCCGCCTCATTTCCCTCGCCGGGGATGCGGAGCGGTCGGACCTCTTTCTGCAAGCGTTTTTGGAGGCGGCGCTGGAGCGGGGAAAGCAGGTCGTCCTCTGTCCCCATCCCCGAAATCCTCTGCGCATCGCCCATCTGCTGCTGCCGGAAGCGGGGCTGGGACTCACCACCGGCGAGGGCGACCGGCGTATCCGTCTGGATAAGCTGGGCCCGCCGCCGACGGAGGCGGAAAAGGCGGAGCAGCGGGAACTGGAGCGGCTGGGCGCTTCCCTGCTGACGCGCGCGCAGGCCGAGCTGGCCCTTGCGAAAAAAGGGCACGACGCGCTGGAAGCGGCCGTCCGACCCTGCATCGACTTTGACGCCGTCACGAAAGAGACGGAAACGCTCGTCCGGCGCATCCTCGACGACAGAGCATGAAGAAGCCGCCCTGCGCACAGCTTTGTGCGGGGGCGGCTTTTTCAGTACGCTTCCCTTATCGCTTGCCGGGGATCCACTCCGCTCCGGTCTCCAGGCCCCATTTGGCGAACATATCGTTGTAGAATTTGGGGCGGGCGTAATCCGGGCGGATATCGTAAGCCAGTTCCTTATAGCCGAAGCCCGCCCGCTTCAGGTCCCGCGCCGCCTGGATCAAATCCGCCAGCGTGTCGCCGGAGAGCGTGAAGATCATCTCGTTTTCCCCGCAGAGGCTGCGCTCGTATTCCCCCGCGTCGGGCATGGACACGTTGTAGCGCATCTCCCCGTTCAGCACGGGCACCAGGGCCGCGCCGCAGGAATCGCAGGTATCCAGGCAGGCCTGGGTGATCTCGCCGGTGTGATACTTCGCGGCCATGAGGAGCTGCCGGAGCTGACCGGGCTCGCAGTAGATCATCACGGCGTCCGGCACGAACCGGCAGGATTCCAGAGGCGCGACGGCCATGCCGTCCTTTTTCTTATTCTCGTCGATATAGGGGAATTTCTCGCAGAAATGCCGGTAGCTCACCTGCGGGTCCCGGATGAAGTAGCCGCTGCCCACGTATTTCTTATCCGCTTCGTCCAGGGTGCGCAGGCGGAAATTGATGACCGGCCACAGGCACCAGTGATCCTCCGGGAAGATAGCCAGATGGTTGCGGGTCCTGCGGACAAACGCCAGCGCCTGGCAGAGGGCGTAGTGGATGCCCTCTGCGGAAGGCTGACGGCAGCCCTCCGGGACTTCCTCCCGATCGATCAGCTTGATGGCCATGGGGGCCGTGCGAAGGCAGAATATCTCCTCGATCTCTTTTCCGATGCCGTTGATTTCTTCGAGCGTCAGCATGTGAGGGTCCCTCCTGTATTTCCGTTTTATTTCTTCTTTGCCAGGCCCCCGGCGGGGTCCTTCATCGACCATGCTCCGCCGGAGAAGGACAGGGCGCCGGCAGGGCAGCTGCGCACACAGGCGCCGCAGCGGATGCATTCGGCGCTGTTGGGATCGCTCTTGACGTGCACCTCCATGGGGCAGCTTTTCTCGCACTTCCCGCAGGAGACGCACCGATCCCCGTCCAGCTTCAGGCGCAGGAAGCTGATTTTCTGAAACAGGGAGTAGAACGCGCCAAGGGGACAGAGATACTTGCAGAAGGGGCGGTGGATGAACACGGAGGCCAGCACCGTCAGGATCAAAAGAATGAGCTTCCACCGAAACAGGAACCCGACGGCGCTGCGAAGCTCCTGCCGCAGCAGCACCAGGGGGACGCCGCCCTCCAGCGTCCCCACGGGGCAGAGGAATTTGCAGAAGAAGGGTTCCCCGATCCCCAGCGAATCCCGCCAGAAGAACGGCAGCGCAAAGACCAGGATCAGCAGCACCGCATATTTCACATAGCGCAGCGCCCGATCCGGCTTTTCCGCTATCTTCAGCTTCGGCACGGGGATCTTATACAGCAGCTCCTGGATAAGGCCGAAGACGCAGAGCCAGCCGCAGACGAAGCGGCCGACCAGCAGCCCGACGGCCGCCAGATAACCCACCACGGAAAAGGCAAATCTCCGTTTCCGCGCGTCGAAGATCGACTGCATGGCCCCGATGGGGCAGGACCCCAGCGCGCCGGGGCAGGAATAGCAGTTCATGCCCGGCACGCAGAAGTTTTTCAGCGGGCCCTGATAGATGGTCCCCTTGATAAATCCGGTCACATAGGCGTTGGAAAGAACGCCCCACCCCGCCTGCACCGCTTTCCGCAGCGCGGCGATATGCTTCCCTCTCATTTCAGCCGATCCCGATGCATTCCAGGCAAACGGTGCTTGCCTTCCGGTGAACGGTTTTCAGCTCGCCCCGGCTTACGCCGAACAGGCAGGAGGCGACCGCCAGCGCCAGCAGCAGCGCGGCAAGGGCCAGTTTTGCTTTCCGCTTCATCGTCGGTTCCTCATTTCCGCTGTCAGCCGGCTTCCGCCAGGCACTCCAGGATCAGCGTCTCCCACTCCGAAGCGGGCATGGCGCTGACGATGGGGCCCCGCAGGATATGTCCCGCGGCGTCCACAAGATAGGTCGTGGGAACATATTGAAGCTCCGTGGCTTCCGCCAGCTCCCCGCTCAGGGCCAGGATCGGATAGTCGACGCCGGTGGTATCCAGGATATCCCTGGCGTCCTCCACGATCTCCGGCTGGATATTGCCCCGTGCATCCAGGATATCGCAGGTCAGGCCCACGATGCCGAAGCCCTGACCGGCATAGGTCCGGGCAAGGTCGCCCAGGCCTGGCATTTCCGAGATGCAGGGGCCGCAGAAGGTGCCCCAGATGTTCAGGAGCGTCACCTTGTTTCCGGCGATGAGACCGCCGAGAGAGATTTCGTTCCCCTCCAGGTCGGGAAGCGCTGCGGCCATGAACGCCGCGCCCAGTTCATCGGCGCTCATCGCTTTCGGCAGCGTCAGGGGAAGGATTTCCACGTCGTCCTCCATCTCCGCCGCCGCCTGCGTAAGGGCGTCGTAAAGGGAAGCGTCCTCCGGCGCGACGAAGCCCGAGAAATAAGCATAGTAATCCGGATATTGCCTGAACATTTCGGCATAGTCCAGCCAATAGTAATAGAAGACGTCGTTTTTGCCGAGATAGCGGAAAATCGCATCGTCCGGCGCCTGCTCCGAAGCATAACCGTCGATTTCAAGGAACTGTACGCCGTAGGGGTCATCTTCGCCGGGATCGGGGTTGACCAAAGAGAGATAGAGGCTGGCGGTGTCTTTTTCCACGATCACGTCCGCCGTCAGCCGCTCCTGATTCTCCAGCAGCAGTCCGCTGAGGGGAAGATGCAGCCCCATCATGGGCGCTTCCACCGCGCCGTCCGAAGGGGCAAGGGAAAAGTAGCCCAGGTTTTCCGAGCCGTCGGAGACCGGTTCGGGGGCGGGCTCCGGCGTCGCCGCGGGCGCGGCGGTGCTTTCGTGGGTCGGCACGGCGGTGCTTTCGGGGGTCGGGGCGGCTGCGGCGGGCGTCTGCGTGGGCGCGGGGCTTGCAGGTCCCGGGTCCGGCTTCGCCGCGCAGCCGGCGGCCAGCAGCAGGACGGCCAGCAAGAAGACCAGCGTTTTTTTCATCGCGTTTTCCTTCTCTGCTTCACAGTCCGTAAATGGCGCTGTACTTTTCTTTCAGATAATCGGTGTAGTAGGTGGGGTCGAAGGGCGCTTCCGCCGCCTGCTCAAAGAGCTCCTGCGGATCGTACAGGCTCCCCTTTTTCCAGATGCGTTCCGTCAGCCAGTCGAGGATGGGCGTCAGGTCCCCGGAGGCGACCGCCGCATCTACGTCGACCGTCTCCTTCATTTTTGCCAGCAGCTGCGCCCCGTAGGCGGAGCCCAGGGCATAGGAGGGGAAATAGCCGATGCTGCCGCCGGACCAGTGGCTGTCCTGCAGCACGCCCCGCCGGTCGTCCGGCACGTCCAGTCCCAGGTATTCCTTCACCTTGGCATTCCATGCTGAGGGCAGATCCGCCACGGCCAGGCTGCCTTCCATCAGCTGTTTCTCCAGCTCATAGCGCAGCATGACGTGGAGGCAGTAGCTCAGCTCGTCCGCCTCCGTGCGGATCAGGCCGGGCTCGGCAATGTTGGCGGCCCGGTAAAGCATATCCTCCGTGACGCCCTCCATCTGCTGCGGGAACAGCTCCTGCAGCTTCGGCAGCAGATTGTGGATGAATCCGCGGCTGCGGCCGATGATGTTTTCAAAAAAGCGGCTCTGGCTCTCGTGGATGCTCATGGAAGCGCCGCCGGACAGCATGGTGTCCTCCAGCTCGTCTCCCGAATGGAGCTCATACAGGGCGTGGCCGCCCTCATGGACCACGCTGAACAGGCTGGAGAGGGGATCATCCAGGTGGTAGTGGGTGGTGATGCGCACGTCGTGCTTGGAATAGCCGTCGGTGAAGGGATGCTCCGTTTCGCCGATGGAGCAGTATTCTCGGTCGATGCCGATGGCGGACATGAGCCAGTCGGAGAGCTTGCGCTGCTGCTCGATGGGGAATTCCTGATGGATAAACGCGCAGTCGGGCTGCCCTTTTTCCGCTACCCGGCGGATCAGCGGGACCAGCCGCTCCTTCAGCACGTCGAAGAACGCGTCCAGCGTCTCCATGGTAAGGCCCCGCTCATACTGATCCAGCAGGGCGTCGTAGGGCTTTTTCTCCGGTGCCAGCCAGGCGGCCAGCTTTTTGTTGAAGGCCACGATCTTTTCCATATAGGGCCGGAAGGCGGGCCAGTCGCTCTCCACCTTGGCCTTGTGCCAGACCGCGTCCGCCTCGTTCAGCAGTACGTTATAGGCGATATATTCCTCTTTCGGGATCTTCTTTGTGCGCTCGTAATCCCGCCAAAGCTCCGAGACCTCCCGGCGGGTGATGAAGTCCAGCTCCTCCCTGCGCGCCATCAGGGCGGCCAGCAGCTTCCCCGTCTCCTCCCCTGTCTGGAGCTCGTAGCTCACCTCGGAGAGGACGGCCAGCGTCTTTCCCCGGTCCTCCGCGCCCCCCGGCGGGGCGATGGTGGCGGCGTCATAGTACAAAACGCCCTGGGCGTGACCGTAGGCCCGCATCTTGGAGACCAGCGTCCGCAGCTGTTCGATCAGTTCTTCCGTTTTCTGTTCCATAGCTTCCTCCGCAGCATAATGATCAGGATCATCATAGTGCCTTTCCGGGGCAAAGTCAATCTCCCGCCCTTGACAAAGGGGCGCAAGATTGGAATAATGTGGGTAATCCGCCGAATAGGCTAAGGGAGGAATCAGAATGGAAGACGTATTGGACCGCTTCCTGCGGTATGTGAAGATCGACACGCAGTCGGAGGAAAACGGAAAGCACCCCAGCACCGGCAAACAGTTCGACCTGGCCAGGCTGCTGGCGGCGGAGCTGCGGGCAATGGGCGCTTCCGAAGTCAGTCTGGATGAGGAATACTGCTATGTGTATGCTTCGATCCCCTCCAATCTGCCCGAAGGGAAACGCGCGCCCACCGTGGGCTTCATGGCCCATATGGACACCTCCAGCGCCGTCAGCGGCGCGGGGGTAAAGCCCCGGATCATCCGCTTCACCGGAGAAGACGTGGACCTGGGCGGTGACGGAAAGCATATCCTGAGCCTGCGGGATTTCCCCATGATGAAATCCCTGATCGGCGAAGAGCTGGTCGTCACCGACGGGACTACCCTGCTGGGGGCGGACGACAAGGCCGGCGTCGCGGAGATCATGACCATGGCGGAAACGCTGCTGCAGACCCCGGCGATCCGGCACGGAAAGCTGCTGATCTGCTTTACCCCCGACGAGGAGGTGGGCGGCGGAACGGCAAAGATCGACCTGAAGCGATTCTGCGCCGATTTCGCCTATACGGTAGACGGCGGACCGCTGGGCGGCATGGAGTATGAAAACTTCAACGCCGCTTCCGGGAAGCTCACCGTTCACGGGCGCAGCATCCACCCCGGCAGCGCCAAAAACACCATGCGGAACGCGCTGCTGACGGCCATGGAGTTTCAGAGCCTGCTGCCCGTCTTTGCCAACCCCATGTACACCGAGGGTTACGAGGGCTTCTACCACCTCTGCGAGCTTCACGGCGACGTGGAAACGGCGGAGGCGGAATACATCCTTCGGGATCACGACAAGGCGAAATTCGAGGAAAAGAAAGCCTTTTTCCGGGAATGCGGCGATTTCCTCAACCGGAAATACGGCGCCGGCACCTGCGAGACGGAGGTCCGGGATTCCTATTACAACATGAAAGAGCTGATCCTCCCCCGCATGGAGATCGTGGACAAGGCCAGAGAAGCCATGGAGGAGCTTGGGATCACGCCCGTCGTCTCCCCCATTCGGGGCGGCACCGACGGAGCGATGCTCACCCATATGGGCATCCCCTGCCCCAACCTGTGCACCGGCGGCGGCAACTGCCACGGGCGCTTTGAATACGCCTCGGTCCCGCAGATGCGCAAGACTTCCGAGCTCCTTGTCCGGATCGCGGAAAAACACGCAGAATGAGGGAAAACGTCAAAAGACGCGCAGCAGAAAGCTGCGCGTCTTGTCGTGTCCGGGAAGCCGGTCAGCCCTGGGGAGGCTGTGCGCCGGGAGCGGGCATATTGGTCATGTCGATATAGTTCACCCGGTTTTTCTTGCAGAACTTCTGCAGCTGCGCCTTGTAGCCCTCCCAGTACTTATCGTCGGATTTCACCTTGATGATGGGGGTGCCCATGGGCTCCGACTTTTTGCGGATGGTGATCATTTCCTGCATTTCCTTCTTGAAAAGCTTCTTGACCTCCATCTTCATGACGGTGATCTCCTGCAGCTCGTCGGCCTTCCAGCTCATGCGGGTTGCCTGGGTGCCCATGGTGACGCCGGCTACGATCTCGGTGTCGTCGATAAAAATGCGTTCTTTCATGTGTCTGACGCTATCCTCCCATATTAATCAGGTTTTGCTATACACATATATTAGTTTTTTTCCCCGGAAAAATCAATAACAATTTCCATGAGTTTTTCTGGAATTTGTGAATCTTTTTTCTTGTCGCGGCCAAAGCATTATGCTATAATGCACGATGCTGCTAACCCAAAAATAAAAAACAGGAGTGAAACAGAGTATGGACTTTATCCTGGAAAACCTCTGGCTTGTGAGTCTGCTCGCCGCCGTCATCGCGTTGGTGTTCGTCGCTCTCCAGGCCAAGAAGGTTCTCGCCGAGGATGAGGGCACCGACCTCATGAAGCGCATTTCCCAGAATGTGCGGAAGGGCGCCGGCGCTTTCCTCAGCCGCCAGTACAAGACCGTAGGCATCTTCTTCATCTGCATGGTCATCATCATCGCCGTCATGGCCGCCCTGGGGCTGCTGAGCTGGTATGTGCCCTTCGCCTTCCTGACCGGCGGTCTCTTCTCCGGTCTCAGCGGCTTCATCGGCATGAAGATCGCCACCAACTCCAATGCGCGCACCGCCGCCGCCGCGCAGAAAAGCCTGAACAAGGGCCTGCGCGTGGCTTTCTCCGCCGGCACTGTCATGGGCTTCACCGTGGTGGGCCTGGGCCTGCTGGACATCTCCATCTGGTACGTCCTGCTGACGAAGGTCTTTAAGGAGACCCTGGAGGTCACCACCTCCACCATGATCACCTTCGGCATGGGCGCTTCCTCCATGGCCCTGTTCGCCCGTGTGGGCGGCGGCATTTTCACCAAGGCCGCCGACGTGGGCGCCGACCTGGTGGGCAAAGTGGAAGCCGGTATCCCTGAGGACGACCCCCGCAACCCCGCCGCCATCGCCGACAACGTGGGCGACAACGTGGGCGACGTGGCCGGCATGGGCGCCGACCTCTACGAGAGCTATGTGGGCTCCCTCCTCTCCACCTGCGCGCTGGGCGTCGTTGCCTTCAACGGCATCCCGGAAATCAAGGCGGTCAACGCCGTCGCTCTGCCTCTGATCATGGCCGCCATCGGCGTGATCTGCTCCCTGATCGGTTCCTTCCTGGTGAAGACCAAGGAAAACGCCACGCAGAAAGCCCTGCTGGGCGCGCTCTCCCGCGGCACCAACTTCGCCGCCATCGTCACCGCCGTGCTGAGCCTGCTGGCTGTGCTTTGGCTCCTGCCCGGTCACTTCGGCGTCTACATCGCCATTCTGGCGGGCCTCGTCGCCGGCGTCGCCATCGGCAAGGTCACCGAATACTACACCTCCGATACATATAAGCCCACCCAGAATCTTTCCGAGTCCTCCAAGACCGGCACCGCCACCCTGATCATCAGCGGCCTGAGCCTCGGCATGATGAGCACCCTGCTGCCCATCCTGATCGTCGGCGCCGCCGTCATCATCGCTTACTTCTGCGCTCAGATCGGCGTTCAGGGCAGCAATCCCTCCCTGGGCCTCTACGGCATCTCCATTTCCGCCGTGGGCATGCTCTCCACCCTGGGCATCACCCTGGCGACCGACGCTTACGGCCCCGTGGCCGACAACGCCGGCGGCATTGCCGAAATGGCCGGCCTGCCGGAGGAAGTGCGTGAGCGCACCGACGCCCTGGATTCCCTGGGAAATACCACCGCTGCCACCGGCAAGGGCTTCGCTATCGGCTCCGCCGCTCTGACCGCCCTGGCCCTGATCGCCAACTTCGTTGAAAAAATGGAAGTCAACGGCGCTACGCCCAGCCTCTCCCTGATGGACCCCAAGGTCCTCGTGGGCATCTTCGTGGGTGCCATGCTCCCCTTCCTTTTCTCCGCCATGACCATGAGCGCCGTGGGCCGCGCCGCCCAGAGCGTCGTCGTGGAAGTGCGCCGCCAGTTCAAGGAGATCAAGGGTCTGCTGGAAGGCAAGCCCGGCGTGGAAGCCGACTATGCCAAGTGCGTTGACCTCTGCTCCAAGTCCTCTCTGAAGGAAATGATCGCCCCCGCCATCGTCGGCATTGCCTCCCCCATCATCGTGGGCGTGATCCTGGGCGGCAGCGGCGTGATCGGTCTGCTCTGCGGCGCCACCGCTTCCGGCTTCATCATGGCCGTGTTCATGTCCAACTCCGGCGGCGCGTGGGACAACGCCAAGAAGTACATCGAGGCCGGCCACTTTGGCGGCAAGGGCTCCGAGAACCACAAGGCCGCCGTCGTGGGCGACACCATCGGCGACCCCTTCAAGGATACCTCCGGCCCCAGCATCAACATCCTCATCAAGCTCATGAGCATGGTCTCCATCGTCTTCGCGGGCTTGATCGCCAAGTGCAACTGGTTCTGATTGAAACTCTGAAACATGGGCAGGCCGAACGGCCTGCCCATGTTGTTTCGGGAAATGCTGCCTTTGTCCCGGTTGCAGATCGCACTGTCCACATCCGTCGATCGGCAGAAAATCTGAAGGTAACCGGATGCATTGGGATGATCGGTGCGTATGGCCGGTCAGTCCGACGGCATCCCGGGCAGGCAGGATGTGCCCCGCGAAGGAACACGGTGTTTCCTTCCGGATAGAGCAAGCCCCTTCGCAGCGATTCAGCAGCGAAGGGGCTGACTGTTTCTTTGTTATCAGGGTCCTTCTTCAGGGGCTTCCGCAGGGGCCTCCGTCTGTTCATCGGCAGGTGTTTCATCTTCGGAGGGCGTTCCGTCTTCAGTAGGCGCTTCGTCGTCCGACGCCGCTCCGTCCTCGGAGCCGTTTTCATCGGCGGGCAGCTCCTCATCGGGCGCGTTATCCTTTTCCTCCGGTTCTTCCTCCACCTGCACGGGACCGGTGGGATGCTCCGGCGTCACCTCGTCAAAGGTCAGGTAGGCTTCCATGAGCTTCCCGTCACGCCAGAAGCGGATCTTCACCGTATCCCCCGCTTTGTAATTCCGCTTGACCCGGTTCAGATCGTTCATGTCGGTGATCTTTTCCCCGTTGAGGCTGTAGATGATGTCCCCCTTGGTCAGGCCAGCGCGCGCACCGGCGAGGCCCTCCTCCGCGCTGTGGACCATGACGCCGGCAGGAGAACCGGTCTTTAGCTTGTTCGCTTCCACGCCGATGGCGGTGATGCCCAGCAGCGGTCTGCCGCGCACATAGCCGAATTCCTTCAGGTCACCGGCGATTTTCACGGCGTCCTGGATGGGAATGGCAAACCCGATCCCCTCCGTGTTGAGGCTCATGTACTTCGCGGTGACGATCCCGATGACGGCGCCGTAGGCGTCGTAGAGCGGGCCGCCGGAATTGCCGGGATTGACCGGCGCGTCAAACTGAAACATGTTCAGAATGTTCCCGTCGTCAAAATCGATCGTCCGGTCAAGGCTGCTGACGACGCCGCTGGTCATGGTGAATTTCAGGGTCTTGTCCGGGTTGCCCATGGCATAGACCTTCTGGCAGCCCTTCGGCTTCGCGGTACTGAGGGTGGCCGGCATCAGCCCGTAAACAGTGGTTTTCAGCAGCGCGACGTCCGACTGCGTATCTGCGCCGATGATCTCACCGTCAAAAACCCGCCCGTCGAACAGCTCCACCTTCATGGGCACTCCCGCCTCCAGGGCGTCGCTGACGACGTGGGCGTTGGTCAGAATATAACCCTCGTTCGAGACGACGAAGCCGGAGCCGGAGACGGAATGGGCCTTACCGTCCGCATCTGTACCTTCCCAGTAGAGAAAGACCGTTTGGCGGCAGGCCTGGTCATACAGGACGGAGGGGTCCATCTCCAGTTTTCCGGCGCCGTATGCGGAGAAGTCCACATTCAGGGACGCCGGCTGCTCGCGCAGATGCACATCCGAAACCGAAACGATGCTGGCCCCGGCAAAGGAGAGGCAGACGACCCCGGCGCTCAGGCCGAGGATCAGCAGCATCGCAAGGCTGCACAGGATCACGCTTTGCCATTTTTTACTCATGATTACAGCTCCTTTTAACGATCGACCTGCAGGCGCATCGCGCGCCGCGTCAGTTTTTTTCCGATATCAGCCACCCGTCCAGGCAGACGCCGCAGGCGTCGTCCACCTTCCGGCGGAAGGCTTCGGGGTAATCCCGCTTCCAGCTTGCCCATTCCTCCGGCGTCACCTTCTCCACCTCCGTAAGGAAGCCGCTGACCGCCATGCCCGTCGCATTGCGGGAAGTCGGCGCGGTGGGGGTGATGGTGTTGATGGCGCCGCCCCGGTCCAGCCAGCCGGGGATGATGGGGTCGAGGCGGGAGCCGTGGTCCACATAGCACACGCCGGGCATGAGCCGCTCCGTCACATACGCGCCGCAGAGAACGACGCCGCGGTCGTTGAACACCTTCACGATATCCCCGTGGCGGATGCCCCGCTTCTCCGCTTCCGTGGGATGGAGCCAGACGGGCTCATACAGATAACCGTCCTCTCCCCTCACCTTCATGGTCTCGATCTCCCGCGTCCACAGGATATCGTCGCACTGGGCGTGCATGCGCCAGCGCCCGTGGTTGGACATGCACAGCAGCGGGTATTTGTCCGCCCGTGCGCTGCTGCGGCGCTCGTCGTGGCTGGGCCCGCTCTCGATCCAGTGGGGCACCGGCGGACGCTCCGGGTCGTCGGGGGTCAGCTCCGCGATCTGGGTGGAATAGAATTCCAGCTTTCCCGTTGGGGTGCTGAGGGGGTGGTTTTCCGGATCCTGATAAAATTCCAGCAGGCCCGCGGGCAGCTTGTCCAGCTCCTCCTGGGTCCGGCAGGGGATCACGAAGATCTTCTTTTTGCTGAATTCCTCCCAGGTCATATAATCCTCGCAGCCGGAGGCCTTATAGAGGAAGCGGATCCGCTCGTCGTGGGTCAGGCGGCCGGTGTAGACGTCGTAATACTCCGGCCCCAGCTTCCGGGCCACCTCTGCGCAGACGTCGAAATCGCTGAGGCTCTCCCCTACCGGCGGGCAGCTGGGCTCCGCCAGATAGATGCTGGTGAACGCGCCGGAGGACATGTCATTGGCCAGGTCCGGCACCTCATGCTTCGTGGCGACGGGGAAGATCAGATCGGCGAAATAGCAGTCGTTTTCCAGCCAGGGATGCTGGGCGATGATGGTCTCGATGCTTTCATGCCGGTAAGCGCGGATGCTGGCGTTGCCGTCGTTCCAGCAGGTGACCTGGCAGGGAGCGTCCGTCCAGATCATGTGGACCTGGCTCATGCCGGGGCGGGGATACTGCATCTTTTCAAACTGATACTGCTGCGTCGGATGGCGGACATTGCCGGGACCGGGCTGCTGGCTGGAGGAGAAGCACTGCAGGCCGCGCCACTCCGCATGACCGTTGAGGATAGCCTCGTGCACCAGGCAGCGAGGGATGAACTGCTTGGGAGCCGGCAGCTGCTTATACAGCTCGACCAGCTCCGGCGCGCGCTTTTTCTGCTCCTCCGTCAGCACGAAGCGGTCCATATTGATGATGGGGTCCACATCCCCTTCCACGGGCCGCAGAGGATCGGCGGAAGCGGGGATGCGGGGCACGAACTGACCCTGATAGGGCACGGGGTATTCGCGGTTCCACAGGTTCCATTCGATCATCTTCGCCTGATGGACGCCGGGGCGGCCAAGGCCCTGCATGGCAAGCAGCATGACCTCCAGCCGGGCGGGCTCCGAAGCGTAGGGGCCGCGGATATAGGGTCCGCCGTTGCCGTGGATGATGCTGGCGGTGTTCCTGGCCCAGGTGTGGGCCAGGGCCTTGATGGTCCATTCCGGTGTCCCGCACTTTTCACTTGCCCAGGCGGGCGTCTTGGGCACGCCGTCCTCCCTGCCCAGCACATAGTCCTCGAACTTGTCGAAGCCGTAGGCATGGGTGGCGATATAGTCCTTGTCGTAGGTCCCCTCCGTGATCCAGATATAGGCGATCGCCAGCTGCATGGCCGGGTCCGTGTTGGGCAGGATGGGGATCCATTTGTCCGCGTGGATGGCCGCCCCGTAGTTCAGATCGGGGCAGACATAGACGCTTTTGATGCCGATCTTCGTAAACCAGGAGCAAAGACGGCTGGGCAGGTTCATGCCGAAGCCCCGGGGGGTGGTCTCCGGGTCGCAGCCCCAGAAAAAGAGCATGTCCGAATTCCGGGCGATATCGGGATAGAGATTCGTCTGTGGCGCCATCTCCCCCACGGGCTCGCAGCCCCAGACGTATTTCGCGCCCCAGAACCAGCCCTCCCAGGAATCCATGTTCCGCATCTGGAGGGTATAGCCGCCCATGAGGCTCAGCAGCCGGTTGGGGCAGCCGTGGCTGGGGGCGGTGTTCTTTCCCTCGCCGTGCATATCCGCCTGACAGAGCACGGCTTCGCAGCCGTAGGTCTCCTTCACGCGCACCAGTTCGTCCGCCGCGATCTGCGTCGCCTCATCCCAGGAAATGCGCACATAGCGGCTGACGCCCCGATTCTGCGGATTGCGCTCCCCTTTGGGGTCCCAGTCGACGCGCTTGAGCGGCCACCGCACCCGGTTGCGGGAATAGACCCTGGTCCGGTAGCCCAGACCGAAGGGGGTGATGGTCACCCGGTCCGGCGCGGAAAAGCTGCTGCCCCTGGCTTCCATCTTCCAGGGATTGCAGTTTGCGTCCGTGTATGCCGTATCGTAAAAATACGGGCGGATCCGGGTGATGCGGCCGTCCGTGGAATCCACGAGGCAGGGTCCGCCGCTCTCCGGCCCCATGAGGCTGAAGCTGCAAATGCTGCTCTGATCCGGTTCAAATCTGTTCTTCATAGGTGAAACCTGTCCTTTTCCGTCGGATTCTTTCCGGGCGAAGGAAATGGTCCGATACTCCCAAAAATGCACAAGGCGTTGCAAAAGGCTCCTTTATCCTGCGTATCATGCGTATTATATCCCACTTTCCCGGTCAGGTCAATGCCGCTTTCGCGCGCACGCGGCCGCAAAACCGCGCGGAAGGACGCCGGAACGGAGGATTTCCCCTCCTTTGGATTCCCCCGTCCGCCTCTTGCAATTCCGGTGAATTTTGTTATAATCACTTCATATGAATTTCAAACTGGAGGAGTATTGTCATGAAGGATATGCTGAAAGGAAAGGTAGCATGGGTCACCGGCGCTTCCAGCGGCATGGGAGAAGCCACCGCTCTGACCTTCGGAAAAGAAGGCGCTGTCGTCATCGTGGGCGGCGGTCACCGGCGGGAGCCCGCCATGGAAACCTGCCGCAAGATCGAGGAAGCCGGCGGCACCGCCAGGTATTACGGTCCGCTGGACGTCTCTGACCCTCAGAATATCAAGGATCACTACGCAAAGATCATCGCCGAGTTCGGGCGGGTGGACATTCTGGCCGCCTTTGCCGGGAAGAGCTTCGACAACGACAACCTCCCCCCCGCCGTGCATTGGCAGAAAACGATGGATGTGAACATGAAGGGCATGTACGACATCTGCATGGCGGTCATGCCCGGCATGAAGGAGCAGCATTCCGGCAGCATCATCATCTGCTCCTCCAACGGCGCCTTCAACCCCACCACGCCCGCATATGAGTATCACATGGCCAAGGGCGCCTGCGAAGCGCTGGCGGTGAACATGGCTCTGGACGGGGCTGCTTACGGGGTCCGCGTCAACTGCATCAAGCCCGGCTGCATCCTCACCGGCTTTTGGGATGAGCTGATCCCCGACCGGCAGGAGCAGCTGGCCTTCACCGCCCAGATCGCCAAGAAGGAAGTGCCGCTGCAGAGGGCGGGCACCGCGCAGGATATCGCCAATGTGGCGCTGTTCTTCGCCTCCGAGCTCTCGTCCTATGTCACGGGGCTGCGCCTGTTCGTCGGCGGCGGCCAGGGCTATATCTATTCCGCCAACCAGAGCTTCCTGCTGTCCGACGACGCGCAGGATACCCTGCCGGTAGGCGTCCGATGACGGACATTTCCAATACCTCTGCCGTCCGCGGATTTGCCCGCATGTGCAATGACGGCTGGCTGCAGGGCTGGCACGAGCGCAACGGGGGAAATCTCAGCTATCGGATGACGGAGGCGGATATCCGCGACTGCGGGGCTGCGTTCACTTATGACCGCCCCTGGACGCCCATGGGGGTGGCGGACGGCAGCCTCGGCGGCAGCCATTTCCTCGTCACCGGCAGCGGCAAATACATGCGCAATGTATCGGAGGACCCGGAAGGAAACCTGGGCATTCTGGAGATCAGCCCCGCCGGGGACGCCTACCGCATCGTCTGGGGCCTGCGGGACGGGGCGAAGCCGACCAGTGAATTTGACAGCCACTATCTCTGTCATGTCGTGCGCGCCGCCGCCACCGAAGGCATGACCCGGGTCATGTACCACGCCCATCCGGCAAACATCGTGGCCCTCACCTTTGTTCTGCCGCTGACGGCCTCCGCTTTTTCCAAGGCTCTCTGGCAGAGCGAAACGGAGTGCCCCATGGTTTTCCCGAGCGGCGTCGGCGTGGTGGAATGGATGGTGCCCGGCGGGCCGGAGATCGCGGAGGCGACCCGGCAGGCCATGGCCCGGTATGACGCGGTGGTGTGGGCCCATCACGGGCTCTTTACCTCCGGGCCGGATTTCGACAGCGCCTTCGGGCTGATGCACACCATCGAGAAAGCGGCGCAGATCCGCGTGCTGGCCCTTGCCGCCGGGCAGGGGCGCCTCCGCCAGGTCATCCCCGACGAGGGACTGAAGCAGGTGGCGGAGACCTATGGGCGCAAGCTCAATGAGAGCTTGCTCTGAAGGAAATCGACCGCTGCGACGGCAGTGAAAGGAGACGGATAATCATGGCAAACACAGGCACTTTTCGCAGCGCGATCAACGGATTCCACCGTCAGGACGTGATGGATTATCTGGAATCCGCCTCTCAGCGTTACGAAACGCTGAAAAAGGAACGCAACGAGCTGGACCGCATCCGCACGGAGCAGCAGGCCAGACTGAAGGAGCTGGAGGAAGCTCAGGCGGAATTCACCGCGCAGAAGGAGCAGCTTGCGCAGCTTCAGGCAGAGGCTGAGCCTCTGCGTCAGCAGTTGGCCGACGCAGAGGCTGTGAGCGAAAGCCTGAAAGAGCAGCATGCGCAGCTTTCCGACGAGCTGGCAGCGCAGCGGGAAGTGAATGAGGGAATGCGCCGCCAGCTCGTCCAGATCACGGCGGAAAAGGAAGCGGCGGAGGCAGCGCCCAAGGAGGACCCCGCGGTGGTCCAGGCCCTGCGCAGCGAGCTCGAAGCCCTGAAAGCGCAGCTGCGGGAAGCGGAGGAACAGCACGCCGAGACCGCCCGCCGGGCTGCGGAATACGACAGCCTGCGGGATCGCATCGCCACCCTGGAGCTGAACGCCTCCCGCCGGGCCGCGGACATCGAGCAGTCTGCCCGGACGGAAGCCCATACGCTGATGGAGCGGACGGAGCAGGAGGCCAGGGAGATCATGGAAAAGGCGGAAAAGGACGCCGCAGCCCTGCTGGAAAAAGCAAAGCAGGAAGACGCCGATCTCGGCCAGCGCCGGGAAGAAAGCTTCCGCAGCTTCCGCGAATCCCTTTTCGGCGCGGCCAAGGACACGGAAGCGAGCTCCGGCCTGATTTCCGACGAGCTCACGCGCCTGGGCGAGAAGCTGCGGGGGATCGTCTCCTCCCTGACGAGCACCGCCGGCATCTTCGCGACCAGGGAAACGCCCGCAGCGGCGGAGACGGAGAACGTCGACGCTCCGGAAGGTTCTGACGAAAAGCCCGCAGAAGAAACCGGCGACGCTCCGGAACATCGGTGCTGCGATGAGTGACCGTCTTGCAGCCCAGGTCCTGCGGAGAAAGAGCTTCCGCAGCTTTCGGGAGGATGCGCCGGATGCGCAGCTGATGGAAGACCTGGTGGATTTTCTTTCCGGTCTGACGCCGCCGGAGCCCGATATCGACTGGAATTTCGATACGCTCCCCTATCTGGATATGGTAAAGCTCTGCATCAAGGAGCCGGGAGTAAAAGCGCCTATGTATCTGCTGCTGCGGGCGGAACGGAAGCGTTTCAGCCTGCAGAACTGCGGGTATCTGGGGGAAATGGCGGTCCTCTGGCTGACGGAACGCAACGTGGCGACCTGCTGGCAGGGCAGCGCCGGCATCACCAGAGAGAATGATTTTCCCGGCAGCCTGCCCTTTGTGACGGCCGTGGCCCTGGGCTATTCCGACGAACCCTTCCGGGAAAGCGCTTCGGAATTTGACCGGCTGCCCTATGACAAGCTCGTCTTCAACCGGGTGGACGCCTACCGTCCCATTCTGGAGCTGGGCCGCCTTGCCCCCACCTCCTATAACCGGCAGCCCTGCGTTTTCGTCACCGACGACCGGCAGCGCATCCATCTGTTCCGCAAGCAGAAGCTCTTTGCCAATCCGGTGACGGAATTCGAGCAGTGCGTGGACTGCGGCGCGGCCTTGGCGCACCTGGAGGTCGGCGCGCGGGATGCGGGCTATGATCCGAAGATCGAACGCCTCTATCCCGTCCCCAGATTCAAGAAAAATCTTGCCTATCAGGCCTCCGTCGTCCTCGCATAGAGACAAATCAACCGCAGGCAATGGTTTCCGCCTGCGGCTTGTCGAAACAAAAATCGGAAATGAGGAAGAAAACATGAGGATCCATCCCTCCCTTCGGATGATCGCCGCCCTGTTTCTCTGCTTCGCCCTCCTTCTGGGAACCGCCGTTCTTCCCGTTCGGGCGGTCATGTCCACGGAGGAAAAGGCGGATGCGCTGTATTCCATGGGGCTGTTCAAGGGCAAAGGCACCCTTCCGGACGGCAGCCCGAACTATGCCCTGGAAGACAGCGCCAGCCGCAGCGAAGCCGCCACCATGCTCATTCGCCTTTTGGGAAAAGAACAGAAGGCTTCGGCACAGCTGTCCGCCGGAGCGCTCAAGGACGTGTTCACGGACGTCCCCAAATGGGCAAAGGCCAACGTGGCCTGGCTGTATGAAAACAGCTATGTCAACGGGATCGGTGGGACGCTTTACGGCGGCGGCGGAGAATACACCGTCACCGCCCAGCAGTTCGCCGCCATGGTGCTGCGCAGCCTCGGCTACCAGGAATCCGCCGGGGATTTCCGCTATGCCGACGCGCTCAGCTTCGCCGTAGACCGCGGACTGCTGACCGACGCGCAAAAGGACGCCTGGGCCTCGGATTTCCGCCGGGCCGGGATGGTGGAGATGTGCTATAATGCGCTGTACCTCCCCATGCGGCAGTCGGACCTGACGCTGCTCCAGAAGCTCACCTACGACGGCATCTTCCGCGCCGGGACCGGGCCCGATCCTGAGCCGGTACAGCTGAGCCTGAACCTCAAATACAAGGGCGGCGGGAAGACCGATCCCTGGTCTGTGGAGGAAGTGCAATCCGCCGTCTCGCCGCTCTGCGCGGATTTCGACGGCGACGGAGAGACGGAGATCCTTTTCGTCTTCCACTCCATCTACTGTCTGGACGGCGATACGGGCAATATCGAGTGGTTCGTCCCCTCCGGCCACGATATCACCGAGGGGCTGACGGTGATGGATATCTACAGCCCCGACTACCAGTGCTTCGGCGTGCCCGGCGGCCTGAGTCCCATGTATATGGATGTGGACGGCGACGGGGTCCGGGAGATCGTCACCTTCCACAACGACCGGGCCGGGACCACGCTGGTGGGGATCTACGACGCCCGCGGCGCCTTCAAATACCGCTGGACCACGGACAAAAAGGTCATCGCCGCGCATATCTCCGACCTGAACGGGGACGGCAGGTGCGAATTTGCCTTTGGTTACGGCGTGGGTCCCGGCGGGATACCCTCCCTGGCCCTCTACGATCTGAACGGGCAGATGCTCCCCGGCTGGCCCAAGGTACAGGGCTACGGCTTCTATTCCGACTCCATCACCTCTCTGGACCTGGACGGAGACGGCAGCAAGGAGCTGGTGATGCTCTACGACGAGGAGCATGTCCCCGCCTATCACATGGACGGGACGCCGGTCATCGCTGCCGGCGGGGTCTATGCGGGTCTGGAATGGGGCGGTCTTCCGGTGTGCGAAAGCATCCTCCAGGAGGAAGCGCTTGCGGATTGGGCCGCCAATCACGACGTGAACCGCCGCGCCTCCGCTACCAACGACCTGATCCTGGGAAGCACCCGTGAAAAGAAGAACTGCATCATGGGCACCTACGGCAGCGTCGTTCCCGCCGATGTGGACGGGGACGGGACCACGGAGCTGGTCTTCACCTGCATGATGGTGGACGGGAGCCTTGTCATGCGCAATGACGGCAACACCTTCGACGGGGTCGCCCGCTACTTTACCGCTTTTATCCTGAACACCGACCGCACCCGCTATGTCAATGAAGAACTGGGCTTTGACTGGCGGCAGATGCCCACGGACACGGGCGTCATCCGCGGCATGGGAGCGGAAAACATCCTCCGGCCGGACAACTCCCCCGTCTGCGGAGATGTGGACGGCGACGGTTTCCAGGAAATCCTGTTCAGCTCCCACGACGGACGGATGCACTGCTTCAGCCTGGACTGCACGGAGCACGGGGCCTGGCCCTTCGCCCTCTCCGGCCGTGCGGACGGGGACAGCCTGACCTTTGCCACCAAGCCCATCGCCGCCGACCTGAACGGCGACGGCACGCTGGAGGTGATTTTCGCCAGCTATACGGAAAGCGATCAGGTGGAGCGCCGGGGCAGGCTCTTCGTGCTGGACTGCCTGGGCAGGCTGCTGGCGGAAGAGGTGCTGCCGCCCATGTGGGGACTCCAGGGAGACACGGACGTTTACTATGCCAACGGCGCCATGGCCGCGCCCGCCGTTGCCGATGTGGACGGCGACGGGCTTCCGGAGATCGTGGTGACGACCCTGAACTGCGGCGTCTGCGTCTATGACGTGGCGTCTGGCAGCTGATACAAAAAGAATAATATAATCCGGGCAGGAAGCCGGCGGCATATCCGCAGGTTTCCTGCCCGGTTCGTTTTTCGGCACTCAGAAGTCGGCGCTGCCGGTGGTGCGGGGGAAGGGAATGACGTCGCGGATGTTGCCCACGCCCGTTAAGTACATGATGAGGCGCTCGAAGCCCAGGCCGAAGCCGGCATGGCGGGTGCCGCCGTAGCGGCGCAGGTCCAGATACCAGTCGTAGCCGCTCTTGTCCAGCCCCAGCTCCTCCATCCGCTTTTCCAGCACGTCCAGCCGTTCCTCACGCTGGCTGCCGCCGATGATCTCCCCGATACCGGGGGCCAGGCAGTCCGCCGCGGCCACGGTCTTTCCGTCGTCGTTGAGGCGCATGTAGAATGCCTTGATCTCCTTGGGGTAATCCGTCACGAAGACGGGCTTGCCGAACTGCTTCTCCGTCAGATAGCGCTCATGCTCCGTCTGCAGGTCGCAGCCCCAATACACCGGATACTTGAATTCCGCGCCGGAGTTTTTGAGGATCTCCACCGCCTCGGTATAGCTGACGCGGGCAAACTCGGAGGAGGCCACCAGCTCCAGCCGCTCCTTCAGGCCCTTGTCCACAAAGCTGGTGAGGAATTCGATCTCCTGGGTGCAGGTATCCAGCACCTTGCGGATCACGAATTTCAGCATGTCCTCCGCCAGGTCCATGTCGTCCGCCAGGTCGGCAAAGGCGATCTCCGGCTCGATCATCCAGAATTCGGCGGCGTGGCGGGTGGTGTTGGAGTTCTCCGCCCGGAAGGTGGGTCCGAAGGTGTAGATGTTTCCGAAGGCCATGGCGTAGGTCTCGCCGTTGAGCTGGCCTGACACCGTCAGGCTGGTCATCTTCCCGAAGAAATCCTGGCTCCAGTCCACTTCGCCCGTCTCGGTCAGGGGCGGGTCCTTGGGGTCCAGCGTGGTGACGCGGAACATCTCCCCCGCGCCTTCGCAGTCGCTGCCGGTGATCAGGGGGGTGTTGACATACACGAAGCCCCGCTCCTGGAAGAAGCTGTGGATGGCAAAGGCCGCCACGCTGCGGATGCGGAACACGGCGGAAAACAGGTTCGTCCGGGGCCGCAGATGGGCCACCGTCCGCAGATATTCCACGCTGTGCCGCTTCTTCTGCAGGGGATATTCCGGCGCGCTGGCGCCCTCCAGCTCGATGGAGGAGGCCTTCAGCTCAAAGGGCTGCTTGGCTTCCGGAGTCAGGGTAAAGGTCCCCTTCACCACAAAGGAAGCGCCCACATTCTGCCGGGCGACGTCCTTATAGTTCTCCACCACGCCGTCGGCAAACACCACCTGCAGGCCCTTGAAGCAGCTGCCGTCGTTCAGCTCCAGGAAGCCGAAGCTTTTCATGTCCCGGATGGTACGAGCCCAGCCGCCGACGGTGATCTCTTTTCCGGCATAGTCGCCGGGTGCGCGATAAAGCTCGCTGATGTAGATTCTTTCCATAGTCATTACTTCCAATTCTTATAGTATCATAGTTCTTCCGAAGACTCCGGTTTCTCCGGCGCTGCGGTTTCTTCCCCTTCCGGCGGCGCCGGCGGTTCCTCCGGCGTTTCCCCGCCCGTTTCCGCTTCCGCGTCCGCAAACACGGCTTCCACGGTTCTGCGCAGCTGCGACGCTTCCGCTTCCTCCGCTTCGGCCAGAGCTTCGGCGGTTTCTTCCGCGGCCTCCGTCAACGCGTCCGCATCGTCGCCCACAGCGGCATTCTCGATCGCTTCCTCGATCTTCTCCTCCGCCTCCTGGGCTGCGCCGCCGCCGAGGATGCGGAAAGCGTCGCTGAGTTCCTCGTCGAAACGCTCCTCCGACATCAGCTCCGCAGACGGTTCCGCCTCCGTTTTCTCTCCCGCTTCCGCAGCGGCCTTTCGATCCCGGTTCAGCCAGAGCTCCTCCGGCTCCGGACGACGGAAGACCAGGACATAGAGCATGATCCCCAGGGCAAAGAGACAGGTGAGGCCCGCCAGCAGCTGGCTGACCCGCAGATTGGTCGAGCCGACATAAAGGCTGTCGGTACGCAGGCCCTCGATAAACAGCCGACCCAGTCCGTACCAGGCCAGGTAGCACAGGAACATCTGCCCGTCGAACTTCCGCTTCTTCCGCAGGACAAAATGGAGCAGCAGGAAGCCCAGCACATTCCACAGGCTCTCATACAGGAACGTCGGATGATAGTAGAAGGTCTTGTAGGAATACACGAGGCCCATGCGCCAGGGCGCCATCGTCTCCGTGCCGTGGGCTTCCCGGTTGGTGAAGTTGCCCCAGCGGCCGATGGCCTGCCCGATCAGCAGGCCGAAGGAGATCACATCCAGCATGGCCCTGGAGCTGATCTTCTTGATCCTGGTGGCGATCACGAGGCCGATGACGCCGCCGATGACGCCGCCGTAGATGGCGAGACCGCCCTCCCAGACGGCGATGATGTCCCGCAGGTCGCCAAACCCGTCGAAATACGGATTCAGGCCGCTGGCGTCGCGGTAGAAGATGACATAATAGAGCCTGGCCCCGATGATGCCCAGAGGCACCCCCCAGATCAGGGTGTCGATCACATCATCCTCGCTGAGACCGAAATCCTTGGCGTGCTTGACGGTGTAGATCACAGCAAGCAGGAATCCGAAAGCGATGATGACGCCGTACCAGTAGATTTTCCAGCCGAACAGGGTGAAATACGGCAGGAAATTCCATTCAAAGTCTCCCAGCAGCGGAAAGGTAATGCCGGGTATCTCCATACGAGCCCTCCTTTCAAATCAGGGCGACCGCTTCCGCTTATACTTCCGCGAATGCTTCCGAAACGCGATCCTCAGTTCTTCCCCGGAGCAGGCAGACCAGCTCCGGCGACATATTTGCGGCGATGCGCATCACATCCTCCGGACTGACCTCGGCGGCCAGGGCCGCATACTGCTGCAGGTCGCCGCCATAGCCCAGCAGATTCTGCTCCAGGCGGAAATCGCAGAGCGCGGTGGGCTCGTCCAGAGCGCGGAGATAAGCGGCGGCGACGTTTTTCCGGGCGGCGTCCAGTTCTTCGGCAGCGATCCTTCCTTCCGCCAGCTCCCGCAGCTCCGCGAGGATGTCTTTCTCCGCTTCCTCCCCGCTGCCGGCGCCGATCCCGGCGGAAACCAGCATGACCCCCTGAAAACGGTCCACGCAGCTGTCCGCCCAGTCACACCCCTGAAGCTTCCCCTGCACGTTCCGGCGCAAACGGGATTCCTCGCCGCCGCCGAACAGCGCATGGAAGACGGCCAGGGCCGGATCATCCGCCGGCCCGCTTCGGCGGCAGCGGAACCCCAGCGTCAGGGTCTCCCCCTCCGCATCCGTTTCCTCCGTCACGCGCCGCAGCTCCCCGCCGCTCTTTGGCATCTCCGGTTCCGGCAAAAGACGGCTCCCGCCGCCGGGCAGGGTCATGAAGGCGCGGCGGACCGCTTCCTCTACCCTTCCGTGCGCCGCGCTGCCGCAGTAGAACAGTTCCACCGGGGATGTGCGCAGGACTTCCCGGTAAAACTTCGTCAGCGGTTGGTAGCGGACGCGCAGGGCTTCCGCCGCTTCTCCCAGCGGGCAGACCCCGTAGGGCTCTCCGGCAAACATCCGCTGCCGGGTCCGCAGGACGGCACGGCTCCGGGGGTCGCTGTACGCTCTCCCGATCCGGTCATGGAGGGCCTGTCCCTCCTCGCGGACGTAGTCCTCCCGCAGGAGACCGCCCCGCGTCGCCGGGTCCAGCAGCATTTCGCCGCAGAGGCCGATGATCCCGGTCAGGGGATCCGCCCCGGGGGAGGTTTCCCCATTCTCCGGAAAGGACGCACGAAAACCGATGGACAGCGTATCCCCCATCTGGCCCAGGACCGGCTCCAGGGACGCGCCGCCAAGGCCGGTCAGGGCGGCGTCGATCCGCACCTTGTCCGGCAGCGTTCGGGTGCCGCGGCGCAGGACGGGCATCAGCAGCGCGTTGCGGGAAGCATCCGCCGCCCGCAGAGGCCGGAGCAGATGAACGCTGAAACAGGCGCGGGGAAATCGGTCCGTCCGGATCGTCGTCAGCCGGACGCCGGGAAACAGCTCCCGCGCGATTTCCTCCATGACCGTGCGCCCCCTCTCTGTCCATAATAATGAATTATATCATACTTATGGCTGTGGAAACAATAGGGAATTCAGTCCTTTTCCGATTTCCTGACGGTCGTTTCCCAGCCTTCCACCGTTTTTCGGGCTTCCACGGTCCATTCCCTGCCGCCTGCCCGGCAGCGGAGACGGTAACGCTCCCATGACGCGGGCGGATTCGGCCGGACGATGAGCTTCCCTTCCTTCGTTTTCACGCCCAGCAGCTCCTCCACCGCCGTGCGCAGGAACCAGCCCGCCGCCCCGGTGTACCAGCTCCAGCCGCCCCGCCCCGGCATATCCGGATGAGCGTAGACGTCGGCGGCCAGCACGAAGGGCTCCAGCTGATAGACTGCATCCTCCCTGCCGGAGGGCAGCATGGCTTCCAGCAGCTGCCAGCCCCGCTCCGTCTCTCCGCAGCGCAGGCAGGCCGCTGCCAGCCAGATGCCGCCATGGGTGTATTGTCCCCCGTTTTCCCGGACGCCGGGAAGATAGCTGCGGATATAGCCGGGGTCCGACGCCCCGTTGAAGGGCGGCGTGAAAAGCTTCACCAGCCGCCGCTCCCGGTCCAGCAGCAGATCCGCAGCCTTGACCACGGCGGCCCGGCTCCGCTCTCTGTCCCCGAAACCGCTGAGCACGGCAAAGCTCTGGGAGAGGGAATCCAGCGCGCATTCCCCGTCCCCCTCCGCGCCCAGGGGACGCCCGTCAGCATAGTATCCCCGGAGATAATGCCCGTCGGTCCACGCTTCCTCCGCCGCCTCCCCCAGGCTCCGCGCCGCCTTTCGCAGTTCCCCCTGACCCGCAGCCGCGCCGAAGCGGTCCAGCACCAGCGCGGCGAACCAGGTGAGCCAGACGCTTTCCCCCGCCACCCGGTCAAAGCCGTCGTTCCAGTCCCCGGCCCCGATATGCAGGAGCCCGTGGGGCCCGACGCCCCGGCGAAGTGCCAGCCGCAGCGCCCTCCGGCAGTGCTCCTTCAGGCTGTCTTCCCCTTCGGTCAGCGCGGTCTCATAGCGATCCTTCTCTTCCTTCCGCAGCGGCTCGGATCGAAGCCAGGGGGCCTTCGCCTCCCAGATGGAGGTGTCCCCCGTCTTTTCCGCATAGAGCGCGCAGGCATAGGGCAGCCACAGCAGATCATCCGAGCAGCGGGTCCTGACGCCCCTGTCTCCGTCCGGGCGGGGATGCCACCAGTGCATCACATCCCCCTCGCCGTATTGATGAGCGGCACAGCGCAGGAGATGCGCCTTTGCCAGCGCCGGAAAGGGATCGATCAGGGCGCAGATATCCTGCAGCTGGTCCCGGAATCCGTAAGCGCCGCCGCTCTGATAGAGTGAGCCGCGGCCCAGCATGCGGCACGCCAGCGTCTGATATACCGCCCAGCCGTTCATATACGCGTCCAGGGCGGGGCTGGGCGTCTCGATGTGAAGGACGTCCGTGATCTCTTTCCAGTACGCTTTGGTTTCTTCCAGCAGGCGCTCCGCGTCCCGAACCGCGACCGGTTTTCCCGGACCCGGCCCCACGCTGATCGTCAGTCTGTCCCCGGCGGGGAATTCCCCGGTGATCCAGCCGTCTTCCCCCGTCGCCGGTTCCGCCGGGACGCCTTTGTCGCCAAGCGTCACGCTGAGGCAGTCCGGCTCGCTGGGCCGGATGCGGTAACGCAGCTTGTCCGAGGGGCGCAGGCCATGAAGCTCCAGAAGGAGGATACGGCGGTCCTCCTTCGGCGGGATAAAGCCGGTGAGGACCGTTTCCGCAGCGCCGATGCGTTTCCGCCAGCGGATGAAGCCGAAGCCGTAGAGGATTTCCGTCGGCGCTTCATCGGCGTCCGCCGTGAGGGAGATGCTGCGCCCGTCCCGCTCCAGACACAGCTCCTCCGGCCCCCGGATCGCCAGGGGATCGTTCAGCCAGGGCGTCAGCCTCCCTTCTCTGGCGTTGTGCAGCCATAGATTTCCGCACAGGCTGTCGGCGGCGATCCAGCTCAGCCGCCCGTTGGTGAGCACGAGGCTCCAGGCGCGCCCGCCGATCCCATTTTCCGTCCGGCACAGGAAGCCCTCCTCCGTGAAAACGCCGTTCCTCGCCGTTCTCGTCTCCGCGCACGGGGGCAGCAGCGCCTGTCCGTCGCCCCCCTCCGCAGCGCGCTTCGGCGCCGCCATCCCGGCTGCGTCCGACGCTGCCGCCAGCTCCCGATATTCGGCGTCGCCGCCGCCGAGAAAGCGAAAGCCTCCCGGCTGATCCTCCCAGCAGCCGAAACCCAGCCTCTGCGCCAGAGAGCGCAGCGCGGCGGCACGGGGCCGTCCGTAGACGCCTTCATCCTCCGTGAGGATCGCCAGATCATATATGACGCCGAATCCGCGGAGGAAGGCCCAGGCGCAGAGCATCCGTTCCCCTTCCTTTTCCCGGCAGACCGCAACGGGCAGGTCGCCGGAGATGCCCCAACGCCAGAGCGCTTCCCTGCTGCGACGGGTACGGCGGCGCTTCTCCGGCACTTCGGCCAGCAGGGGCGTCAGAAGCTGTACCGCCTCCTCCGGTCGCAGCCGATCTTCCAGCCGGGGCAGCAGACGGCAAAACGCGCCGTTATCCTGCTGCTGCCCAAGCAGCAGCTCCCGCGCTGCCGCCGCGGCGCTCTCCCCTTCGCCGACGACGGCCAGCGCAAACACTGCGGTCTTTTCTTCTCCTGGGCGCAGACGCAAGCGGACGCGCAGCAGCGCGCAGGGCTCCGAGGAGGCGCGCACATCGCTCCCATGCCGCCGCAGCGCGCCGGCAATCGCCGTCAGGCCGCCGCGCCCCAGGGCGCGCTGCTTGTCCGTTTCCGCCTCGAAGGGTTCGCTGCAGGCAAGGGCAAGGCTGCAGGGCAGGCTCGCGCCGCCGGGGCGGCGGGAAACGACCAGGCTTTCTCCGATGCGCCGGCTTTCCAGGCACAGGCGGTGAAAGGCCGGGTGGGCTTCATAGTCCCGGCGGGCACAGAGGAGCGGCTCCAGATACAGGGCCAGCGTCACGTCCCGCGGGGAGTTCCCCTCGTTCGTCACCGTCACGCTGCGCACCTCGCCCCCCTTCTCCGGCACAAAGCTTTCCAGGCAGAAGCTCAGCCCCTCTCCCCGGCTGTACTGACGCGCCCGGCTTCCGTCCCAGGAGGAGCGGTATTCCCGGTCGCAGCGGTTTTCCGGCAGCGGCTGCAGGGAAACGGTGGCTGTTTCCGCGGCGGCAAAGAAGAATACGCCGTCATGGGGCGCCAGCTCCCTGGCTTCCCCGTTGCCATCCTTCCGAATGCAGCAGGCGTCGCCGCCCCCCAGCTCGCTGACCAGGAGGCGGTAATTCCCGCCCGCCAGCGGATAGAGGGCGGGCCGCAGCGTATCGAAGCCGCTCCGTGCCATAAGGAAGCCCTCCGCGTACTTCCGTTCCGGTCTGGGGTCCGCCCGGTAATCCCGCACCGGACGGATGCGGGCTCCCACGGGGGTCTTCTCCTCCAGCAGCTCCCGGCAGGCGCGGTTGGCCGGGTCCGCGAGAAAGCGCCGCTGCATGACGCCGTCCAGCAGGCAGTTATCGATCGCCAGCAGGCTCATGCCCAGATGGTGGGACATGAAGCAGCGCACGGTCTGGAATTTCGCGCCGCCCCTGCGCTCCGCTGTAAAATCCAGCGCTTCGTAGAAGCCGTAACGACCTTCCGCCCCCAGCGCCCGAAGCCGGTGCAGATTCGCCACGGCGCTTCTCCTGTCCTCCGCCAGCGCAAGGAAAGCGGCATAGGGCGCGATCACCGCGTCCCGGTCCATGCCGTGCTTCAGGGCAAGCGCCTGCACGCCGTGCGCCTTGTAGGCATAGTTTTCCGCCGCGTCCCGCGCGCCGAAAGCGCTTTCCGACATGCCCCAGACGCCGCCGAAAACCCGCCTTCGCTGGGCATGGAGGCAGAATTCCTGGCTTTCCCCCAGCAGGGAGCCCTCCGGGCTGGGCATAAACAGAGCGGGCATCAGGTATTCAAACATGGTGCCCGTCCAGGAGGCCAGACCGCTCATGCCGGAATCGTCCGCCAGCGTCCGGCCCAGGCGCCGCCAATGCCGCCCCGGCGCTTCGCCCCGCGCCACGGCAAGGAAGCTGGCGATGCGCGCTTCGCTCTCCAGCAGATCATACCACCCTCCGGCGGGCTTATCCTCCAGCGGATCCCACCCGATGCGCAGAAGCTCTTTCTCTTCGTCATAGAGGAAGTCCAGCTTCATTTCCCCGATCAGTTTTTGCAGCTTTCCGGAGATTTCGTCTTTCCCCGCTTCTGCGGCGGCGGAGCGCAGGGTGACGAGACAGGCCAGCAGATTGCCGCTGTCCACGGTGGAAATAAAGGGCGGCTGCAGGGGTTCGCCAGAGCGGATATCATACCAGTTATAATAATGGCCCCGGAAGCGGGGCAGATGTTCCATGGCCTCCAGCGTCTTCCCGATGCGCTCCCAGCTCTTTTCCGGCGGCCAGACGCCCAGGTCCGCGGCAGCCAGAGCGGACAGGAGCCACAGTCCCATATTGGTGGGACTGGTGCGCTCCGCAGCCAGCAGGACAGGCGTTTCCTGCAGATTATCCGGCGGCAGGTAATGCTTTTCCGGGGTGATCAGATCCCCGTAATACCGGACGATATCCCCCGCGCAGTGGAGAAGGAACAGCTTCTGCGCCTCCGTGGGCGGATGCTTTGCCGGCCCCGAACGGCTGATGGCCAGGCTCAGGGCGGGCGTGAGCAGCCACACCAGCCCCAGGGCTTTCAGCACCACCCAGGGACAGATCAGCCCGGCAGCGGCGGCGGCAAGGCAGGGCCACATGCGCCGGAGATACATCCAAAGTCCGCCGCGGCTGCGCTCCTCCCCCTCCGCCGCGGTGACCCAGGCCAGCATATTCCGGCGGCTGATCAGGCTTCGGTAGAGCGCAAGCGCTATGGCGCCAGCATGGACCCAGGCGCGGAAAGGCAGCAGCAGGACCAGCCAAAGGAGCTGCAGAAAGTCGCTTTTTGCGGCGCTGAGGAACCTTGCCCGGTAGCGGCGGCGGTGCCGCTGCTCCCCGGCGGAATTGACGATGATCCGCAGGGCAAGGCAGCCCAGCTCCGCAGCCAGGCAGGCAAAGAGGGCTTTGCAGGGAAACAGGCCGCAGAGGAAAAGGGTCAGGAATTCCGCCGCCGGCGTCAGACTCCGCACCAGATTGTCCAGTATTTTCCATTTTGTGAGGGGCGTCAGAGGATTCGGAACGCGCTTCCCCTCCCCGTCCCGCACGCGGGGAAAGAGCCAGGGAAGCGTCTGCCAATCCCCCCTGATCCAGCGGTGCTGCCGCTCGAAATAGGAAAGGACGCCGGCGGGAAAGCCGTCGGTCAGCTCCAGGTCGCTGAGGTAAGCGCAGCCGACGTAGCCGCCCTCGATCAGGTCGTGGGACAGCAGGGTCTCCGGAGGAAAGCGACCCCGGAGGCAGGCATGGAACGCGTCCACATCCAATATCCCCTTGCCCGTGTAGCTGCCCTCCCCGAAAAGGTCCTGATAGACGTCGCTGTTCAGGCTGCCGTAAGGGTCCAGACCGCCCTGCCCGGCAAAAACGCGGGCGAACTCCGAACGCCCGGCGTCCTCCAGAGAGACGTTGATCTTCGGCTGCAGGATGCCGCAGCCCCGCCGGACGGTATGCGTCCGTTCATCGATCTCCGGCCGCTGCAGAGGATGGGCCAGCGTCCCCGCCAGGCGGGCGGCAGAGCCCAGATTCAGCATGGTATCCCCGTCCAGCACGATCAGGAAGCGGATATCCCGGAGGCAGGCAGGGTCCCCGGCGCGGACGCGGAGGCCGCTTTCTTCCCCCCGCAGCAGCGCAGTCAGCTCCATCACGGCGCCTCGTTTCCGCTCTCTCCCCCGCCATACCCGGTCCCGCTCGCTGTAGACCCGCGGACGGTGCAGCAGGCAGAACCCGCCGTCATAGGTATCGTTCAACCGCTTGATCACCGCCGCGGCGGCTTGCAGGACGGCCTCATCGGACGACGAAGCCTCGCGCTCCCCCTCCTTGAGGTCCGCCAGGAGCCCGAAGACCAGCTGCTCCCCGGCATCCCGGTTGGCCAGGCGGAACAGCTCCAGCTTTTCCGCCGCCGCCCGTGCCTCCTTCTCCCCCGTCAGCAGCACGGCGCTCACCGCCAGGGTACGGCTCTCCGCCGGGATACCGCCGGAATAATCCAGCCGGGGAAGCCGCTGCGGGCGGACGCAGCGAGTGAACACGCGGTCAAAAAGGAACTTCACCCCGTCGTGGAGGGAAGGCAGGGGCAGCAGCACTGCCGGGAACCAGCCCGTGCGGAAGGCCAGCGCCAGGGACAGGAGCAGGGGCAGCAGCAGATGGAGGCTGAGATAAGCTCCGTAGGGCTTCCCCGCCGCCGGTCTGCCCAGGGGGTTCCGATAAAGGAATTCCCCCACGTGATGCCCGTCAGCTTCCGCCAGTGCCAAAACCTGCCGTGCCGCTTCCCCTTCGCCGATCCCCTGCCGCCGCGCCAGAGCCGAAAGGCGCTGCCGATAGTCCCACCGGGATTCCGCGTCCATGCGGCCATATACCCCCGCAGGGTCTCTGCGCAGCGCCAGATCCAGGGTGCTGAGGCTCTCCGCCAGTCTGTCGAGCCGGCAGTCCTGCATCCACCGCAAGGAATGAAACACCTGCTCCGCATGCTCCGGATGCCGCCCCAGCCAGCGGATGAGGGCGCTGCGCAGCCCCGTCGGCAGCAGCGCCAGCTCTCCTTCCTCCAGCGGGCAGACGCGCTGAAAGCCGGAGAGGAACGCACGCAGCCGTTCCTCTCCGGCGCTGCCGCCGCCGGACTTCACCAGGGCGTCCATGGCCGCGCAGAGGAGGAGCCTGCCGTCCTGCAGCCGCCTTAGCCCACGCCCCCCGCGCAACTCCGCGCAGCTGAGAGCCGTGTCCCGGCGCAGGATATGCCGGTTATCCAGGAGCCACTCCTTCGCCGGCGTCCCGGCAAGCTCCGGGCCTTTACACACTTCCTCCAGACGCGCCTCCGCATCCTTCAGCCGCGCGGCTTCCTTCCGCCCGCCTGACCTGCCTGCGGCGGTCATGAGCCGGGCGGTGTTCTCCCCGTAGCGGGGCAGCGTTTCCAGATCGATCAGCAGATTCACTTTGTCATTCTTCATAGCCTGCTTATGTTTCCTCCCCGCCGCGGCAATATACCCCTGCATCATCCAAAGAAAAACGCAGATTTCCCTTGACAACGGTCTCGCTTTCCGGTACAATGCTCGCCTGTAAGGGCAAATCACTTTACACGGGAGGCGGATAGCTTGGATAAAACGGTCTATCTCTCCCTCCTGCTGGATTTCTACGGGCTGCTTCTGACGGAGAAGCAGAGGGAATACGCGGACCTCTATTACAACGAAAACCTCTCCCTCAGCGAGATCGCGGAAAACGACGGCATCAGCCGCCAGGCCGTGCGCGACGCGCTGCTGCGGGCGGAGACGGTGCTGCGGGACACGGAGGAAAAAACCGGCCTGGTCGCCCGGCACACGAAGCTCCTCGCCCAGATCGGCGAAGCGGATGCGCTGCTGGAGCGGATCGGCAGCCTGAACAGCCGGAAGATCAACAGCCCCGAGCTGCTTTCCCTCTGTCTGGAGCTGCATCGGAAGCTGGATGAAATGAAGCTTTGACGCGGAGGTCTCTCCGCCTGCAAGGAACAACGACATGGCATTTGAGAGCTTATCCGAAAAACTTTCCAATACCTTCAAAAAGCTGCGCAGCAAAGGAAGGCTGAGCGAATCCGACATCAAGGAGGCCATGCGGGACGTGCGCCTGGCCCTCCTGGAAGCGGACGTCAGCTACAAGGTGGTCAAGGATTTTGTCGCCAGGGTCAGCGAGCGTGCCCTGGGGCAGAACGTGCTGGAGAGCCTGACCCCCGCCCAGATGGTCATCAAGATCGTCAATGAAGAGCTGACGGAGACCATGGGCAAGGAGAACGCCAAGATCAACATGGCATCCAAGCCCCCCACGGTCATCATGCTGGTGGGCCTCCAGGGCGCGGGCAAAACCACCAACGGCGCCAAGCTGGCCGCCCTGCTGAAGAAGAACGGCAAACGGCCCCTTCTGGCCGCCTGCGACATCTACCGTCCCGCCGCCGTCCAGCAGCTCGTCACCGTCGGCGCGCAGGTGGGCGTCCCTGTGTTCGAGATGGGCACGGCCGACCCGGTGAAGATCGCCGCCGCCGCCATCCAGCACGCCGGGAAGAACGGCAACGACGTGGTTCTGCTGGACACCGCGGGCCGCCTCCACATCGACGAAGCCCTGATGGACGAGCTGAAAAACATCAAGGCGACGGTGCAGCCCCACGAGATCATGCTGGTGCTGGACGCCATGACCGGCCAGGACGCGGTGAACGCCGCCAAGGCCTTTGACGACGCCCTGGGCATCGACAGCATCTTCCTCACCAAGCTGGACGGCGACGCCCGCGGCGGCGCGGCCCTCAGCGTCCGGGCCGTGACGGGCAAGCCCATCAAATACGCCGGCGTCGGCGAAAAGCTGGACGGCATCGAGCCCTTCCACCCCGACCGCATGGCCTCCCGCATCCTGGGCATGGGCGATATCCTGACCCTGATTGAGAAGGCGGAGCAGTCCTTCGACGAAAAGAAGGCCCAGGAGCTGGCCGACAAGCTCATGAAGAACCGCTTCACTCTGACGGACTTCTATGAGCAGCTGACCCAGCTCAAGAGCATGGGCAGCTTCAGCGACATCGCCGGCATGATCCCCGGCGTGGACTCCAAGGCGCTGGCCGGCGCCAGCGTGGATGAAAAGGCCCTGGCGAAGACGGAGGCCATCATCCTGTCCATGACCCCTGCCGAGCGGGATAACCCCTCTCTCCTGAACAGCTCCCGCAAAAAGCGCATCGCCCGGGGCAGCGGGACGCAGGTGGTGGATGTGAACCGGCTGCTGAAGCAGTTCGAGCAGATGCAGACCCTCACCAAGCAGCTGAGCGGGAAAAACATGAAAAAGCTCATGAGCGGGAAGAAGCCCCGCAAAGGCCTATTCGGCTTCTGAGCCGTCCAGCCCCGGCCCAGCCCGAATCTATGCGCGGACAAAGTCAGAGACTTTTCCATATATAAAAACAAATCTTTTTCAGAGGTGTATCATCATGGTCAAAATCAGACTTCGCAGAATGGGCGCTAAGAAAGCCCCCTACTACCGCATCGTCGTCGCCGACTCCCACTTCCCCAGGGACGGCCGCTTCATCGAAGAGATCGGCACCTACAACCCCCTGACCGAGCCCAGCGAGATCAAGGTGGACGTCGAGCGGGCCCAGGCCTGGATCAAGAACGGCGCGCAGCCCACGGATACCGTCAAGAATCTTCTCAAGAAGGCCGGCGCGATCTGAAAATCCGCGCAGCCGAAAGGAATTAGTTTTCAATGAAAGAGCTCTTACAGTATATCGCGCAGAACCTGGTGGACCATCCCGACGAGGTGACGGTCACCGAACGCGAAGAGGACGGCGAGACCACTCTGGAGCTCCGTGTCGCCGACGGGGACATGGGCAAGGTGATCGGCCGTCAGGGCCGGATCGCCAAGGAAATCCGCGTCCTGGTGAAATCCCTGGCCCAGCGCCAGGATAAGCGCGTCAACGTAGATATCGTGGACTGACGGAAATTGCCGGAGATTCGCTCTCCGGCAATTTTTCCGACTGGCAAAAAGGAGCCGCTTATGGAACCGAGCCGTTTTCTGGAGATCGGAAAGATCATCAACACCCACGGCGTCCGGGGTGAGGTGAAGCTGGAGCCCTGGGCCGACAGCCCGCAGCAGCTGAAAACGCTGAAAGCCCTGTGGCTGGAGGGGGGCAAGGCCCTTCCTATCCGGGAATGCCGCGTCCACGGCCGCTTCGTCATCCTGAAGCTGGAGGGTGTGGACAGCGTGGAAGCCGCCATGGTCCTCAAGGGCAAGACGGCGCTGGCGGACCGGGCCGACCTGCCCCTGCCGGAGGGCAGCTTCTTCATTCAGGACATGATCGGCCTCCCCGTGCTGGACGGCGAGGGCCGGGAGATCGGCGTCCTGAAGGAGGTGCTGGACTATCCGGCGGGCCGCGTCTTCGTGGTGCGGGGGGAAACGGAACACCTCATCCCCGAAAAGGGCGGCTTCTTCACCTCCCTGGACCCGTCCCTGGGCCACCTGACCGCCGAGCTGCTGGAGGGAATGTAACATGGTCGCTATGCACATCGACATCCTGACCCTCTTTCCCGATTCGATCAACGCGGTGATGAAGGAAAGCATCCTGGGCCGCGCCCAGCGAAACGACGTCATCCGGATCGAAGCCCACCAGATACGGGACTATACGAAAAACAAACAGATGCAGGTGGACGATTACCCCTACGGCGGCGGCCAGGGGATGCTGATGCAGGTGCAGCCGCTTTATGACTGCTGGGCCGATGTGTGCCGCCAGGCCGGGCGAAGACTCCACACCATCTTCCTCTCCGCCGCCGGGAAGCGCTTCACCCAGGCGGACGCCATCCGCCTCAAGGAGACCCAGGAGCGTTTCATCCTGGTCTGCGGCCACTATGAGGGCGTGGACGAGCGCTTTATTGAGGAATGCGTGGATGAGGAGATCAGCGTGGGGGATTTCGTCCTCACCGGGGGCGAGCTTCCGGCCATGACTGTAGCGGACGCCGTGTGCCGCCTGGTGCCCGGCGTACTGGCGGACGCCAGCTGCTTCAAGGACGAGAGCCACTACAGCGGCCTGCTGGAATACCCCCAGTATTCCCGCCCGGAGAACTGGCACGACATGCACGTTCCGCCGGTGCTCCTCTCCGGCAACCACGCCGCCATCGCCCGCTGGCAGCGCAAGGAGGCCCTTCGCCGGACGCGGGAGCGGCGGCCGGACATGCTGGAGGGCTTCCAGCTCAGCAAGCTGGATCGCCAGCTGCTGGAGGAGCTGGACAGGGAATCCTCCCCTACCGGGGAAAGGGAAACCAACTGAACTGCCGGACTAAGCGACATGCCGGAATGAACGAAGATTCATTCCGGCATGGATTTATATAAGTAAATCTTGAAATTGCCTGCCGCCGCGTATATAATATAAGAATATCAATGCAGGAGGTCCTATTTTTTGAAGCAAAAAACCATCATCAAGGATCTTACCGTCGGCAGCCCCGTGAAGCAGCTGCTGACCTTTTCCCTTCCCTTCATCTTTGCCAACCTGCTGCAGCAGGTCTACAA
>JAEETX010000071.1 GCA_016286665.1 Oscillospiraceae bacterium
CTATGACACCGGCGACGCCAGCCTGGACGATCCCCGCAACGCCGACGATATCGGCGAGAAGGAGCTGCTGGTCATCTCCTTCGGCACCAGCTTCAACGATTCCCGCGTGGCCACTATCGGCGCCATCGAGAAGGCCATGGAAGAAGCCTTCCCCGAGCTGAGCGTGCGCCGGGGCTTCACCGCCGACATCGTCATCAACCACATTGCCCGCCGGGACGGCGAAGTGATCGACAACTTGGCCCGCGCCCTGGACCGGGCTGTGGAAAACGGCGTCAAGGAGCTGTACGTGCAGCCCACCCACCTGATGGACGGCAAGGAGTATAACGACGTCCTCACGGAGCTGGCGGGCTACGCCGACAAGTTCGAAAAGATCGTCGTCGGCGCGCCCATCCTCACCGGCGACGAGGACTATGACGCCGTCATCAAGGCCATCACCGAGGCCACCGCTGCTTACGCCGCCGACGAAAAGACCGCCGTCGTCTTCATGGGCCACGGCACCGAGGCGGAAAGCAATCATGTCTATGCCGACATGCAGGCCAAACTCACCGCCGCCGGTTACGCCAATTACTTCGTGGGCACCGTGGAAGCCAAGCCCGACGTGTACGACGTGCTGGAGGCCGTGAAGGCCGGCGGCTTCGAGAAGGTCGTTCTGCGGCCCCTGATGATCGTCGCCGGCGACCACGCCAACAACGACATGGCCGATCTGGAGGACCCGGAGAGCTGGGCCAGCATCTTCAAGGCCGCGGGCTTTGAGGTGGAGTGCGTCCTGGAGGGCCTGGGCCAGCTGCCTGCCATCCAGAGCCTCCTGGTGGACCACATGAAGGCCGCCATGGAAGCCGCCGAAGCGCCCGAGGAAGAAGACGAAGAAAACTACGAGACCGGGGACGCCAGCCTGGATGATCCCCGCAACGCCGATGAGATCGGCGAAAAGGAACTGCTGGTCGTCTCCTTCGGCACCAGCTTCAACGATTCCCGCCGTCTCACCATCGGCGCCATCGAGAAAGCCATGGAAGAAGCCTTCCCCGAGCTGAGCGTGCGCCGGGGCTTCACCGCCCAGATCGTCATCGACCACATCCAGAAGCGGGACGGGGAAGTCATCGACAACTTCGGCCAGGCGCTGGACCGCGCCGTCGCCAACGGGGTGAAGGAGCTGTACGTGCAGCCCACCCACCTGATGGACGGCAAGGAGTATAACGACGTCCTCACGGAGCTGGCCGGCTACGCCGACAAGTTTGAAAAGATCGTCGTCGGCGCGCCCATCCTCACCGGCGACGAGGACTATGACGCCGTGATCAAGGCCATCACCGAGGCTACCGCTGCCTACGCCGCCGACGAAAAGACCGCCGTCGTCTTCATGGGCCACGGCACCGAGGCGGAAAGCAATCATGTCTACGCCGACATGCAGGCGAAGCTCACCGCCGCCGGTTACGCGAATTACTTCGTGGGCACCGTGGAAGCGGAGCCCGACGTGTACGACGTGCTGGAGGCCGTGAAGGCCGGCGGCTTTGAGAAGGTCGTTCTGCGGCCCCTGATGATCGTCGCCGGCGACCACGCCAACAACGACATGGCCGACCTGGAGGACCCGGAGAGCTGGGCCAGCATCTTCAAGACCGCGGGCTTTGAGGTGGAGTGCGTCCTGGAGGGCCTGGGCCAGCTGCCCGCCATCCAGAACCTCCTGGTGGACCACATGAAGGCCGCCATGGAAGCCGCCGAAGCGCCCGAGGAAGAAGAAGACGAGGAAAACTACGAGACCGGGGATGCCAGCCTGGATGATCCCCGCAACCAGGATGAGATCGGCGAAAAGGAGCTGCTGGTGGTCTCCTTCGGCACCAGCTACAACGACTCCCGCCGCCTCACCATCGGGGCCATCGAGAAGGCCATGGAGGACGCCAAGCCCGGTTATGCCGTGCGCCGCGCCTTCACCGCCCAGATCGTCATCGACCACATCCAGAAGCGGGACGGGGAAGTCATCGACAACCTGACCCAGGCCCTGACCCGGGCCATTGCCAACGGCGTCAAGTATCTGGTCGTGCAGCCCACCCATCTGATGGACGGCAAGGAATACAATGATGTGAAGAACGAGCTGCTGGACTATGTGGACAAGTTTGATTCCATCAAGCTCGGCAAACCCGTCCTGACCACCGACGAAGACTACGACGCCGTCATCGCCGCCATCACCGACGCTACCGCTGCCTATGCCGCCGATCCCAAGACCGCTATCGTCTTCATGGGCCACGGCACGGAAGCGGATTCCAACCATGTCTACGCCGACATGCAGGCCAAGCTCACCGCAAAGGGTTATGCCAATTACTTTGTGGGCACCGTGGAAGCCAAGCCTGACGTGTACGACGTGCTGGAGGCCGTGAAGGCCGGCGATTATGAGAAGGTCGTTCTGCGGCCCCTGATGATCGTCGCCGGCGACCATGCCAACAACGACATGGCCGACCTGGAAGACCCGGAGAGCTGGGCCAGCATCTTCAAGGCCGCGGGCTTTGATGTGGAATGCGTCCTGGAGGGCCTTGGCCAGCTGGAGCCCATCCAGAAGCTCCTGGTGGACCACGCCCGCGACGCCCAGGTCCTTGTTCCCACCCGGGAAGTCGTCGAGGGCGACAACGAATCCGTGGATAAGGGCGCGACGCCCGTCACCGGCGACATGCTGAACGACGGAACCTATGAGATCACCGTCAACACCGGCGCAGGGATGTTCAAGATCCAGAAAGCGGAGCTTACGGTTCTGGAAGGCAAAATGACCGCCAAGCTCTACTTCAACGGCTCCGCCTACTCCTGGTTCTTCGTGGGCGCGGGCGACAAGATCGCCGACGCCGCCCTGGAGGATTTCATCCCCGCCGAGCCCGAGGGCGAAGGCTACACCTTTGAGATCGACGTGGAGGCCCTGGATCAGGTCATCCTCTGCGCGTCTTACAGCAAGAACAAGGATCAGTGGTACACCCGCAACATCCTGTTCGACGCGGCTACCCTTCCCGAAGGCGCTCTGAAGTAAGATTTACCCAAAGTAAAACGAATCGGCGCGGCCACCTGGCCGCGCCGGTTTTCTATCGCAGCGCATCACGCCATCCCGTGGTTCTTATACCAGGGCTTGGCGTAGTCCTCGTAAAACTGCTGGAGCTTGGCGTCCTTGCGTTTGCACTCCAGGTCGTCCACGCTGCCGATGACCCCCGCCTGCCAGGCGAAGGCCCCGCCGGGGGCCAGGGTGTCCACATATTCCTCGGCGGCCTCCATCATCACCTCGTCGGGGGTGTCGGGCCAGCTGGGGGGACCCTGGTAGTCCCAGCCGCCGATGATGCCCATGCGCAGGCCGTATCTGGCCTTGATGCCCAGCAGGTCGTTCTGGATCTGCGCCGGGTCCCAGGCGGAGACGCCGATGCTGAGCCAGTCCTCGATGCAGTCCTCGCAGCGCCCGCAGTCGTGCATCAGCACCTTGCAGCCCGCCTCCAGGGCCAGGTCCGCCTGCTTTTTCTGGAAGGGGATCACCAGCTTCCGGTTCATTTCCGGGGAAATGAAGGGGTTTAATTTGGTGGCGTTGTCGTCCAGGATATACCACACGTCGGGCTTGTAGTATTGGAGGAAAAGCTTCTCCTTCGCCAGGTGGTACTGACTGAGATAGGTGAACAGGTCATAGACCGCCTCCGGCTCCTCATACATGGCGCAGAGGCCCTCGGTGAAGCTCATGAAGCCCATGAGGGTCTGAAAATAGCCCCCGGCGAACATCATGACGGGGAGATTTATCCGGTCATAGTCCCCCAGGTCCTTCTTCGCCATGGCCTCCCAGTCCACGTCTTGGGGGATCTCCGGCGTGTGGATGACCTTTTCCCACTCCGTGATATCCTCCAGCAGAATCTTGCCGGGGGTGGGCATGGAGGCCTTGTTGGGGGCGGTGGCGACGCTGGTGTATTCCACGCCGAATTCATCCACCCGCGTCCCGTCCTCCTTCACATGGCCGCTGCCGAATTTGACGCTGCTGCTCTTGAACCAGCCCTCCATCTCGAATTTGGGGATGTATTCCGGCATCTGGCCGGACATGAAGCGGAGGAAGTTCTCCTTGACCGTCAGCTTGTATTCCACGCCCTTCTCCTTTCGCCCCATGCAGGGGGGAGGATTTCCTTTTTATGCCATTATACCGGAATCCCCGCCGCTTTACAACCGGATTCCCGTATGATATCATGAAAACAGACAAATTCCGGAAGGAGGACCGCCATGCAGACCGTGGACCATGTCCGCCTCAGCGCGGACGAAAACGACCTCGTCATCCTGGACCAGACCCAGCTGCCCAACCGGCAGGTGTACCTGACCCTCCGCAGTCGGGAGGAGCTGTTTAAGGCCATCAAGGAGCTGCAGATCCGGGGCGCGCCGGCCATCGGCATCTTCGCGGGCTTCGCCATGTACGTGCTGGCCCGGCAGTACCCCCGGGAGGGCTTTCTGGAGAGGTTCCGGGAGGACGCGGCCTATCTCAATTCCTCCCGCCCCACGGCGGTGAACCTGAGCTGGGCGCTGAAGCGCATGACCGCCGCGGCGGAGAGAAGCGGGGGAGACCTGGCCGTCCTCCGGAGGGAATGCCAGGCCATCCTGGAGGAGGATATCGCCATGTGCACCGCCATCTCGGAGCACGGCCTCAGCCTGCTCCGGGAGGGGGACGGGGTGCTGACCCACTGCAACGCCGGCCCCATCGCCACCTCGAAATACGGCACAGCCATCGGCCCCATCCTCCTGGCAGCCGAGCGGGGCATCCGCCTCCGGGCCTTCTGCGACGAGACCCGGCCCCTGCTGCAGGGGGCGCGGCTCACCAGCTGGGAGCTCAGCCGCGCCGGGGTGGACACCACCCTGATCTGCGACAATATGGCCGCCACGGTCATGTCCCAGGGGAAGGTGCAGTTCTGCTTCGTGGGCTGCGACCGGGTCGCCATGAACGGGGACGCCGCCAACAAGATCGGAACCTACGGGGTGGCCATCCTGGCGAAGCATTTCGGCATCCCCTTCTATGTCCTGGGCCCCACCTCCACCATCGACCGCCATTGTCCCACGGGGAAGGACATCCCGGTGGAGCTGCGCGCCGAGGAGGAGATCCGCTCCCGCTGGTACGCCGAGCCCATGGCCCCCGCGGAGGTGAAATGCTATAACCCCAGCTTCGACGTGACGGACCACAGCCTCATTTCCGGCATCATCACGGAGAAAGGCATCTGCCGCCCTCCCTACACGGAAAGCCTGAAAGCGCTGTTTGAATGAACGAAAGGAGCCAAAACATGTCGGATATCAAATCCTCTCCCTCCGCTTCCATCGAGGCGGACCCCAGCCTCATCGCGAAAGTCGTCCTCATGCCCGGCGATCCCCTGCGGGCGAAGAAGGTGGCGGAAACCTATCTGGAAAACCCCGTCTGCTTCAATACCGTGCGGAACATGCTGGGCTACACCGGCCTGTATAAGGGCAAAAAGGTCTCCGTCATGGGCAGCGGCATGGGCGTCCCCTCCGCCTGCCTCTATATCCACGAGCTGTTCCACTTCTTCGGCGTGGAGGCCGTCATCCGCATCGGCTCCGCCGGGGGCATCGGCGAAGACTGCAAGGTGCGGGACCTGGTCATCGCCATGACCGCCTCCACCAACAGCGACTACGACCGGCAGTATCAGTTCCCCGGCAAGCTCTCCCCCCAGGCGGACTATGGCCTTCTTCAGCGGGCCGTGGCCGCCGCCGCAGCGAAAAACGTGCCGGTGAAGGTGGGCAGCGTCTTCACCTCCGACCAGTTCTACAACGCCAATGCCCGCGCAAACGAGCAGTATCGGGAGATGGGCATCCTGGCGGTGGAGATGGAGACGGCGGGCATCTATTGGGAAGCTATGGCCTCCCACAAGAAGGCCCTGAGCCTGCTGACCATTTCCGACCATATCTTCACCGGGGAAGCCCTCAGCGCCGAGGAGCGGCAGAACAGCTTCACGGATATGATGGAGGTCGCCCTGGAGACGGCCCTGGAGATTGCTTAGTATAGGGCCAGCGCAGCAGCAGGTCTTCCATGCTTGCGCCCCGGGCCAGCGCGCGGATCGCGCCCATGGGATCGGGGAATTCCCACCCCCCCGCCAGATAGAGGGCGACCTTGTCCGCGTGCTTTTTCCCCTCCGGGAGAAGGGATATCTCTGCCGCTTCGCCGTCTGTCAAGGTCAGGTTGTGAAGGACGCCGAAGGCGTGCTTGCTCCCTTGCTTTAACTCCGTAGTTTTATCTCTGTAGTTTTTATTTGGGGGAAGCCTCCTTGCCCACGGTGAGGAAGCTTCCTTCCCGTATTTAGGGGAAGCATCCTTCCCGTATGCAGGGGAAGCATCCTTGCTCTCCACAGGGGAAGCATCCTTCCCGTACGTGGGGGAAGCATCCTTGCTCTCCACAGGGGAAGCTTCCTTCCCGGCCTCCGGGAGCTTCACGTAGATGCGGCTGGGCTTTCCCATGCCCTGCCGGCGCCGGGAGATGAGGTCCTTTTCCTCCAGGCTCCGCAGCGCTTTTTTGACGGCGGTGTCGCTGCGGCCGATGCCCTTGGCCAGCTCCAGGATGGGGAAGAAGAGGAAGACCCTGCCCTCGCTGTCCTGCCAGCCGTCGTTTTGCCCGGAAAGGCGGGCGCGGTCCAGCAGCAGCATATAGACGCTGAGCTCCGTCGCGGTCAGGTCCAGCTTCAGCAGCTCCCTGGGAAAAATGAGATAGGCGGGCATGGGCGTCGTTTGGGTGATATAGTGACTCATGGCCGTTTCCTTTCAGCAATCGGATAGGGGAAGCATAGACCCCTCCATAAAGGAGACAGCGGGAAAGGACAAAAAGCAATCGGCCACCAAAAGAAATCGGAGGCGCTGCAAACTCGCAGCGCCTCCGAACAGTTATTGCGGTTTTTACGTTTCAATGCCCACCTGCTGGGCGACGATGCTCTTGCCGTTGTATTTCTCCCGCAGCTTGGGCTTTTCGATCTTGCCCGTGGGATTCCGCGGCACCTTGTCGAAGATGATCTCCCTGGGCCGCTTGTAGCGGGGCAGGTCCAGGCAGAAGTCCTCGATCTCCTTCTGGGTGCACTCCACCCCCGGCTTCAGCTCGATGATGGCGGCGGCGATCTCTCCCAGGCGCGGGTGCGGGCGGCCGATGACCGCCACGTCCTTGATCTTGTCGTTCTGCCGGAGGAAGTCCTCGATCTGCACCGGGTAGAGGTTCTCCCCGCCGGTGATGATCACGTCCTTGGCCCGGTCCACCAGCCAGATGAAGCCGTCCGCGTCCACCTCGGCCATGTCCCCGGTGAGGAGCCAGGGTCCCCGCTTCACGGCGGCGGTGGCCTCCGGGTCCTTATAATAGCACTCCATGACGCCCGGCCCCTTCACGGCCAGCTCGCCCACCTGGCCCTGGGGGACCTCCTTGAAGTCCTGGTCCACCACCTTCACCTCCCAGCCGTAGCCGGGGATGCCGATGGCCCCCACCTTGTGGACGTTTTCCACCCCCAGGTGGACGCAGCCGGGGCCGATGGACTCGCTGAGGCCGTAGTTGGTGTCGTACTGGTGGTGGGGGAAGACCTTCAGCCAGCGCTGGATCAGCACCGGGGGCACCGGCTGGGCGCCGATGTGCATCAGGCGCCACTGGTCCAGCTTGTAGTCCTCCAGCTTCACGTCCCCCCGGTCGATGGCGTCCAGAATGTCCTGGGCCCAGGGCACCAGCAGCCACACGATGGTGCACTGCTCCTTGTGGACGGTTTTCAGGATCCACTCCGGGCTGATGCCCCGGAGCAGCACCGCCCGGCTGCCGGAGATGAGGCTGCCGAACCAGTGCATCTTGGCCCCCGTGTGGTAGAGGGGCGGCATGCAGAGGAAGCAGTCCTTCCGGGTCTGGCCGTGGTGGGCCTGCTCCACCTGGCAGGACTGGGTGAGGCTGCGGTGCTTGTGCAGGATCGCCTTGGGGAAGCCGGTGGTGCCGCTGGAGAAGTAGATGGCGGCCTCGTCGTCGTCGGTGAGCTCCATGGGGGGCTTCCGGCTGGAGCAGTAGGTGATCATCTGGTAGTAGCTGTCTGCGAACATGGGGGTGTGGTTCCCCACGTAGTAGAACTTCCGGATCTTCGTGAGCTTGTCCAGCTTGCTCTCCACCCGCTCGATGAACTCCATGCCGAAGACCAGCATGCTGGCGTCGGCCAGGTCCAGGCAATACTCGATCTCGTCGGCGGTGTAGCGATAGTTCAGGGGCACCGCCAGACAGCCCGCCTTCAGGATGCCGAAATAGATGGGCAGCCACTCCAGGCAGTTCATCAGCAGAATGGCGATCTTGTCGCCCTTTTTGCAGCCGGCGGTGAGGAGCAGATGGGCAAAGCGGTTGGCCCTGCGGTCGAAATCCTCCCAGGTCAGCTCCCGGCGGTAGGCCGTCTCCGGGTCCGTCTCCACCAGGCTGAACTCCGCCCAGTTGGAGGTTTTCCGGCCTTCCCGGTCGGGGTTCACCTCCACCAGCGCCACATCGTCGGGCCAGTTCTTCGCGTTGCGTTCCAGAAAATCGGTAATCGGCATGTCGGATATCCTCTCTAAGATTGCATAAAATTTAGTTTCTCAATCCATTTAAATGACTAGATTCATGATAGCACCGAAGAACCCGTCTGTCAAGGGCGGTCATATCTCGGAATACTGCTTTTCTCCGGTGACCCGCTCCCCCAGGCGGTTGGCCCAGCCCTCGCAGTAGAGCCGGGAATAGGCTATGCCCTTCCGGCTCCGCAGGCGCCGGAACAGGGGCAGGTTGCACCAGAGCATGCTGGGCAGGCCGATCACCAGGCTCCACACCGGCCCCAGGATCAGGCTCTGCACCGTGTGGCCGTATTCGTGGATGAGGAGGTCATGCTCCGCCCCGGGGGAAAGGGGCTCCGTGAGGAAGATGAAGCAGCCGAAGGTCCAGCCGCCGCTGAACCTCTTCCGCCGGACCCGGGTGACGATGGCCCCGTGATAGCGGCTGTGGGGCTTTCTCAGGGCGAAGAGGAAGTGGAGCGCCCCCGCCAGGTTCTGGGGCAGGCCCCAGGTGAACTGCAGCAGGTAGTACCAGAACGCCATAATGAAAAGACCTCCGACGCGGTTGCATTCCGACGGAAAATAGCGTATCATGAACGAAAGGATTCCAGAGGAAAGGTGTGACGGAATGGATCAGATTCAGTTTCCGGATTTCATGACGGAAGAGAATATGCGGAAAATGGACCGGCAGGAGCTGGTGAACCTCTATCTGATGATGGGACAGGCCATGCTCCCCGGCGCCGCCGCGGCGCCGGACCCCCTGACCCTGCCGGTGGCCGGGGAGCGGATGGAGATCCCCACCCGCTCGGGAAGCATCCGGGTCATTTTCTATCGGGCGAAGCGGGCCCGCGCCCCGGTATTCTTCGAGATGCACGGGGGCGGCTTCGTGGCGGGCAACTGCGAGGACGTGGATTTCTGGTGTTCCCTGCTGCGGGACCAGCTGGACATCCACGTGGTGAACATCAATTACCGCAAGGCTCCCCAGTTCCCCTGGCCCACCGCCGCCAACGACGCCTTTGACACGGTGAAGTGGTTCTACGACCGCCGGGAGGAGTTCGGTCTGGACCCGGAGAAAATGGCCATCGGCGGCCACAGCGCCGGGGCCAATCTGGCGGCGGTCACCTGCCTGCGCAGCCTTCGGGAGGGGGCCCCCTGGAGCTTCCGGCTCCAGGTGCTGGACTATCCGCCCCTGGACCTGAAGACCTGCGCCTTCGACAAGCTCCGCCATCCCCTGGCGATCCCGCCCCAGATCGCCATTATGTTCGATGCCTGCTACATCGCCCCGGGGCAGGGGGACGATCCCCTGGTGAGTCCCGCCCTGGCGGAGCCGGAAATGCTGAAGGGCCTTCCGGCGGCCTGCCTCGTGACGGCGGAGTTCGATTCCCTGCGGGACGAGGGTGAGCTTTACGGGCGTAAGCTCATCGCCGCGGGGGTGCCGGTGTGGAGCCGCCGTTTCCTGGGCTCCGCCCACGGCTTCACCATGACCCTGGGAGGGCGCGACCCCCTGATGCCGGAGGACCCCAACGCCAAGGCGGCCTGCGGCATGATGATGGACGCCCTCTGGTACGCGCTGTCATGAGTTACCGCTACGAAACGCACATGCACACCGCCGAAGGCAGCCGCTGCGCCCGGGCGACGGCCGAGGAACAGGTGCGCTTTTACAAGGACATGGGCTTCGACGGGATCTGCGTCACCGACCATTTTCTGGGCGGGAACACCACCGTACCCCCGGAGCTGAGCTGGAAGCGGAAGATCGAAATGTTCTGCGCCGCTTATGAGATGGCGGCGGAGGCCGGGGCGAAGCTGGGCCTCAAGGTCTTCTTCGGCTGGGAATACGCCGACAAGGGCACCGACTTCCTCACCTACGGCCTCACGAAGGAATGGCTCCTGGAGAACGAGGGCCTTCTGCAGATGAGCATCACGAATTACCTGGACTACGTCCGGCGGGAGGGGGCCTTTGTGGCCCACGCCCACCCCTTCCGGGAGGATTTCTACATCCCCTGCATCCAGCTCATGCCCCGGCAGGTGGACGCCGTGGAGATCGTGAACGCCAACCGGAAGGACTTTGAAAACTACCGGGCGGCGGAATACGCCCGGAACTACGGCCTGCCCGCCCTGGCCGGCAGCGACAACCACACGGCGGAGAAGCAGAAGCGCCTCTGCGGCATCGAGACCGACACCCCCATTGCGGACGGGGCGGACTTTCTGCGGGTCCTCCGCAGCGGGGAATACCGCATTTTCGACACGAAGGGCGTCAGCGCCTCAGGCGAATAGCCCCTCCACGGCCTCCTGGATCCGGCGGCAGAGCTCCTCGTCCAGAAGGACATGGCACTTCTCCGGGTCCTCCCGGATGGCCTGCGTCTCCGGGTCGAAGAAGTCGGAGGCGATGTTGGGAAGTCCCAGGGCCGTCCGGCCGCTGAGGAGCCGGTAGTGGGTCAGGGCGATGAGATAGTCGCCATAGACGGAGGCGTGTTCCCCGTCGGCAAAGTAGAGGGGAAAGTCCGGCTCCTTCGCCAGCAGGGCCTGCCAGGCGCTGCCCACCGGAGAGAGGAGGGCGCCGGTCTCCCGGCAGAGGCGGCGGTGGAATTCGTCCATTTCCGCCTGATGCTCCGGGGCCCTCTTCTCCGCCCAGGTGAGGGAGAAGACGGGCTGCACGCCGCCCTTGCGGCTCAGCTCCGCCAGGCGCTTTCCGGCCTCGCACTCCTCGTCGGAACCGGCGAAGGGGTGGGCCTTCTGCTGGAACACGGCATAGTCGAAGCCGCCGTAGAGCAGGTTGTAGCGCAGTTCAAAGTATTCCCGCAGGTGATAGCTGAAGCCCATCCCCGGATGGCAGAGGAGGATGGGGCGGATGGTCTCCCCCGTTCCGGCCTGCCAGAGCCGGGCGAAGGTGTGGACCATGTCGTTGAAAAAGCTGTGGCTGTTGCCCACGAAGAGGACGTTCATTGCGTCTTACCTCCCGATTTCTTCCGCATTCGGAACCAGTATAGCAGAAAAGCGCCGGAGAGAAAAGGAATTCCGGCGCTTTTGAGACCATGACATAAGGATGGAAACGCCATGAAATGTGAGATCTGCCGGGCCGAGCTGGACCCGGAAACCCTTCGCTGCGGCGTCTGCGGCGCGAAGTATACCCTGATCTGCCCGGACTGCGGCCTGGTCCCCGGGCCGGGAGAGACGAGCTGCGCCCAGTGCGGGGGCAGCCTCCTGCCGGGTCTGGACATGACCCGGGCGGAGATGACGGCGGCGGGGCTGAAATGCTTCATGCCCTATTCCGGGGACCGGGTGTACAAAATCTACCTGGGCGGCAACCTGGACGGAGGCGGCCACGTTTTCCACAATCTGCCCGGCTATACCCACGAACCGCCCCAGGAGCGGGTGGTGCTGCCCTCCCTGGTGGAGGGGCACCCCATTTACGGCATCTGGAACGAGTTTTTCTGCGTGGGAGACGAGTTCATCGGCGAGCAGCAGGCCGCCGCCTATGCCCGGATGATGCCCATTCGGGAGATCGTGGTCTCCGAGGGCATCCAGGAGTGCTTCACCTACGCCTTCTTCGGCTGCGCCGGTCTGGAGGTCCTGGACCTGCCCCGGAGCCTCAAGAGCATGAAGAACGACTTTTACGACCTCTTCATGGACGGGAAGGAGCCCATGGGCAACGGGGTGAAGAAGTGCCCCATCACCCTCCGCTACCACGGCACGGAGGCGGATTGGAGGAAGGTCTCCGTCACCAGCCGCTTCTGGGAATACGTGGACCTGGGCTGCCTCCGCCTGGAATATCAAGTCAACGGGGACCAAGTCAACGGGGACGGTTCTCGCTGACTCCTTTTCTGGCCGGAGATAAGCTGCGAGGATGGTTCTGGGGCAGGCGCCGCGGCGCCTGCCCCATGCTTTTTCGTCGGTCCCGTCAGGCCAGACGCAGGAGCAGCGTCTGCACCTGGGCCACGGTCATTTCGTCCTTCGCCCCCAGGGTCCCGTCGCCGTACCCCTCCACAAGACCGGCGGCGCTCAGGCGGTCGATGTCCGCCCGGGCCCAGGCGGGCACGTCCGCAAAGGGGATCGCCTCCCGGGTCTCCTCCAGGGCGGGAAGGCAGCGGGAGAGGATCACCAGGGCTTCGACCCGGCAGATGCTGTCCCCGGGGCGCAGGGTGCCGTCGTCATAGCCCCGGAGCACACCGGCGGCCAGGGCGGCGGAGAGGCCGGGGGCATACCAGCCGCTGACCGTCTCCCCGTCCGGGAAGGCGTCGAGAGATCCAGCCCCCGCCAGCCCCGCAGCCTCTGCGAAGGCGCAGACAGCGTACTCCCGGGACGCGGCGGCGGCGCTCTCCTCCTTCACATAGCCGAAGGCCAGATAGTATTCGTAGTATTCGTCATAGAGGCCCACGCAGGCGTCCATGCCGGAGTTGTGGCTGAAGGCCTTCTCGATGACCAGCTCCCAGGCGCCGTACTGCTGGTAAAGCTCGTCCGCCGTGGGGCCGTCCTCGTGGCCGTACTTTTCCAGGTTCCGCTGCTTCACGGCGGCCAGCCCCTCCGGGTCGCCGTCATAGGCCGCCAGGCGCAGCTCGTTCCGCTTCGCGCTGACCGCCCGGGCCATCTCCTCCACTTCCCTGCCCTGGGCCGTCATCTCGTCCAGGATGTCGTACATCTGCTCGAAGCTCCGGAAGTAATCCAGGCGGTTCTGCCGGTATTCCGCCACCGCGTCGGGGTCCGTCCAGTCGTATCCGGCATAGGCCGCCAGGCTCCCCTCCGGGCTGGGGGAAAAGCCGTACACCGCCCCGGGGTCGGCCACGATGTCCTCCATGGCCCTGGGGTTCAGCCGGGGGTCGTGCTCGTAGCGGAAGGCCGGGGCCGCCGGGCCTTCGTCGGCGGCGAAGGCGGGCAGCAGCCCCAGGAGCAGCGCCAGGATCAGGGCAAAGCCCATGCTTCGGATCATTCGGTTTTTCATGGTACAGTACTCCTTTCTCATTGGAGTCAACGGGGACGGTTCTCGCTGACTCCTCAGGCTTTCTGAACGACGTTTCGGTTGATGCCGGTAAGGCGTTCGATCTGCCGCACCGTCAATCCCGCGCCTTTCAGTGCTTTCAGTGCCGCGCCGCGGTCTGCTCTGTCCATCTGCTGCAGCGCCGTTCCGCTGGAGACGCCCAGCAGCTTTTTCATGGTTTCCTTCGCCCAATCGTCATCCCGGCGGACGGGCTCGTATTCCATGCAGCTCTCCTCGCTGTCGGAAGACAGGAAAGCCAGATACGCCTCGCGGCCGCCGATCAGTTCCCGCAGGAGAGAGGTGTCCACGAAGGAGTCCCCATCGTCATATGCCGGGAAGCTGCTCCATTCATATTCGGCGGCAGGGCAAATGCCTGCCTTCTGGGGATTCCTCAGAATGTACCGGAATACCGCCAGCAGATACCCGTCATCCTCGATCGCTTCGCTCAGGTAGCGATCCTGAAAGAGATGGCCGCATCGATCGTATTTCCCGTTGAAATGGCGCGCATAGCTGACCCCCAGTTTTTTCATCAGCAGCGCCGTATGGCCCTTCGGGTCGTTCACAAGCAGATGAACGTGGTTCTCCATCAGGCAGTACGCGCACAGCGCGACCTCCGTTTCGCGGCAAAAGCGGCAGAGGACGGAGAGGAAGAACTCCCTGTCCTCCCGATCCTCGAACAGGATCTGCTTGCCGATCCCCCGGAGGATCAGATGCAGATACCCCGAATCGCTTAGCTGACGTGCTTGCCTTGGCATGGAAGCTCCTCCCTTCCGGAGAGATACTGACAGTATATCAGAAGAAGCGGAAGGAGTCAACGAGAACCGTCCCCATTGACTCCCCTTGACTCCCTTGACTCCCCTCATTGACTCCTCAAAAACAAAATGCGAGTCCAGCGAAGCGAGTCGCATTTTGCTAGGAGGAGCGACGGAGTGAATGAGCTCTGACCGTTGCAAAAGGTCGGAGCGAACGATACGAAGTCCGCTCCGACGCCCTCCAGCGGGGATTCGCTTTTCTGCGGAAAAGCCACGGCGGTTGCGGCGTGCCGCCGGCACGCCGCCAAGAGCCGCCTTTCGAATCCCCGCTTTCGGGAATACACTTCAAATATAAAAGACCGCCCTGATGGGCGGTCATTTATATTTGGTGCTCCAGCGGGGATTCGAACCCCGGACACCCTGCTTAAAAGGCAGGTGCTCTGCCGACTGAGCTACTGGGGCGGTGGGGTGGGTGAACGGAGTCGAACCGTCGGCCTCCAGAGCCACAATCTGGCGCTCTAACCAACTGAGCTACACCCACCATATGAGAGCGGCAGGGAGCTGCCGCTTCCCTGGCACGCCAAGAGGGACTCGAACCCCCGGCCTACTGCTTAGAAGGCAGTTGCTCTATCCTGCTGAGCTATTGGCGCAGGAATGGAGCGGGCGATGGGAATCGAACCCACGTATCCAGCTTGGAAGGCTGGTGTTCTGCCATTGAACTACGCCCGCGCTTTTCACCAGGCGATCTACCCTTCCGGATAAACGCCGAAGTGTATGATAGCATAAACCGGTGGAAAAAGTCAACATTAAAATGCGGTTTTTCTTCTCCCCTTTTCGGACACATATGCGCCCCGGCGCAGCGCATACTAAAGGGGAAGAAAGGAGGAGAGACGATGACCATAGACGATACCGTAAAGCTGCTCAGAGAGTGCGA
>JAEETX010000010.1 GCA_016286665.1 Oscillospiraceae bacterium
CCCAGCGCCTGGAGAAGGCGCTGCGGGTGGCCCAATTCGTCCGCGCGGCCCGCAGCGTGCTGCCGGAGCTGCTGCCCGCGGGCGGGCAGCGGTGAGGGCGGGACAGGATGTATAACCGCTTTCTGCAGGCCCGCGCCGCGCCGGAGGAGGGCGGCGCGCCCTTTTCCCCGCCGCCGAAGCCCGCCGGACTGCTTTCGGGCCTTCCGGGCAGGCTGGAGACGGGGGACCTGATCCTGTTCCTGATCCTCCTGCTGGTCTGGCTGGAAAAAGAGGACGAAGAGATTTTGATCCTTCTCTCCGCCCTGATCGTTATGAGCTTGTAGATTCCTCGCCGGGGAGGAGGAACATCCCGTCCTCCGGCGCGGACAGGTCCGCCTGCTCGGAGGTCATGCGGTAGACGAGCTTTTCCCCGTCCCGCCGCTCGGCGGCCTCCAGCAGCCCGGTCTCAATGGAGATATAATAGACCATCAGGCAGCCCGTGGGCTGTTCCCGCACGGCGGCCATGATGCGCCAGGTGCCGTAGAGGTTCACATAGCCGGCTTCCTCGATCTGCGACTTGTCCAGGCTCAGCAGGTCCTCGTACCTCGGCAGCATTTGAAGCGCGTCCCCCAGGAGCTCCGCGTCCGCGGGCGCGCGGAAGATTTCCGGCCCGTCCCCGTACCAGATGCAGACCTCGTCGTCCGCCAGGAGGATGTTCTTGTCCTCCTCCCCGCCGGAGGTGATGCGGATGCGCTCCACGCCGTTTTTCTGCCAGACCTGAATCTGCCAGTTGCGGCTTCCGCCCTCCCAGTAGCTGTTGACCAGCATGCGGCGGCTGTAGCTTTCCGGCCGGGCAAGGGTCCGCACCACGGCCTGCACCGTCTCCGGCGTCACCTCCGCCAGGGCGGGTCCGCCCTCCGCTTCCCCGCCCCCGGAGGCCGTGGGCAGGGCGGTGGTCTCCGGCAGGATCACCGGGACCGTGTCCGCATCGAACCAGCCCAGATGCAGGGCCAGGACCGCCGCGGCGGCAATCAGCGCCAGCACGCCCAGATAGGGGAGCAGCCGCCGGACTTTCATTGCTTTTTGTCCTCCTTCGGAGCCTCCCCGGGGGGTTCCTTCGGCGTCTGCGCTTCATGGTGCCGGTGGCTGCCGGCGAAGATGAAGGCGGCGATCGTCCCCACCGCCAGCACCGCCAGCAGGATCACCAGAGCCTTCACTTTCCCGCTGGTGGAGAGCACCACCGCCGCCAGCCCGAAGACGGTGCTGACACAGTAGAGGATGGCGACGGCCTGCTTCTGGCTCAGGCCCATGTCGATGAGCCGGTGGTGAACGTGCCCCCGGTCCGCATGCATGGGGCTCTGCCCGTGGGCGACGCGGCGCACGATGGCGAAGATGGTGTCGAACAGAGGCAGGGCCAGCACCAGGAAGGGCAGCAGGAAGGAGAGGATGGCATAGGTCTTGAACATGCCGATGACGGACATAGTGGCCAGCACATAGCCCAGCAGCAGGGCCCCCGTGTCCCCGGCGAAAATCTTGGCGGGATTCAGGTTGAAGGGGATGAAGCCCAGGCAGGCCCCCGCCAGGGCCGCCATGATGATGGCGACGTTGCCCTCGCTGACCAGCAGGGCGATCACCAGCATGGCAACGCTGCCGATGCCGCTGACCCCCACGGCCAGCCCGTCCAGTCCGTCGATGAGGTTCACGCTGTTGGTCACCAGCACGATCCAGAGGATGGTGATGGGGATGCTGAGCCAGCCCAGGATCAGCCAGCCCTCGGAAAACAGGTTGGGGTTGGTGAAGACCTCGATGCGGATGCCGTGGGCCGCCGCGATGCCGGCTGCGGCCAGCTGCAGCAGCAGCTTGGACCACCATTTCAGGGGCTTGATGTCATCGATGACGCCGGTGATCACGATCACGATGCAGCCCAGCAGCATGCCCTGCACCTGCCTGTCGATCTTGGAAAAGATCAGGGTCGCCAGGAGAAAGCCCAGGAACATCGCCAGGCCCCCCAGGCGGGGGATGGGATGATCGTGCATGCGCCGCCCGTCCTTGGGCACGTCCATGGCGCCCACCTTCTGGGCGAAAATCTTCACCACCGGCGTGGCCGCGAAGCTCATCACCAGAGCGGTCACCAGAGAGGCCAGAGCTGTCAGCAGCAGCCGGTGATCAATGGGTGTCGTCATACCTTACTCCATTTCGCAGCCGCCGCGCAGAACGCACCGGCTGCGTTTCGCGGCGCTCAGCGCTCCACGAAACCTACTTTTTTATAGACCTTCCGCAGGGTCCGGGCGGCCACGGCGGAGGCCCGGTCCGCGCCGTCCCGGTAGACGGAGGCCAGATAGTCCTTGTTCTTCAGCAGGTCCTCGGCCTTCTCCCGGATGGGGCGCAGCAGCTCCACCACGCTCTCGCCCACCTTCGTCTTGAAGTCGCCGTAGCCCTTGCCCTCGAATTCGGCCTCGATGGCCGCGAAGTCCAGGCCCGTGGCGCAGGCATAGATCTGCATCAGGTTGGCCACGCCGGGCTTGGCGGCGGGGTCGTAGCGGACGCAGTTGACCGTGTCGGAGTCGGTCTTGGCCCGCTTGAAGGAGCGGAGGATGTCCTCCGGCTTCTCCATGAGGTAGATGCAGCCGCCGGGGTCCTTGTCGGATTTGCTCATTTTGTTCTCCGGGGAGGTGAGGCTCATGATCCTTGCCCCGGTCTTGGGGATGAAGGGCTCCGGCAGGGTGAACACGTCGCCGTAGACGCCGTTGAAGCGGACGGCGATATCCCGGCAGAGCTCCACATGCTGCTTCTGGTCCTCGCCCACGGGCACCAGGTCCGTCTGGTACAGCAGGATATCCGCCGCCATGAGGGCCGGATAGGTAAAGAGGCCGGCGTTGATGTTCTCCGCGTTCTTGGCGGACTTGTCCTTGAACTGGGTCATGCGGCTGAGCTCGCCGAACATGGTGTAGCAGTCCAGCACCCAGCCCAGCTGGGCATGGGCGGCCACATGGCTCTGGATGAACAGGGTGTTCTTCTGGGGGTCCAGGCCGCAGGCGATGTACTGGGCCAGCTGGCTCAGGGCCCGCCGCCGGAGGTCCGCCGGGTTCTGCCGCACGGTGATGGCATGCTCGTCCACGATGCAGTAGTAGCAGTCATAGGTGTCGCTGAGCTCCACCCAGTTGCGGATGGCGCCCATATAGGAACCCAGGGTCAGTTCGCCGCTGGGCTGGATGCCGCTGAAGATGACTTTTCGTTTCTCGTCCATGGTCCTTTCCTCGTTTCCGCTTTCGGGATTGCGGCGATATTGCCGAATGACAATACCGACCGATTTTAGGAATCATACCACAAAAGCGGGAGAATTACAACAATTTCCGCCAGGGAAAACCCGCAGATTGCGGCGGCGGTCCGGATAGAAGCGATATGGCGGCGAAAAGCGTTCCTTTTCCAGGAATGAAAGCGCGCGCAGCCGGCATACTGATAGTATCACGCAAGGGGAGGCTGTGCGATGCCGGAGGAGCTCATGGAGGAAGCGCTGCCCGCCATCCGGGAGCTGGGGAGCGCGGAGGCGGGGCAGATCCACTGTCTTGCCATCGTGGGGGAGATCGAGGGGCACACGCTGCTGCCCGCTTCGGTGAAGACGACGAAATACGAGCATGTGATGCCCCTGCTGGCGGCGGTGGAGGAGAGTCCGGAGATCCGGGGCCTGCTCCTGCTGGTGAACACCGTGGGGGGCGACGTGGAAGCGGGACTGGGGCTGGCGGAGCTGATCGCGGGGATGAAGACCCCCACCGCTTCCCTGGTGCTGGGGGGCGGGCACTCCATCGGCGTGCCCCTGGCGGTGGCGGCACAGCGGAGCTTCATCGCCCCCAGCGCCGCCATGACCCTCCATCCCGTGCGTCTCACGGGGGTGGTGATCGGCGTGGAGCAGACCTACAGCTACCTCTCGAGGGTGGAGGAGCGCATCGTGCGCTTCGTCACCGGCCACTCCCGCATCCCGGAGGAGACCCTGCGCGCGCTGATGCTTCGCACGGGAGAGCTGGCGGGGGACGTGGGGAGCGTGGTGGATGGGGCGGAGGCCGTGCGCCTGGGCCTCATCGACGCCCTGGGCACTCTCTCCGACGCTTTGGCGTATCTGCACCGGCGCATGGAGGAAAACGGGTGAGCGCGGGGACGCAGGACGAGGGATTCCCGCGCAGCGGGCGCTGACGGGAGCGCTGCAAAATGCAACGCACCCGGTGATATGCCCGCTGCGCGGGCGTGATATCCCGCTTCGCGGGGTGATATACGGCCTAGGGCCGTGTGATATCGTGCCCTTTGGGCACGGTTAAGGATTTGAATTTACGGCCGTTGTGCAGCCCCATGCGCGGAATGCCGCCTGCAGCGACAGAAAAGCCAGCGTAAATACGAGAGGTAGTCTCCGCGGCGGGACAGGTAGACATAATCTCCCCTTGTCAGGGATTGCCATTTATGCTATGATATGATATGGAGGTACATATGTCCCTTTGGTTCGCGGCGTTCCTGGGGCTCGTCCAGGGGGCGGCGGAATTCCTGCCCGTCTCCAGCTCCGGCCACCTGGCCCTGCTGCAGTCCTTCTTCCCCGCCCTGGCACCGGAGGACGGCCTGCTGTTCGACGCGGTGCTCCACCTGGGCACCCTCGCCGCCCTGGCGGCGGCTTACCGGCGGGAGCTGCGGCAGCTCTGCAAAGCTTTCTTCTCCCTGCCCCGCCGCGGCGGCGGAGAAAGGGAACACCGTCGGCTCCTGGGCCTCCTCGCCCTGGGGACCCTCCCCCTGGCGCTGGTCCTGCCCGTGAAGGGCTGGATCGAAGCGCGCAGCGGCGACGCGAAGTTCATCGGCGCGGCCCTCCTCCTCAACGGATGCCTGCTCTATGGCAGCGACAAGCTCATCGCCGGGCGGAAGAACGCCCTTTCGGCCAGGGCGGGGGACGCCCTGCTGACGGGTCTGGCCCAGGCTTTCGCCGTGATCCCCGGCATTTCCCGCAGCGGCAGCACCGTCACCGCCGGGCTGCTGGCGGGCTTCGACCGGTCTTTTGCCGTGGGCTATTCCTTCCTGCTCTCCTTCCCCGCGGTGCTGGGGGCCTGCCTGGTGAAGCTGGGGGACGCCCTCCGCGCCGGCTTCGACCCCGGCATGCTGCTTCCCTGCCTGGCGGGGGCCGCCGCCGCGGCTCTGGGGGGCTGGCCCGCCATCCGGCTGGTGCGCATGCTGGTGCGCCGGGGCAGATTCCGGCCCTTCGCTTATTACTGCTGGGCCCTGGGCCTCGGCGTCGTCATCATCAGCGTTATTACTTGAGAGGATGTCATACATGGCAACTGCGAACAGCGGAAAAAAGACCGCTCCGGCCAGGAGCACGGCGCGAAAGCCCGCGTCGTCCTCCGCGGCCAAAAAGAGCGGCGGAAGCACCCGCAAGCCGAAAACCGCCCCCGCCCCGGCCAGGGACCCCATCCGCAACCGGGGCTTCAAGGCCTTCCTGCTGGCGGCCCTGGCGATCTTCAGCCTGATCGGCTGCTTCACCAAGGAGGGCGTCTTCATCGGCGCTTTCCGGGAATTCATGATGGGCCTCGCCGGCAAGGGCTTCTATTTCCTGCCCCTGGCGCTGGCCTACTGCGCCGTGATGCTCATCTATGTGGTGGACAGGCCCCTGGGCGGGCGCATCACCTGCGCCCTGCTGCTGACCGTCATGGCCGGGGCCCTGGGGCACCTGTTCCTCTGCACCACGGTCTTCACCTGGGACTGGAAACTCCCCGGCAATCTCTACGACGCGGGGGCCCTGGCGGGTCCTGCGGGCAGCGGCGGCGTCATCGGCGGCCTGCTGGCCCTCTGCTTTGAGGGACTTTTCAACAAGGTCGGCGCGGCCATCGTCCTGCTGCTGGGCGCCCTGTTCCTCCTCTTTGCCGCCCTGAACGTGACGGTGGCGGCCATGATCGCCCGCAGCCGGGAAAAGGCCAAGGCGAAGGCCGAGGAATGGAAGCTCATCCGCGAGGAGGAGCAGCGCAAAAACGAGGAGCGGCGCGCCGCCGCGGAGGAGGTCCGGCGCAGCGCCCGGGAGGAAGCCGCCCGCAAGGCCGTCGAGGAGGAAAAGCGGCGCAAGGAAGCGGCAGCGGCCGCCATCCAGGCGGAGACCATCGACATTCCCCTCCCCCAGCACCCCGTCACCGCCGCCCGATCCGGCAGGCGCCGGGGGAGCACCATCGACATCCCCCTGGACGAAAGCCCCGCTTACCCGGTGAAGGAGGAAGCGAAAGAGAGCGCGCCGCAGCGGGAGGAGCACCGCCGCGCCGCCGCCGCTCCGGCCGCAGCAGCGGCGAAGACCGCCGCCGCAGCATCCGCGGCGACCGCGGCAGCAGCGGCTGGCGAGCGCATCGGCGTCAAGGAAAAGGACTGGCTGGCGGACATTCTCACCAAGGACCGGCAGAAGCAGAAGACCGCCGTCAGCGCCGCCGCCGCGGGCAAGGTGGTCATGACCGCCCGGACCCCCGCCGGCGGAAAGCCGGAGCCGGAGGAAGCTTCCCCCGCGGTCGTCACCGGCCGGGTGAAAGCCGGGGAAATGCCCCAGTCTCACCTGCCCGACCCGGAGGAGGAGCTGTTCGCGCCTCCGAAGACCCCGCCGAAGACGCCGGCTCCGGCCCAGCCGAAGGCTGCGGCGAAGCCCCTGAGCGCCGTCACGCCGGAGGAAGCGGCGGCGGTGCTGGCGGAGGAGAAGGCCGCGAAGGCCGTGGAAAAGGCGGAGACGGTGAAGGCCAGGGACGAGATGGTGGCCTCCATCGAGGGCAGCCTGGCGGACCAGGCCCAGGCCCAGCCGGTGAAATACGTATTCCCCCCCATGGAGCTGCTCACCGCCGGGACCGGCGGCGCGGGGGACGAGGGCTACGAGGAGATGCAGCTCAATGCCAAGCGCCTCAACGCCACCATCAAGAGCTTCGGCATCCCCGCGGAGATCTGCGACGTGACCCGCGGCCCCACCGTCACCCGCTATGAGGTGGAGCTGGAGCAGGGGGTGAAGCTCAACCGCCTGACGAACCTTTCCGACGATATCGCCCTGGCCCTGGGGGTCAGCGGCGTGCGCATCGCCCCGGTGCCGGATAAAATCGCCATCGTGGGCATCGAGGTGCCCAACAAGAATACCACCACGGTCTATCTCCGGGACATCATCGACACCCCCACCTTCCGGGAGAAATCCAGCAGCCTCACCTTCGCCATCGGCAAGGACATCGGGGGCGAGCCCATTGTGGGGGACATCGCCAAGCTGCCCCACCTGCTCATCGCGGGCACCACCGGCAGCGGCAAATCCGTGTGCATGAACTGCCTCATCCTCTCTCTGCTGTATAAATCCAGCCCGGAGGACGTGCGCCTCATCATGGTGGACCCCAAGATGATCGAGCTGGGGGTCTACAACGGCATCCCCCACCTGCTGATCCCCGTGGTGACGGACCCGAAGAAGGCCGCCGGGGCCCTGCAGTGGAGCGTGATGGAGATGATGAAGCGCTACACCCTCATGCGGGACTCCGGGGCCAGGGACCTGGCCAGCTACAACAAGCTCATGGAGAAGACCGAGGGGGGCCAGAAGCTGCCCAAGATCGCCATCCTGATCGACGAGCTGGCCGACCTGATGATGACCGCCGCCAAGGAAGTGGAGGAGAGCATCTGCCGCATCGCCCAGATGGGCCGCGCCGCGGGCATCCACCTGGTCATCGCCACCCAGCGGCCCAGCGCCGACGTGATCACCGGCCTCATGAAGGCCAATATCTCCAGCCGCATCGCCTTCGCCGTGGACAGCGCCCTCAACTCCCGCATCATTCTGGACACCTCCGGCGCGGAGAAGCTGGTGGGAAAGGGCGACATGCTCTACGCCCCCATCGGCGCGGGGAAGCCCACCCGTATCCAGGGCGCCTTCGTCACCGACGAGGAGCGGGAGGAGGTCATCAACTTCGTCAAGGAGCAGGGCCTGGCGGTCTACAATAAGGACATCCAGGACGAGATCGAGCGCAGCGCCGACAAGGACGCGAAGAAGGCCGCCGCGGACGACGACGAGGACGAGGAGGATTCCGGCGACCTGGACGAGCTGTTCAACGAGGCCGTGGAGGTGGTGCTGGATTCCAAGCAGGCCAGCGTCAGCATGCTCCAGCGGCGGCTGAAGCTGGGCTATTCCCGGGCCGCGCGCATCGTGGACCAGATGGAGGAGCAGGGGGTCGTGGGTCCCTTCGAGGGCTCCAAGCCCCGGGCCGTGCTGCTGACGCGGGAGGAATGGGCCGCGAGGCAGGGCGGCGCTGCCGCGCTGCCGGATACGATGCCGCCGCTGCCGGAACCGGAGGAGGATGACGACGGCGGCGTACCGGAGGAGATCGATTGATTCCGCGCGAGTCTGCTCGTGTGGGATCCCGCCCCGAAACGGCAAAAGCTTTCAAGGACCATTTCATCGAAAAATGCGCAATCACGCGATGGCCCGGACAATCCAAACGGTTGTCCGGGCCATCGTGCTTTTTCTGCACTTCCCTGCGGCAGATGCATTGCAGCGCGCTTTACCAATCGGAATAATAAAACGCGATCCTGCCGCCGGCCCGGTCGATCAGGACGCAGCACTCTTCTCCGTGGTTGCCGAAACCGCTGCCGAACAACTGATAGCGGACGGAATCCCCTTCCCCGCCGGGCTGGCCGTGCATCCGGAACCATTCCGCATCGGGGCCGCTCCATTCCGCGGCAGCCTGGAGAGAAATGCTCCGCCGGGTGATCTCATACTCCGGGGCGGTATAGGACAGGCGGAAGACCTCTCCCCCTTGCAGGAACCGGGGCATATAGGAAAATTCGACGTCCCGGGCATCCTCCGGAACGGAAGCGGGAAAGCGGGCGCAGACCGCTTCCCTTCCGCTGATCCGGGCATATGCCCGCCGATAGTATTTCACATCCGTGGTGACCGTTGTCGCCGTCCAAACGGACAGGAGAAGCACATAGAAGACGGACAGCAGGAAGAACACGGCCGCCAGGACCGCGGTCAGCGCGGCGGCTGTGCGGGGGCCCAGGCGCCCTTTCCGGGCGGCTGCGCCGACGGCGAAGAAAACGAGGGCCGGCAGCAGGAGGACGAGGGTCCTGCCCCAGAGGGGCTGCACCGCCGTCGCCATAACGCCCGCGACCAGAAGGAAGCAGCTAAGGGCAAGACCTCCCGCGGTGAAGGGCAGCAGCCCGGCTTTTTCTTTCATTCTCCGAGCCTCCCGCCGGTTCACCACAGGCGCAGGCCGGTCCACCGGATGGGCTCCGGGTCCGGGCTCCCCAGCCGCCCGATCTGCATCTCCGAGGTGCCTAAAAACAGATATTTCGTCCGGACACATATGCTGGATTCGTCCATCTGCGTCACGGTGACGCAGACTGGGAAGACCGGGAGCCCGAGGGACCAAAGGCCATTGTTGAAGCCGATGATCCGCGCCTCCTCCTCCGCAGAGATCTGCGGCCGGTATTCCTCCGGGCAGCGGAAGAAGGGCCTGTGGGCGACTGCGCCGATCGCCGCCAGCTCCAGCGTAAGGCAGAGGACAAAGACGAGCTTCGCCGCCTTTTTCTTTTTCGTCGCCAGCCGGACGATCAGAGGGACCGGCGAAGCGATCACAGCCGCGCAGGCAAACTGCGCCAGCCAGTGCAGAGCCACCCCCAGCAGATAGACAAAGAACAATTGTGCGCCTCCCTTCTCTCGGGACAGATTCCATACACATCTACCAATTGCTGCTGCGGGCGGCATAGTCAAGCATCCACAGGATCCACGCATAATTCGCCAGCCCCAGGGAGGGGATGAGGGACAGCGTCAGAAGGATATGGCGTCGCCGCCCATGTCTCCGCGGCAGCCGGCGGGCGAGGCAGAGGGCAAGATTCCCGATTCCCGGCAGGAAGCTGAGGGCTGGCAGGAGCAGGATGCGCCACCGACGCGCCAGCAGATACGCCGGCGACACGTCGGGATAGGCGCATAAAAGGAGGAAGCCCAGCGGCGGCAGGAGCGCCGACGCCAGATAGCAGAAGCGCTTTCCCCCGCTGAGCGCCCGCCAGCCGTCCGCCGCCGCGTCTGCATCCTCCGTTCCTCCCAGCAGCAGCATCACATACACGATGAAAAACGCCGCCCCCGGGAACGTCAGGCTGAACAGCAGCTCCAGCATAGGATCACCTCCGAATGGGGGGCAGTATGACAGGGATTTGTTATGTGGCCGCGGAGCAGCATCGCTTCTCCCGTCCCCCGTCCCCGCCGCGCGGGCTGCCGTCCCCCGCAAGGCGGCTGATGAATGAGTAAAAACGTCCGCTGCGGCGGGGACGGGGGACGTTGGACTTTTCGCCTGCGGGCGGGACGAGAACAGGACGGGGGCGTTTCGCCTGCGGGCGACCCCCTTTCTGACCGCGCAGAAAGGGGGGAAAGACGCGCCGGGGGACCATTCCATAAAGGTCCCCCGGACCCCTCCTCACGGCCAAAGGGGCTCCGCCCCTTATGGAATCCCTTACGAGAGTTTACGCGGGACGTAAGGACGGGAGACGTGGGACGGGGGGTCCCTCATCAGTCGCTTCGCGCCAGCTTCCCCCAGGGAAAGCTAGATCGTTGTCGTTTCCCTGTCCCGTTGATTCGTTATGTTTCCCCCGTCCTTCGTCCTTCGCTAGGGATTCCATAAGGGGCGGAGCCCCTTTGGCAGGCGGGGAGGGATTCTTAAGGGGACCGCCCCTGCATAGGTCCCCTTAAGCGCATTTCTTTGGGTACTTTCTTTGTGCGAGGCAAAGAAAGTACCCCGCCGGAGGCGACGGGACAGGCCGGCGACTCGCAGAGACGATCGGCGAATCCGCAAAGACCTGGTCAATCGTCCGCTGCGGCGGGGACGGCTGACGGATGAGGGCCACCCGCGCACACCACCGCCGGAGCTTCATGACGCTTCTTCCTCCGTTTCCGCCGCCGGACGGAATTCCAGCAGGTCCCCCGGCTGGCAGTCCAGGGCGGTGCAGAGCTTCGCCAGGGTGCTCACCCGCACGGCTTTGGCCTTGCCTGTCTTGAGGACGGACATGTTCGCCACGGTGATGCCCACCTTTTCCGCCAGCTCCGTCAGGCTCATCTTCCGCCGGGCCAGCATCACATCGATGTTGAAAACGATCTCGCCTTCCATACCGCCGCCCCCCTCAGATCGTCAGATCGCTCTCTTCCTGGAGCAGCGCCGCCTTGCGCACCAGGTGAGAGAGGGCCGCCGCGGCCACCGCCACCGCCGCTCCGGCAAAAACCACCAGCAGGCTCAGCAGCACCACGCCGGGGTGGCTCATGTTGAGGAAGAGCAGCGCCAGGTTCCCCAGAAAGAAATAGGCCGCATCCAAGGCCGCCAGCAGAGAAACGGTCCGCAGGAAACGGGCGTTTTCCATGGAAAAAGAACGGTCCCGCCCGATATTCCCGGCGATCCGCCAGCCCAGCGCCAGCGCGGCATAGCAGGGAATGCCGGAGACCCAGATGAAAATGAGCCAGGGCCAGAACCGGTCGGAAAACTCGGGATACATCGACCGCAGGGAGAGCCCGTAGCCGGGGATGACCCCCAGATACACCGCCAGACCGCAGAATCCCAACCCCAGCACCACCAGCTTCAGCCATTTGGCAAGCGCTTTCTGTTCCATGCTTCAAGCGCACCTCCTTGTCCAAGCTGGCCCCAGCATAGCAGGATACTTCTCGTTTGTCAATGATAATTTATCGTAATTCGATAACATTTTTCTGTGAAAGGAGGTCCCGGCAAAATGCCGGGACCTCCCTGGGCTTTACAGCACCAGCGTGCCGTTTTCGTCCTCCAGCAGGAGGAGGAGCTTCACTTCCTCGCCGGTGGAGGCGTCGGCATAGACGATGACGTGCTTTCCCTCTCCGTCCTCGCATTTGAACTCCCAGCAGAGCCGTTCCTCCTTCCCCTCCGTGGGGATGAGGGCCAGGCCCTCGGAGAGGATGCGCAGGCCGGGCCCCACCGCCCCGCGGGCCGCCGAAGCGTCGACGACCGCCGGAAAGGCGCGCTGCCGGTGGTTCATGAGCCAGCCCGTCGCTTCGAAGCCGATCACCCTGCCGTCGGAGAGGTCCAGCCGCAGCTTGACAAGGTCCGGGTAGCACACCACCCCCGCCTGCAAGCCGTGGAAGCAGAACAGGATGCTCCCTTCCTCCTTCGTCCAATAGCTCTCCGTGAGGTCCTCATAGCCCTTTTCCGCCAGGAACGCCCGAGCCTTGACCAGGGCTTCCGCCGGCTCCAGCTGCCCGTCCCAGCCCCCGACGGCGTCCACCATGTCCGCCACCAGGCCGCCCCGGCGGGTGACGCGGAGGGTCACATCCCCGGCAGTGAGCAGCCAGCAGGGCAGGGCGCCCTCGCTTTTGCCCAGGACCGTGAAATCCTCCGGCTCCAGGCCGGTGAACTTCGCCGCCGCCTCCGCCGCAGCCGCCTCGGACGCCGGCTCCAGCCCCTCCAGCATCCGGGCGGGAAGATTTTCGGCGCTCTCGGAATAGGGCCCGTCATAAATGAGGGTGGGCAGCTCCGGAAATTCGTCCTCCGTCTCCAGCATCCGATCCCCCAGCAGCGTCTCCCCCGCGGAAAGCGCCCGCTCCGCCGCCGCCAGCCGCCCCAGGCGCAGGCCGCCCCCCTCCAGCTCCGCCTGGAGCTCCAGCAGCCGTTCCTTCAGGCGGGAAGCCGTCTCCCCCAGCTGCGCAAGGTTCCCCCGCTCCCCGTCGCTGAGCTTCCCCCGGTATGCCCGGCGGCTCATGGCCAGGGCATAGTCCCCCAGCTTCCCCAGATAGGCGGCGGTGTCCTCCAGCAGCCAGTCGGAGAAGGGCAGCTGCCCCAGGCTCTGCTGGGCGTCCTCCGCCCGGCTCCACACCTCCGCGGCCGCCTGACCCACGAGGGCCGGAGAGGAACTGAAGCGCAGCTTTTTCAGGGCCGTGTCGATCTGGGTCAGGTCGGAAGAAAGGGAGGCGAAGGCCCGCTCCCAGCTCCCCTCGATATAGTTTTTCATCGCCGCCTTCTCCCGTTCGCTGCGCCAGAGGAAGCCCCCCAGCACCAGCACGGCCGCCAGGGCATAGGAGATCAGGCGGATGCGCGTTTTTCGTGACAGCATCATAAAAATCACCCCGTGCCGCTAGTTTTCGGCACGGGGCGAAATGCATACCCGGGGATTTTTGTCAATGGTTCAAAAAATCTTATTCCTTCACCTGCAATAATCGCATGGGGCTTTTTCGCAGGATCGACGCGGAGACGGCGGCGGAGGCGGCCACGCAGAGGGCGAAGTGGGCCGCCGCGTACGCCAGCGGCACGGCGATCACCCCCAGGAAGCCCGAGCCGTTCACCGCAAAGAGGGCCAGCAGGGCCAGGACCAATCCGGCGAGACACAGGGCCGCCTGCTCCAGCGTCAGCCGCCGGACCGTCAGCTTCTTCGACCAGCCCAAAGCCCGCAGCACCGCCGCCTCCTTCTGCTCCTGGAGGATCATCAGGCCGGGCAGCAGGGTGCCCAAAACCAGGGCCGCCGCCACGGTGAGGGGGTACAGCGTTTGAATGAGCCGGTACACCCGATAGATGCGGTCCGCGTCGGAAGTGTCCATGCGGAACACCGGGGGCTTTTTCGCTGTGTACTGGATTTCTGCGGCCATCTGCCGGACCTTATCCGCGTCCCGATAATCGTTCAGCGTAAAGGTTGCGCTGTCCAGATAGAGGTTCGTTCCAAAGAAGCTGTAACTGCCGAAAGCGGAAACCGGGGCATAGACTGTTGTCGGATACTCCTGTGTCGTTTCTACCCGTCCGATGACAGTATAGAAAGGCCGGTACTGATCCCGCAGGGCGATCCCCTCTTCCCACGTGGACAGAGCGGCGCTGTGACCGTATGCCAGATACTGGATACAGCCGTATTCGTTGACGCGCACCTTGTCCCCAAGCCCGATTCCCAACTTCTCCATGATCGGGGCGGGCAGGATGCATACCTTGCCCTTTTCCTCCATGGCAGATTCTTCGTCCCAGCCTTCCAGCCAGGTAATGGGGTCAGAAATCGTGCTACCCAATTGGTTTGTGAAGGTGACTTGAGCAACGTCCAACTCCAGCTCCGCTTCCTCAAAGCAGGTTTTGTAAACCGGCTCCCGCACCAGCCCGCTTTTCATCAGTCTTTCTGCCCGATAGAGGGAAAGACCGTCGTAGAAACCGACATCTACTTGGACGTTCTTCATCATCTCGGCATAGCGGCTGCGCATCATCGTCAGCTGTCCCACGGCTCCCACCAGCAGGGCCGCCAACAGGAGAGTAAGCACGGTTTTCAGCCCTGCCCGGCGGATATGCCGTAGGACATAGCGCCGCAGGAAACCCTTGATGGGCCTTCCCATGGCGGTGACGGGGACCGCCAGCACTGCGGTCGCCCGAACCATGTCCTCCATGTCGATCTCCGCTGAAAGCTGTTCGGCTTGCTTTGCCTTCCGCCGGTTACTATCTTGGAGCAGTAACAAGGGGCTGCGCTTGCCCAGTGCCCGGAGATAGGCCCCGGCCATGAGAACGGTCACCGCCAAAAGGCAAACGGCCCCCAGAAGATAGACGCCGGCGTGGGCGGCGGGCATGGCTTCCAGTCCCGCTTCAGCAAACTCCGCCGCGCTCTGTCGCACCGCCGCGCCGCTGCGCAGACAGGCAAGCAGCAGACCCAGCAGGGCAGAACAGTCTGCCAGGACAAGCAGGGGCAGGAGCAGGGCTTTCGCCGCGTCTTTTCGTGGCGTCCCCAACGCCCGGAGAATGGCGTATTCCTTCCGCCGCCGGTACAGGAACAGGTAGAGGGTCAGCCCCACCGCCAGCAGGGAGGCCACGGTGAAAATGAGCAGCTTTATCATCGTCAGCCTGCGGGTCTGGGCCATCTTCTCCGCCAAGATGGGCCAGTTGGCGTCGTTCCAGGCATATTTAAGCCCAAGTTTCTCCACTATCGGCAAGCATTCTTCCGTGAAAGCAGCAAGATTGTCTGCGTCCCGGACAATGAAGCTCACCTCTGCCGGACGGAACCGGTGATGTTCGGTATCGCAACTGACCGGCAGGAAGGCGGCAGGCACAAAGATTGCGTTAGCAGAATAGGCCCAGAATAGATCCTGCTCCTGCAGGGAGCCGGTGGAATAGAAAGAATGATGCTCCTGTTCCTGCCATCGGCTATCCCCCGTGTCCTGCCAGGTACCAACAATGGTAAAGGCATGTTCTTCCCACTGCGTGGCATAGCGACCCAGCGTGACCGCCACAGCCCCCAATGGCTGAAACTGTTCCATGAGGTGGTTTCCCAGCTTCAACGTGATCGTATCGCCCAAACGCAGACCGTTCTCGCTCAAGAACCGATCACTCACCACGCAGACCGCCGTTCCCTCGTCTGTCGGAGAGAGTAACCGACCCTGCGCTGCTGTGAGCTGTTTACGGGCAGCCCGGCGAATTGACGCCATATCATTGGTATATATCACATCGAAGGTACGGATATCGTCATTCGTTACCTGAATGAGTTGACGGAGCGGCGCGAACTCCTCACTTTCCAGGTAGTTTTCCGACAGATCGGTGATATCCGTCCAATAGGGCCACCAACCCTTTCGGCTGTCGTCGCCAAGCAAGAAACCGAAGGTGCTTGAATCAGGCGCTTCATATCTGGGCGCTCGGACCACAAACACGTATCGTCTTCCTGCCTTTATGTCTTTTACCTGTTCTTTTGTGATGTCGTAGTCCAGACAATCAATAGCATCGCCCGCCAGTCCGCCCAAATACACCCGCGTGCCGGTACCCAGCGCGTTTTCCGGCAAGGTGTTGACAATCAGCCGGGCTTTTCCGCCCAAGGTTTTGAACTGCTCATCCAAGGTTTTCCGATCTCCGGCCAGGACATTCACATCATCCAAGATATATCGCCAGGCGCTGTCATATTTGTACATATCAATGAGCGCGCCTTGATTGATGTTCGTCACTGTAGCCTCGATCACAAGTCGGTCCATATAACCGTAATCGGCGTAGGCTCCGTCAATCCTGAAATAATCCTCTGAGACTCCGGCGGTCATGTAACGGCGGTCCACGGCGTCGATATAAGGCAGGGTCGCCAGTGTTTCCAAATCCGAAGCGCTCAGAGCTTCGTGATGGGTGCTTTCATAGCTGCAATCTTCCCGGTAGGTTTCCCCGGGATTCGTGGGGTCGGAAAGCAGGAAGGTGCTTCTGGTTCCATCCCAAGGGCTTCGGACCTGGCTGCGCTCCACGGTCAGTACGCCCTCCACCTGTTCCTCAGCTTGCTTGATCGCCTCCGTCTGCATGGCGTAGGAAGAAAGATTGTCCAACAGCAGAAAACAGGCCACCGCCAGCAGGAGGACGGTCAAAGCCGTCTTTACCGGGCTGCGCAGCAGGGTCCGGAACCAGAGCTTCATGGGCGGGGCTCCCGTGGGCCGCTCCTTTCGGATATATTTCACCCGCATCAATGTGACCACGCCTTTCTTTTCCCGATATACCAGCAGCCAGCCGGGCTCCACCCGGCAGGCGCGGGCCTCCGCGTTCTTCAGGGGGCCGTCCCGGCTGCTCAGGGGCAGAGGCGCGCCCCGGCGCAGCAGCTCCAGCAGGCTTCGGAGCTTTTCCGGGTCGCAGCCGCGCGAAACCCCCCTTCGGAAATCCCGCTTGAACAGGGCCGTATAACGAAGCTTGGGCATCTTACTTCTTCAAATCCTCCATGAGCTCGTCCACGGTATCGAAGCAGGGGCTCACCTCCCGCTCCCGCTCCGCATCCGAGATGGTCCGCAGGGTCTTCCGGTCCGCCCGGCGCACTTCGAAGGGGATGCGCTGCTCCTGCACGGCCCGCTTGAGGAACATGCGGCAGGCGGTGTTGACGGTCAGGCCCATGTCCCCGAACAGGGCGTCGGCCTGCTCCTTCAGCTCCTTGTCCACCCGCAGGGTGATGTTGACGGTTTTCATGCGGCGTCCTCCAATTTTGGCTATTTGACCGCATTATACATGATAACGAGTTGATTTGCAAGATATTGCATTCATTTTATGTGCTTATTTCGCCGTAGTAAGCAGAAAGAAATCCCGTGCCGCCGAAACGGCACGGGATAAAGAGGAATCACGTTCTCAATCCAGCCAGAGGGTATCCAGCACGGCCAGGAGCAGGCTTTCCGCCTCCGGCGCGTCCGCGGGACACACCAGGGCGGCGGCAAGGGTCCCTTCCCGGAATTCCAGCAGCCAGCCCTCGGCCTTGCGGGTCTCCCCCGCGGCGCTCACGCGCCCCACTTCCCCCCGGAGGCGGCCCAGGGCGGAGCCTTCGCTGAATTCGATCTCCGTGAAATCCAGATACCCGTCCAGGAAGCCGGGCAGCAGGCTTTCCACGTCGCCCCCCATGATGAAGCTGATTTCCAGAAAGGCCTCCGGCGCTTCCGTCAGGCGGAAGACCCAGGCGTTGCGGTCAAATGCCGCCGTGACCTCCTCCGCGGGCAGGAGACAGCTGAAGCCGATTTCCCCGGAGCCCGTCAGGTCCCCGGAAAAGCGATAGGCCGGATAATCCCGGTCCCCCGCCGTCAGGATGGCGTCCGCCTCCGGCACGGGGGCCGGGGTGGGCGTGGGCGAGGGCGTCGGGGACGGGGTCGGCTGCGCCGTGGGCGCAGGGGCGGCGGTCACGGGGACTGGCGGCGCCGTGGGCTCCGGCTCCGGCCCCGTGCAGGCGCAGAGGGCCAGCAGGATAAGGAGCGCCGGCAGAAGGGCGAAGCGCTTCACCTCAGCCCACCTCGGCGGCCAGGCGCGCCTCAGCCTTTTCCATGCGCCGGAGGGCCTCCTCCTTTCCCAGCAGGCAGCAGATCTCCACCGCGCCGCCGGGGGTGACCGCCTGGCCGCTGATGGCGATGCGCACGGGCCAGAGCAGTTTGGCGTTCTTCACCTCCAGCTTCTCCGCCAGGCCCAGAAGGGCGTCGTGCACATGGTCCTGATCCCAGGGGTCGATGGCCGCCACCGCCGGGATGGCGGCGCGGAGCATGTCCAGGCTCACGGCCCGGTCCGTCTTGGATTTCTTGTTCACGAACAGCTCCGTGTCATAGTCCGGCAGGGTCTTCAGGAAGCCCAGCTGGCCGGGGATGTCCGACAGCTTCTCGCAGCGCTGCTGCAGGAGGGAGGCGATGAGGGCGGTGTCCATCCCCTGCACGGCCTCCTCGATATAGGGCTTTGCCAGGGCGTGGAATTCCTCCGGGGTCTTTTGCCGGATATATTCGCTGTTGAAATGGGTCAGCTTCACCGGGTCGAAGATGGCGGGGGATTTACTGAGCCCCTTGAGGTCGAAGACCTCCGCCAGCTCGGAAAGGGTGAACAGCTCCCGCTCCCCAGCCGGGCTCCAGCCCAGGAGGGCTACATAGTTCAGGATGGCCTCCTTAAGATAGCCCTCATGCAGCAGATCGTCGTAGGTGGGGTCCCCGTGGCGCTTGGAAAGCTTGTGCTGGGCGTCCCGCATGATGGGCGAGCAGTGGATATACTTGGGCACCTCCCAGCCCAGGCCCTCATAGAGCAGGTTATACTTGGGGGCGCTGGAGAGATACTCCGTGCCCCGGACCACGTGGGTGATGCCCATGAGGTGATCGTCCACCACGTTGGCGAAATTATAGGTGGGCAGCCCGTCCCGCTTGATGAGCACCTGATCGTCCAGATCCGCATGGGGGGCGGTGATGTCCCCGAAGATCTCGTCGTGGAAGGTGGTGCTCCCCTCCTCGGGGATGCGCTGGCGGATGACATAGGGCTCCCCGGCGGCGGCCCGCCGGTCGGATTCCTCCCTCGTGAGGCTGCGGCAGGGGTCCTCCACCTTTGTGAAATCCCCGCTGTCCTCGCCGGAAGCGCTCTTTTCACAGAAGCAGCGGTAGGCATGGCCCCGCTCCATCAGCTTTTCCGCATAGGGCAGATAGAGCGCCTTCCGCTCCGTCTGGATATAGGGACCCACGGGCCCGCCGATATCGGGCCCCTCATCCCAGGTCAGCCCCGCATCCCGCAGGGTACGGTAAATCACCTCCGTGGCGTCCTCCACCAGTCTCCCCTGGTCCGTATCCTCGATGCGCAGCAGGAATTTTCCCCCCGCCTTCCGGGCGATGAGCCAGGTATAAAGGGCGGTGCGCATATTGCCGATGTGCATATAGCCCGTGGGGCTGGGGGCAAAACGGGTGCGGACCCCGTCCTTGGGGATGCGCGCCTCCAGCTCGTCGAACCAAGCCTGATCCTTCATATCGTTACCTCCGTTTTCTGCGGCTTAATATCCTCATAATGTATCATTTTATCGTTGCTTCCGGGCCCTGTCAAGGTACTGCCTGGGTAAATCCCAGGGTGGAACTTGTCTTTTTCCCCGGGGGAAGATATAATGGAATACACCCAACAATTGCCAACGGAGGCCGCCATGAACATTCTGATCCTCAACGGCTCCCCCGCCGGGGACGACAGCATCACCCTGCAGACCGTACGCTATTGGCAGAAGCGCTTCCCCGGCCACGAATGGACCCAACTCAACGTCGCCCCGAAGCTGAAAGCCCTGGAGCGGGACTTTGGCGAAGCGCGGGAAATGCTGGCGCGGGCGGAGCTGGTGCTTTTTTCCTACCCGGTCTACACCTTCCTGGCCCCGGCCCAGCTCCACCGCTTCATCTCCCTTCTGAAGGACAGCGGCGCGGACCTGCGGGGCAAGTATGCCACCCAGCTCTCCACAAGCAAGCACTTTTACGACGTGACGGCCCACGACTACATCCGCCTCTGCTGCGCCGACCTGGGGATGAAGTATCTGCGGGGCCTCAGCGCGGACATGGAGGACCTGCTGACGGAAAAGGGGCGGCAGGAGGCGGAGGCCTTCTTTCGGCGTATCCTCTGGGCTTTGGAACAGGGCGTGGACGAGACCCTTCCCCGGCCCGCCGGAGCGGGGACCTTCGCCCCCGTCCCGGCTTCCCTGCCCCCGGCGGAGGCGGCGCGCACGAACCCGAAAGAGGTGGTCGTGGTGGCGGACATGGGGCCGGAGGACGCTTCCCTCGCCGCCATGGTGGACCGCTTCCGGCGGGTCTTCCCGGGCCCCAGCCGGTTGGTGAACATCCGGGAGTTCGCCTTTGCGGGGGGCTGCCTGGGCTGCTTCCGCTGCGCCGCCACGGGGGAGTGCTTTTACAAGGACGGCTTCGGCAGGCTCCTGCGGGAGGAGATCCAGCGCGCGGACGCCACGGTCTACGCTTTCTCCATCCGGGATCATTCCATGGGCTGGCGCTTCAAATACTATGACGACCGGCAGTTCTGCAATGGGCACCGCACCGTCACCATGGGAAAGAGCGTGGGCTACCTGGTGGACGGGCCCCTGTCCGCCGAGCCCGGCCTGCGCATGCTGCTGGAGGCCCGGGCTCAGGTGGGGGGGAACCACCTCAGCTGGATTGCGGGGAACGAGCGGGATACGGACGGCGAGATCGACCGGCTGGCCGCGGAACTGGACTACGACCTGCGCACAGGCTATCGGGAGAGCGCCAATTTCTACGGCGTGGGGGGCATGAAGATTTTCCGGGACCTCATCTTCACCATGCAGGGTCTCATGCGGGAGGACCACCGCTTCTATAAAAAGCACGGCTTTTATAAGGACTTCCCCCAGCGGCACCGGGGGAAGATCGCGGCCATGTACCTGGTGGGCGGCATGATGAACAATCCGGGGCTGTCGAAGAAGCTGGGCTCGAAGATGACCCGGGGCATGCTGATGCCCTATGAAAAGGCGCTGAAAAAGGTGACGCCGGAATAGAAAAACGGAGCGCTGCGGTTTGCAGCGCTTCCTTTCATTTCATCAGGCTGTTCCACCGCCCGTATCGCCGGTAGAGGACGTACAGCACGAACAGCAGCAGATTGTGGGCGATCATGGCCCCCCAGGCGGCTTCGAGGCCCCTGCCCAGCACCGTCACCAGCAGGAAGGTGCCCACGATGCGCACGCCCCACATGCCGATCACATTGAAGACGAAGGGCATGCGGGTGTTCCCCGCCCCCTGGAGGCTGCCCTCCAGGACGATGGTGACCCCGTAGAAGGGCTCGGAGAGGGCCACCATCCGCAGCACCGCCGCGGCCAGGCGGATCACCCGCCCGTCCCGGCTGAACAGGGAGGCCATGGCGGGGGCAAAGGCGAAAAGCAGCGCCCCGGAGAGGAGCATCAGCCCCGTCTCCAGCGCCAGGACGGCGGTGCTGACCTTTTTCAGCCGCTCCCGGTCCCCGGCCCCGATGCACTCCCCCGTCAGCGTGGCGGCGGCGGTCATCATGCCGTAGCCGGGGACGTAGAAGGCGGATTCCACCGTGTTGGCCACGGTGTGGGCGGCGGTGGAGGTCTCCCCCAGGGAGTTGATCATGGAGGCGAAGACGACGTAGCCCAGGCTGGTGGCGAAGCGCTGGAGCACCGCGGGCACCGCGATCTTCAGACAGGGCAGCAGCACCGCCTTGTCCGGCTTCAGGGGAAAGCCCCGGGGAGATATCTCCGGATGCCGCCACAGGGAGCGCAGGAGCGCCGCGCCCCCCAGCACGAAGCTCAGGGCCGTGGCCGCGGCGGCCCCCACCACGCCCAGCCCCGCGCCCCACACGGGGACGCGCAGCCCGAAGAAAGCCAGCTCCCGCCGGGGGAAAATGAGCAGGAAATTCAGGATCACGTTCGCCAGATTCATGAGGATGCCCACGCGCATGGGGGTCCGGCTGTCCCCCGCCGAGCGCAGGAGGGTGCCGGAGAGCATGGCCGCCGCCCGGAAGACCGTGGGCAGATAGATGATGAAGAAATAGCGGGAGGCCAGGGGACGGATGGAGGTCTCCAGCTGCATCCAGCCGGGGACGGCCTTCGCCAGGGACAGGGGCAGGACCGTGAAAACAAGGCCGATGAGGAGCATCATCAGCACCGCCTGGGCGGAGGCCCGCCGCGCCCGGTCCGTGTCCCCCGCCCCCCGCGCCTGGGAGATGACCGCCAGGAAGCCCACCCCCATGGCGCCGATGGAGGAGCCGATGAGCCAGTTGACCGTGGCGGTGGAGCCCACGGCGGCGGTGGCCGCCGTGCCCAGGGCCCCCACCATGGCGGTGTCCACATACTGCACGGCGGTCTGCATGAGCTGCTCCAGCATGGTCGGCCCCGCCAGGCGGAACACCGTGCCGGTGAGGGAGAGATCGGGTCGTTTCATTCTTCGTCCTGCGTTCCTGATCATGATGGGATTTGCCCGGATGGGGCAAGGGGATTATACCACGCCCGAAGCCGCTTTGCATCCTTTTTGCGCCGGAAGCCCTGGGGCGATCCGCCCCGGTCTCCCTGTATTTTCTTTTGTTCCCGGTAGAAAACGGAGAAAAAAGGTGATATGATAAACATAGGGTTTTGCGCTTTCTGCCGGATGCCGGCTTACACATGATTCTCGGGAGCGGTTCAGGATGAAAAGGGAAAGCAGAAAAAAAACGGCGATCTGGTTCATCGTCACGCTGATCGTTGCCCTCGGCTGCCTGGGGCTGAGCATGATCAAGACCAGCGTTTACAACCACGCGAAGCACCATAAGGTCTTGTCCGGCCCCGCGCTCTTTGTGCCGGGCGACCCCCAGTCAAAGGAGGTCACCGTGGACGCCGCCGCCAGGAGCAGCACCTGGACCAAGGCCTTCGACTTCTATAACGAGGGCATCACGGAGCACAACTATCAGGCCTTCACCTATGACTTTTCCATCCGGAATTACACGAAGGACGAGGTGGCGGAATTCTCCTTCAAGCTGACCTTCGGCCGGGAGGTCTATCTTTCCTCCGCCTGGAACGGCGCACTGGAGATCCACCAGAATGTGGGCGCGGAGGAATATGTGGCCACCGTCCCCGACCTGCGGGTGTTCGTGCCGGAGGATTTCACCTTTGAGACCTTCACCGTCGAGGGCGAAACGCTGATCGTCATGAAGGCCGGGGATTATCTCATCTACCACCCCAGCGCCAGCATGAACGCCCTGGAAATGCCCATCAAGCCCTCGGAGGGCACGACGCCGGGCATCATCATGTATATGCCCATCGGCACGGACATCGAGGGCTCCACCCTGGAGCTGGACTACACCTTCCACCGGCTGCTGACCAGCGAGCCCCTGTTCTGGATCGCCCTGAGCGGCCTGGCCGTCTGGCTGATCGCCCTCGTCATCTTCGCCGTCACCTCGGCGCAGATACGCAAATACAACGAACGGCACGAGCGGGACAACGAGATCATCAACGAATCCATTGAGACCTTCACGGGGTTCATCGACGCCAAGGACCCCTATACCAACGGTCACTCCAAGCGCGTCGCGGAATACACCCGGCTGATCGCCAGGGACTGCGGCTATGACGGGGAGGAGCTGGACCGCATCTATTACATGGCGCTCCTCCACGACTGCGGCAAGATCGCCGTGCCGGACAACATCCTCGGCAAGCCGGGCAAGCTCTCGGAGGAAGAATTCGAGATCATCAAATCCCATACGGTGCGCGGCGGCGACATCCTCAGCAGCTTCAAGAGCCTGGAGGACGCGGACGAGGGGGCCCTTTACCATCACGAGCGATACGACGGCAAGGGCTATCCCGAGGGCCGGGCCGGCGAGGATATCCCCCTCATCGCCCGGATGATCTGCGTCGCGGATTCCTTCGACGCCATGAACACCAACCGCGTGTACCGCAATAAGCTCACCAGGGAGCGCATCCTCAGCGAGCTGGAATCCAACAAGGGCCGCCAGTTCGACCCCCGCTTCGCGGATGTCATGCTCCGCCTCCTGCGGGAGGGCCGGATCGTCATGGACGGCTGACGCCGGAAAGGAAAACGGGGGCGTTGCGAAAACGCGCGCACAACCGCTTCCAATTCCAATCATCCCCGGAGGGGATACCTTAACCGTGCCCAAAGGGCACGATATCACACGGCATCAGGCCGTATATCACCCCGCATAGCGGGATATCACGCCCGCAAAGCGGGCATATCACCTGGGGACGTTGCATTTTGCAACGTCCCCTTTTTGACTTGCATGTTTTCCCGCCGGCGGGGCGTGAATGCCTGCCGCCGGCGGGAAAACGTGTATTTGTATTATTTCTTCCGCTTTTTCAGTACGGCGGCGAGGACCGCGCCGCCCAGGACCAGGACGCCCAGCGCCGCCGCCACCAGGGCGCCGGGGCCTTTTGCCCGGGGCGCGGGGTCCGGAGAATCCGTGGGTTCCGGGGTCTGCGGCGCTTCGGGCTGGGCCGTCTCCTCCGCCTGTTCCGCGGGGGCGGAGCTCTGCGGCGTTTCTTCGCCTTGGGACGGGGAACCGTCTCCCTGTCCCTCCGCCCTGCTCTCCATGACCGGAACGGGATCCGGGCCGCTGTCCAGCCAGGGGGCCACGGCCCGCAGGCCGCCGTAGTTGCGCTCCCAGCCGTCAAGGCCGTCGATCACGTCGGCGGCGAAGGGGTCGGTGTTCAGCAGTGCATCCGCCGCGGCGGACATGGGCGTGTCGTAAAAATACCAGTTGAGGTATTCCGCGATATAGGCGGTCTGCCAGGCCTCCGTGCCGTGGCCGCCGGAGCGGCGGAAGCAGAACTTCACATAGTCCTCCCCCCGGAAGCCCAGCCATTCATAGACGCTCTTTGCGATCTCCAGGCTCAGGGCGTCCCCCTGGGACTGGTCGGCGACGTCGTCCACGGTGTGCTCCAGGACGATGGCGCGGGGTCTTTCCGTCCCCTGCCGGGGCGTCAGCACCAGGGAAGCCACCAGCTCCTCCTGGTCGAAGGGCAGACGGCAGCCGTAGCCGTAGTCGCTGCCCTCCCGGGCATAGAAGCGCCCCGGCGTCAGGAAGCGGCGGAACAGCTCGATCGTCCTGCCGGGGTTGTGGCGCACGGAATCCGCCAGCAGCTCCCCGCCGGACAGGAGGCCCCAGGAATACCGGTTGCCCCCCTGGGGGTAATTCATATTATAGCGCCACACCGCCGGGCCCGTGGCCCCCGCCGCCGCGGGGATGCACACGTCGATGCGCTCGTCGAAGACGGCGGAGACGAAGGCATACTTCCCGTTGATGGAAAAGCCGCTCACCGCCAGCTTGCCGGGATCGATCAAATCCGCAGCTGCGCCCGCTGTGCCGATGGGGAGGTTCTCCGACGCCAGCTTTTCCAGGACGTCGACGCCGATGCTGCACCCCAGGGCCGCCAGCATTTCATTGGAAATCTCATGCAGGTCCCCGTTCCGGCGATAGGGGAAGAAGCTGCGCAGGGTCCCGGCGCGGCTGCGCCAGGGGTCGTTCCGGTCGTCGGTGGTGACGGAGGCGGGCACCTCCAGCACCGCGACGCCCCCCTGCAGCAGGCCGGCGCTGTCCGCCCCGAAGGAGAGGAGCACCGGGGCCGGGCGGTCCGTCTTTTCCGGCAGCGCTAGGGTGTATTCGATGGTTTCCGTCTTCTCCCCGTAGGCGACGGTCACGGGGATCACCCAGCCCGCGGGCTGGGTGACGAAGGTCGCCCAGTCGAAGCCGCCGTTCGTCCAGCGGATGGTCCCGATGGAAATGCCGTCCGGCATGGGGGGCTTATAGCCGTATTCATAGAATTGGGCCAGGTCCAGGATCTCCGAGCGGCGCGCCGCCCAGTCCTGCGGACCCGCGACGGCCCTGCCGTCGAAGAATGCATAGATGTTGGGCAGGGTGGTCTCTGCCGGCAGGTCCATGGGATCGGGATACCGGGTATCCCCCCAGCGCAGGGCGGCCACCGCCGCCTCCAGGGCTTCCGACGCCTTGTTCACGGTCTCCCTGTCCCCGCTCTCCAGGGCGGCCTTCGCCGCCGCCGCGGCCTCATCCAGCCCTTCCTGGGTCTCCGGGGTCCAGACGCCCTTCACGAAGCTGGCGCTGTCCAGCCAGCGGAGGCGGGTGCGCAGCTTCCAGTCGTCATAGGGGAAGGGGTCCTGGCCGTTCCAGCCATCCAGCTCGATCTCCCCCCAGTCGGTGTTGTCGTCCTGGCTCCCGGCGGGCAGGCGGTCGTCCTCGTGGCTCCAGTAGACCCGGGCAGTGCGGGGGAGGCCGTCGGCGGGGCTGTCCCCGATCATCACGTCCAGGCCGATCAGCGTGCCGTTGACCTGCGCCGTGCCGAAAAGCTCCAGGCAGAGGAAGACGTTGTAGCCGCCCCCGTCCTCATGCTCCCGTACCGCCCAGGCGGCGATGCGGTCGGAGTATTCCCGGTTCGTCTCCATGGCGTGGACGCTGGAGTGGTTGACGACCATGCCGTTGCGTTCATAGGTGAGCAGCCCTTCCCGGGTGACGGTGAACAGGCCGTCGTCATCCTCGAATTTGCCGCCCTTGTCGTTCCAGAAGTCCAGGGAGAATTCCACCCCGTCCTCGCTGCGGTAGGTGTCGGGGTCCGTTTTCTGGGTGAAGAAGTTATATCCCCCGCCGCTGCGTTCCCTGCCGGGGTTCGCCAGGCCGGAATAAGCGGGGGTGGCGTCCCGGACCGAGACCAGCAGATAGAGCCGCTCCCCGTCCCACAGAGCCCGGAGGGAACCCCGGGTGTCCGTCTGCGCGGGGGCGGCGGCGTCGCCCCGCTTGGCGTGTGCGATCTCGGAAGCCTCCGCCGAGGCCCAGGGCCCGCCGTCGGAGCCATCCACGGGGATGTGCTCCGAGGTAAAAGCGGCCTTCAGCCGCGCCGGGGCCGCCGCCGCGGCAGGCAGGCAGAATACCCCCAGCAGCAGAATGAAAGCCAGCAGCAGATTCAGCATGCGCATCTCCTTTCCTCCTTTGGGGGCGTGTTTTTTCGGGAACCCTGAGAACCGGTTTTCCGCATCGTCATTTCTCCCCCTCCTTTCCTCTGTTTTCCTCATATGCCCGTATCCCCGCCTCCGTATCCGGCTTGAGAATGAACTGCCGGAAGAAGAAATTCCCCGGAAGGATGTCCTGCCCGTGGAAGGGGATATCCCGGATGCGGCGCTTGGAGTGGATCTTCACCTCCATGCCCGCGGCCTCCTCCACCTCCGTCGGGATGGGTCTCCCCTCGGCGGCGTAGATTTTGCTTCCGCCGTTCATGCGAAAGCCCTTTTTCGCCATCATTTCCCCCATCTTCCCCGGCATCTCCTCCAGGGCCCCCGTGCAGTTCGCGTAGACCACCGGCACCCCGAAGGCGTCGGCATAGAGAGAGCAGCGCAGGTCCGTCTCCCGCCGTTCCTTCTGCTTCTTTTTGGGGTCGGCGGGGCAGGCGTGGGGAAAGAGGATCATGCTCAGGGCCAGGTCCTTCACATTGTCGTAAAAATGCTTCCGCCTTGCATCGTAGCAGATCGCGACCCCCACCAGGCCGAAGGGCGTCTGAATGGTGCTGCCGAACTCTCCCCGCTTGAAGACGGCGGCCTCCCCCTCGGATTTCGTCACCGCGCCGCAGACCCCCGCGGGAGAGGCGATGAGATAGCGGTTGTAATAATCCCCGTCCTCCCGGTCCAGGTATCCCACGCCGATACAGGTGTTGTATTTCCCGGCGGTCTCCACGGCCCAGGCGGCGGTTTCCCGGCCTCCCTCGTCGGCATATTGCCAGATTTCCCGGCTCGCCATATAGCCGCAGAGGGCCAGCTCCGGCAGCACCACCAGTTCCGGGGCGGGCAGGCGGGCGATCAGTCCCTCGATGAAGGCTTTCCGTTTTTCGGCCCCCTTGGGGCCGTTGTCCAGGGTCAGCGCAAAAACTCTCATATCCCGACCACCTTACAGCACCGCCACCCGGATGGCCAGGACGCCCCAGCGGGCCTGCTCCTCCGGGGAATAATACTTGTCCATGTCCGCGCTGGAGGCGTCCTTTTCCTCCGCCGGGGAATAGCCCATCTCCGACAGGGGCAGGGCGGCATACAGCGCCCGGAAGGAGGGGAAGGGCAGCAGCTCCTTCACCTGCGCATAGAAGGCCTCGGCATCCTCCGAGACCCCTTCGAAGCGGATCACGTCCCCCACCCGGATCTCCCGCCGTTTGGGGTCATTGAGCCGCAGCTCCAGGGTCTTCCGCCCGTCCTCCATGCGATCATAGGCCGGGTGCGTCAAGTGCATGGCGTGCAGCCGGAGGTTCATCCAGATGCGCGGCTCCCCCTCCAGCGGCTCCACGGAGGCGATATCGCTGCGCCGGAAGATCCAGTGGTCCAGATTCAGGCTCTCCTCCGCCCAGCCGTATTCCGACGCGCAGTATTCCTCAGAATCGTAGACGGCCTCCCCTTCGAAGGTCTCCCCCCAGACGGTCCGGAGGCGCGTCTTCCTGTTGTCGAATTCCGACAGGTTCACCTTTCATCGCCCCTTCCTTCCGCTGTGATCATACCACATCTTCGCCCGTTCTGCAAAGCTCCCTTGACGCTTCCGGGATTCCCCGCTATAATATGGAAAAATCCCCGCGTCTTCCCGCGGGGATGCGTCTTTTTTCGAGGTCAACGCATGAATCGATCCAAACCTGTCCTCAGCGTGCTGGCCGCCGGCGTGGCCTGGGGCGTCATCAGTCTCTTTGTCCGTGCCCTGTCCGCCGCGGGCCTGGGCTCCCTGCAGATCGCCTTTCTCCGGCTGGCCCTTTCCGCCCTGGTATTCTTCCCCTTCCTGGCCCTCCGGGACCGAAAGAAGCTGCGCATCCGGCTGCGGGATATCTGGATGTTCGCGGGCACGGGCATCGTCAGCCTGGTCTTCTTCTATGCGCTCTATTTCTATGCCACCATCCACAGCCAGGCCTCCGTGGCGGTGGTGCTGCTCTACACCTCCCCCGTCTTCGTGCTGCTCCTCTCCGCAGCGCTGTTCCGGGAGCGGATCACCTGCCGGAAGCTCCTGTGCCTGGGGATGACGGTGCTGGGCTGCGCCCTGGTGAGCGGCGTTTTCGGCGCAAGCTACCGGCTGACGGGGCGGGTGCTCCTGGCGGGGCTGGGCTCCGGCTTCTTCTACGCCCTCTACACCATCTTCGCCCGCGTCGCCCTCAAGCGCTACGATTCCATGACCGTCACCGCCTATACCTTCCTGCTGGGGGCCCTCGGCTCTCTGCTCCTGGGCAGACCCGGCGCTGCGATCGGCGTCCTGGCGGCGTCCCCCGGGCTGCTCCTGCCCCTGCTGGGCATCGGCGTCGTCAGCACGGTGCTGCCCTACGGCCTCTATACCTGGGGCCTGCAGCGCATGGATTCCGGCCGGGCCGCCATTCTGGCGGCGGTGGAGCCCCTGGTGGGGGCGGTGCTGGGCATGGCCCTCTACGGCGAGCCCCACGACCCGGCAAAGCTGGCGGGTATCCTCCTGATCCTGGCCGCCATCCTCCTGCTGAACCGCCCGGAAAAGGAAAAATGAAGGGAATACCGACGAGCGGAGGGCGCTGCAAAATGCAGCGCCCTCCGTTTTACTGCCGCTCGTTCAAACCGGCGTCCCGCGCCATGGCATAGGCCCACCGGCGTTCCTGCTCGCTGAGCCGGCCCCCGTTCTCCTGAAGATAGCGCTCCCATTCGCGCTGCTTCCAGCCCTGGGCGTCGGCGTATTCCGTCAGCTTCTGGGCCCACTCCCGGTCCGCCCGGCTGTCCAGGATGGCATCCCGCCGCGCCTGATAAGCCCGGCTGTAGTCCCGCTCCTCCTCGTTCCAGGCGCGCGCATAGTCTCTTTCCTCGTCGTATTTCGCGTCGCCCACGGCATCCCGGACAAGGCCGTAGCGGAAATCCCGGTCTGCGTTCCACTGTTCCAGCCGGTCGCGGTAGCGGTCATATTCCCGGGAAGCGTAGTCGTCCAGCCGATCGGCGGCGTCCAAGCGGCGTCCGTACTGGTCCAGATACCGCTGATAGGCCGTCTGATCATAAGCGTTCAGTCGGTCCGCTGCGTCCAGCTGCCGCCCGTATGCATCCAGATACCGCTGATACGCGTTCTGGTCGTAGGCGTTCAGCCGGTCCGCCTCCGCGAGCTGCCGGTCGACCCGGTTCTGATACATGCCGTAGTCCTGCCGGCCGTACTGATTCAGCCGGTCGGCGAGCTGGAGGTCCCTGCCCTGCCGGTCCGCCCAGCGGTCATACGCGCGGTCGTCGAAGCCAGCGTATCGGTCGCTGGCGTCCAGCTGCTGCTGGTATTCCCGGAGATAGCGGTTATAGGCGTCGTCGTAGACCTGGGGCAGCCGGTCAGAAAGCTGGGAAGCGTAGTAGTCCCCCGCCTGGGTCGCGGCGGTGACGGCGTAGCTGCTGGGAACGCCGCCGGTCCTCAGCGCCGCCTGCCCCAGGGCCTCCCGGGCGGCCCGGTCCCCTTCCCGGCGGTACTGCTTCCGGAGGGCCTGCCACACCGGGTCCGCGTCGGGATCATAGTTCCAGCGCATGGCTTCCGCCCGCGCCAGAGCTTCGTCCCGCCGGGCCTGATACGCGCTTCCCTGCCAGTCCTCCCCCGCCCGCGCCAGGGCTTCATCCCGCCGGGCGTCGTAGGGCGACCCGGTATAGGGCTCCGCAGCATCCCGGAGAAGCTCGTCCCGACGGGCGCGGTAATCGCCGCCGTCGTAGCGCAGGCTCCCGGCGGCCTCCAGGGCCGCGTCCCGCCGCGCCTGGTAGCCGCTGCCGGTCCACTCCATATCCCGGGCTCTGCGCAGGGCTTCGTCCCGCTGAAGCTCGTATGCCGGCTCCGGCTGCTCCGGGGCTTCGCCGTAGTCAACCCGGTCGAGGTAATCCCGCCAGTCCTGCGGCGTCTGTGTCTGCCGCGCCTCCCCGGTCTCCCGGGTCGTTCCGGTCTCCCGGGGCGCGGGCGGGGTATGCACGGGCTGCTTCCCGTTTCCCGTGTTCCCCGGATCGCCGCCGGAGGGTCCTTCAGCGCCGTCCCGGTTTACCCGGGGAGACGCCTGCCGATACATCGCGGCGATGGCGGCCGGGTCCGCGCCGTTTCGCGCCGCATAGGCGATCCGGTCCATATCGTTGGCGATCCGCACCCCGCCGTTTTTGTCCCGGACATAACCGTGGCTCCAGAGCTCCTCATCCGTGGCCGCGTCGAAATCGTAGATGTTCCCGTTGGAGCTTTTGAAGGGTCCGTGGAGATATTGATCGACGGGGGACTTTTCATAGAAGTGCTTGACGCCGTCCGCATCCGCCACCCACTGCGTCCCATCCGGAAGGATGCGGATCTTGCCTGTGTCGTTGCCGGCGGCCTTGTAGCCGGAGCCCCCCGTCACGGACTTCGGCGTCTGCGCCGCCGGCGGCTGCGCCGGGGCGCTGCCCTCATAGCCGTAAGCCTTGTCCGGCGTTTCGCCGGATGCGCTGCCGGCGCTGCCTTCCGCGGTCCCCACCGCGGCGGCAGCCGTTCCAAGCCGGGCCTGCGAGGCGGCGCGCTTCCTGTCCTCGTCCATGATCGCCCTTTTGAAAAGCTCGCTGTTTACCGTTTTCCTGCTTGCCATGTTACTCCTCCTTCGTCAGGGCCCCGCCCTGCAAATTGCTTCCGCTGTATTTGACTTCCGTCAGGCTGTAGATCACGCTCTCTCCAACCCCCGTCAGCTTCAGCCGGAAGTGGTCACAGCGCCGCAGGAGCAGGGGCAGGTTATAGCTCCGTTTCGCCGCCGGGCCCGTCACGCTCCCGATCTCCCGCCACAGGCCGTCGGAATCGTACATGACGGAGACGGCGACGCTGCTCCCTGCCTCCAGGGCACAGCGGAGCTGGAGGCGCAGGAGCCCCTTTTTGTTCTGGCTGCCCGTTTCCGACGCTGCATAAAAGCGGGTGAAATCCGCAAATTCCGCCATCCAGGAGACCGGCGGCTCCGCCTCGCCCTTGCCGCCGTCCAGCCGCCATATGTTCCCGTCGTCGCAGAGCATGGAAAGGCTCCCGTCCCAAAAGGCGAAGCCCAAAGCATGGGAAGCGTCCTCCCGGTGCCAGACCTTATAGCGCGTGTCATAGACGAAAAGGCTGAAGGACGCGCCGTCGGACATGCTGACATAATAGCGCACGCCGTCGGAGCCCGCCGAAGCGTTCTCCCAGCGGGCGTCGGCCCCCAGAGCGCCGGAGATCACCGCGGGGATGCCGCCGGTATAGGCGCAGACGCCCGCCCGGCTGAGATAAAAGAGGGTCTCCCCCGCCACAGCCAGGCTGCGGCTGCACCCTTTCCGGACTCCCAGGCGGGCCGAGGGCGTCCACTGAAAGTTGTCCGGCCTGTCTCCGTAGACCTTGTAGACCGCCTCCTCCTTGAAGAAGATCGGGTAGCCCATGAAGCTGATGCAGGCGGTGAAGTCCCCCGCGTCCACGGTCCCGCTCTGCCAGCTGTCGGTGCTGAGGCCGTCGAAGACGTTGAAGTTGAAGGGGTCCCCCAGGGCGCTGGCATAGATCGTATCCCCCCGGCAGCCCCAGAGGCGGTTTTCATTGACGCAGACGCAGTCCAGGTCCGGCACCGAACGGAGGAGCGTGACCGTGCCGCTCTCGGTATAATCCGCCGGCGCTTCCCCGAAGGTCAGCTCCGTGCCCCCGCTGCCCGGGGTGACGGCGAGGGCGCTGCTCGCGCCGCCGGTCCGGACAGTGAGGGCGCTGCCGTCCCAGCTCAGGGTATCCCCGGCGCTCAGGGCGGCGCTGAGGGTAAACTGCAGGGCCGTGTCCTCCGGTGTGAAATGATAGGTCCCCGCCGCCAGGCTGTCCTCCGCCCGGAAGAGCCGGCACGTGTCCAGGGTGAAGCTGTTTTCATAGAACCGGAGCTCATCCCCCTCCGCCTCCCGGACGACGACCGTCTTATTGTTCTCCGGGTGAAGGACGCAGCCGGAGACGGTCACCGCGTCTCCCGCCCGGAAGGCCCAGGCCGCGCCGGGGGCATGGAGGGTGTTGGCCCTGGCGCTCACCCCGGCATACGTGCCGTTCCGAAAGGACAGGGTCCCGCTCCAGCGCTCCTCCATGCTGCCGAATTCCTCGGCGGCAAAATCATAATATTTCTTGTCCGGGAAGATGAGAACCCGGCTCCCCATGGCGGCAAACTGTTTCTGCCCCGGCGTCACGCTGCCCCGGCGCGTTCCGCCGTAATAAAAGCCGGTCCCGTCGACCCACCAGGCCTCGTCCAGAGCGCCGATGCCGCCGGGGGCGGTCAGGGTCCCCGTCCGTCCCCGCCGCCTCCGCGGGACCAGCAGGGGGAATTCCCTGCCGCTGAGGTTTTCCATCCCGTAGAGGGCCCCGTCCCCGGCGCTGAGATTGTGATCGAGGCCGCCGAATCCCGTCTGCACCGCCGGACGCAGGCCGCTGCGCTCATCCAACTGTGGTAATTTCATCCTTCGCTCCTCTTATGTGCTGCGGATCGCCAGATGCCCCAGAGAGACATAGCGCGTCCGGTCGACCAGGAATTCCGTGTATGCGCCGAGGGGAACGGCAGCCTGCCCGGCCATGAAATAGGGAAGCTTGCCCCCCACGGTCGCCGCGCCCATATCGTTCTGGACCTCCAGGGTCAGCAGGGAGGGAAACAGCAGGAGCTTTCCCGCCGGCACGCTGTAAACGGCGTCGGTCGGGTCCGTCCAGCCCAGGGCATATTCCGTGCCTCCCAGCACCGTATAGTCCACGCCGGGAAAGGCAGGAGAGGCGTCGTCGCCCTCGCAGTAAAACACCCCGCCGGCATACAGCTTCGCCCCGCCCGGATCGGAGGCCAGCTCCGCGCAGCGCAGATGAAAGGAGGGGTTGTTCAGGGACGGCGCGTAATACCGCCCCAGCTTGATCTTGAGGTCCCACACCGCGCCGCCGTTGACGACCGTCAGGGAGGCCCCTTTGGTATAGCTGTCCGCGCCGTTGCCGATATGATGGTCGGAAACGCTCTGGGAGGCGACGAACGCGCCCCCTTCCAGATAACCCCGCGCCACCGAGACCTCCACGCTGCCGTAAGTCTCCGGATAGACATACTGCAAACAAAAATACCGGCCGCCGCCCCCGTGGATCAGGATGCGGAAGGTCCCCTCTCCGTCCACCCGGTTGTCCTCCGTGGAGACAACGGCGGCGGAGGTATGGGCGGCCAGCAGGGCCGCGGCTTCGCTCAGAATGGCCGGGATATCCTCCTTGGTGATCCGGGTATAGACCTGCCCGGAATAAACTTCCACTGACATGCGTTTTCCTCCCTATGCGCTTTCAAAATCCCCGCATACCGGGCCGAGCTCCTCGACCCGGCCTTCCGCCGTGACCACGGCGCGTCCGTACACGGCGTAGCAGCAGCTGCCCCGCTCCCCCGTGACGTTCTGCATCGTCAGGGCCAGCAGGGCCGCCTGCAGGACCTGGGTGTCGTTCAGCATAGTTTCACCTCGCAGCTGTGGCCGTCGGGCCAGGTGAATACGGCCCGGTCCGGCTCCTCCGTCAGAGAAAGGAAAAAGCTGGCGTCGCTGCCCTCCAGGCGGTATTCCACGGTCCCTTCCCCGCGGTCGACGGCGCAGTAGGCCAGCCGCCGGTGCTTCGCATCCACATAGTCCTCCAGCAGGATCTCCGCGCCGCCCCTCCGAAGGGTCAGCTCTCCCCCCTCCATGCATACGACGGCGCGGGACGCTTCTTCATAGACGTAGACCATCACGGGCCAGGGCGTCTCCGCCGTGCCCATCTTCCTTCTCGTCTCGTCCGTCCACCAGCAGGCTTCCCCGGAGCGCCGGAGCTGCTCCGTGCGCACCGGCAGGGCGACGCGCTCCGTGATGAGCTCGATCTCGCCGTCGTGGACGTCGATGTAGCGGAGGTCGCTCCGGTCGCCCCGCAGGCAGTTCTGCGCCCGCTGCCAGTCCGTGCGCAGCCGCCGGACGCACAGGCCGGCGGTGATCCCATAGGCGGCGTACAGGGCTTCCGTCAGGGTCTCCTCCGTCAGAGCCGGCGCGGTGAGGCTGCCGCCCGTGACCTTTGCCGCCGCCTGTGCCAGCTCTGCCAATCCGCTCTCCGTGAAATTGCCGGCGTCCAGATGCCGCAGCAGATAGCGCAGCTCCTCCATCAGCATATAGAGATAGTTCCGGATGGCCTCCACCTTGTCCTCCGTATCCTCGTAGCCGCTGAAATCGGGGAAGCCCGTGTCCAGGGTATGCATCCGGTCAGGCATGGCTTCCGTCCACCTCCGGCAGGCCCGTAGCCAGGCTGGTCAGCAGGCTCAGGACTCCCGCCAGCACGCTGGCCGACACGACCGCCGTCCAGTTCACCTCGCTCAGGACCGCGGCGGTGCCGATGACGGCCGCCGCCGTCTGGGCCATGGTCCGCAGGGCCCGGATGGCCGCCGCCTTCAAAAATTTCATCATGTCGATTCCTCCATTCGCTTCAGGATCACCGCGATCTCCGCCCGCGTCACCGCCTGATCCGGCCGGAAGCTCCCGTCGGGATAGCCCTTCATCAGCCCCCGCGCCATCAGACGGCGGATCGCTTCCTCCGCCCAATGGCCGCTGATATCGTCCTTCGCCGGGGATCGGGGGGATTCCTCCGGGCTGCCCTGCATTCCGGCGGATAAAGTCGCGTACCGCGGGCGGCAGACGGCGACGATCTGCTTTGCATAGCGGGTCTTCAGGGCCACGCAGCCGCCGTTTGCCTGGCTGCCCTCCTCGCCCGGCGTCGTGTTGCCTTCAACGGTCTTGAAAGCCGCACCGGCGCCGTCCGCTTCCACCGCCAGGCCGCAGTGCTGCGTCTCCTTCGTCCCGGAGAAATTGAAGATCAGGATATCCCCCGCCCGCGCTTCCTTCACCGGCACGGTCAGGCCCTGCGCCTCATACCACCGCAGCAGCGCCCCGCAGGAGGCCGTCCTGCCGCCGCCGAAGAACGCCGCCCCTTCTCCGGCCTGCCGGAAGCACCACCACAGGAAGCACACGCACCAGGGCTGCCCCTGCATCCGGGGGTCGTAATCCTCCCAGTATTTGACCCGGTTCGTGCCGGGCGGGCACTCCGTCACGCCCAGCTCTCCCCGGGCGAAGGCCATCACCGCCTCTTTGCTCATGGCGCTGCCTCCGCAAACCAGAAAATGTAGGCGGATTTATAATTGCTGCCGGGATTGGCCGTCGTGACGGTGCTGCCCGCCGTGTAGAGGGACGCGTTGACCGTTCCGCCGCCTGCGCCGGCAAAGGTCCCGTACAGGACCGCGCCGCCCGTGCCGTAAGAGCCGGAGCATACCGCGTCCGCCGTGGACAGGGTCTTTCCCAGCACGGTGAAGCTGCTGAAGGCGAGGGCATACACAAAGCTGGAGTAATTGGACCTGCCCGACAGGTCGATCCGGATGCTGTCCCCCGCCTCCGCCGTCACCGCAAAGCGCATGATCCGGTAATTCCGCCGGTTGGCGCCGCTGGCGTAATACGGATTGTATTCCAGGGTCTCTCCGGTCAGCGCCGCTCCGTTGCAGCTGGCGGCGATGTTCAGGTTATAGGTGCTGGCCTCGCTGTTGAGCGCGACGACATACAGGCTGTAGTCTCCCCCGGCGGTCACGGCAAAGGTCCCGGAGGACGCCGCCGTCCCGCTCTGCACGATCTCGAAGGCTCTGTAGTCCTGGCCGCACACCACTTCTCCCCGGTGGTAGCCCGTGTCGGCATCCCGGATCGCAAGCAAGCCGCAGGCCTGCTTCTCCGCCAGGCTGAGGGCGTTCCACTCTCCCCGCGTCATGAGCGGCAATCCTCCCCCGCCGCCCGCCGTCACGGGATTTCCCCAAATGCTCATGCCACTTCCTCCACCGTGCACTGGATCGTCATCGCCGCCGAGGGAGCCGCCCCCAGGGCGTAGGCCGTCAGCGCGCCCCCCTCGTTCCCGATCACGAGCCCCGTCACTCCGTCCTCCGTCAGGGCGGCCAGCTGCGCCGCCGTGGGCTGGAGGTCGATCTTGCTCGCGGCGGTCACCGCGGCCCCCGTCACCGTCACCGTCTGGGCATAGGGGCTTTCATTCCCCGTCCAGCCGGCGGAGAGGGCGACGCTCCCCCGCTTCTTCGGCGGATTGGCCGCGCTGTACTGCCGTTCGTTGGCCACGTTCCCCAGGCCCACGTCAGCGGCTGCCAGGTCCCGGTCCCGGCTGAGGTCATAGCCGCAGAGCTTTCTCGTCTGGGGCACCATCCCATCCGCCGCCGCTTCCGCCCGGACCGCCGCCGCCTCCGCGGCGGCTCCCGCCTCCGCCGCCGTCCGGGCATAGGCGGGCAGACTGCTCAGGTCCTCCGCCAGCGCTTCTTCCGTGCCCGTGTAGCCCGCCGCCCTCGCCAGGTCATAGGCGCTCAAGCCTGTCTCGCCCTTGAGAGAGGCGATCCATTCCTCCAATGTCCCGCCGTAGCCGCCCCGGACCGCCAGCCCGTAGGCGGTGAGGAAGTAGGGCGGGTTTTCCGCCCAGCCCTCCCCGTGGGCCATGACCGCCCCGTCGTAATAGGGCGGCAGCACCGGCCCGGAGGTCTCCTCCGCGGTCACGGCGGGCTCCGGCGCATAGGGAGGCAGGCTTCTCCGTTTTCTCATGATACTTCCACCTCCGGATATCCGCCGGCGGGGTCGTAGGTGCGGCTGAACCAGCGCACGAACTCGCCCCAGGCCGCGTTGAAGACCTGCATGGAGGCGGCGTAGCGGTCATATTCCCCGTTGGCATAGTGGATCATCGCCTGGAGATAGCGGGGATAGATTTTGTCGTGGGGCGGATACACCGCCAGGGTGCGGTCCGTTTCTTCGTCGTAGGTCACCGGCGTGAACTCATAGGGGTGCAGCAGGAACACGTCCGTGTAGACCTGCCCCTCACACTCGCTGATCCATGCCGCTTTCTGCGCGTTCGTATAAGCGTTGGGCTCGATGCCGTCCACGAACGCGATACACTCATGTACTGTCATAGCGTCCTTTCGTCCTTATTCGCCGGAATGTCAGGTGTCGGCCTGTCAGCCAACACCTGAAAGATTCCGGCGAAATGTCCTGTTCCGTGCGCGAGGGGTCCCCTTTGGGGACGTGCGCGTTCCTTTCCAAACCGAACCCGCTGACGCTGGGCTTCGGTTTGGTCTTTTTCCGGTGTCTTCGCTTCTCTCAGCGCTTTTCCAGCAGGCGGATGCGGGTCTCGTGGCCGCTGACGGTGTTTTTCTGCCCCTCCAGCTCCTGCCAGATGCGCCTGTGCGCCTCGCTGTTGCTGCCTTCCATAGCGCCGAGCTTCCCATTGAGGCTGTCCACCAGGGTGCTGAGCCTGGTGACGCTGGTGTTCAGCTTGATGGCGGGGGTCAGGATGCTGCCCGTCAGCCCTGCCAGGGCGATGATCACCACCACGACGGTCCATTCCATCGCCGCGCCTCCCCTCAGCTGCCGCTCATGATCCCCGCGGCCTTCAGGGCGTCCAGCAGGGCCTTGAATTCCTCCGCCGTGGGCGCGGCGCCGGCCGCCTCGCTGACCTTGGCGGCCATCTTCACCGCTCCGGCTCTGGTCCTGGTGGCGGCGGGCATGGCCGCTGTGCCGCTCATCTTCAGGTCCCCGGCGACTTCAAGGTTCGTGAATTTCGTGTACTCCATAACTTATCCTTTCCGTCCCCCGTTCTCGGGACGGAGCCCAGCCGTCGGCGGGTCCGTTCCGAAAGGAGGAAAATCAGGCGGAATCTTCCGGGCGTTCGTGCCCGCAGGTGCGGACACCCGGCATTCCGCGTGGTTTTACGACAGGTCCGTCGCCCCGGCGACGCCCGCGCAGGCGACGCCCCGCCAGTCGTGGAAGCCGGCGGTGAAGCGGGCGTAGCCCCGCCATACGTTGGCGTCGGTGTTCTCGTCCACGGTGCTGCGCACATCCAGGGGCACCCGGTCCAGCCAGATGAGGCTGCCGTATTCCTCGTTGTAGCGGCTGTCCAGCAGCAGCCAGGGAGAAGTCCCGGCGGTGATGAACTGGTTCAGATAAGGCCAAACGATGACGTTCCAGCGGCCGAACTGATAGTTGAAGCCGTTGTTGGCGGTCTCGGGGTCCTTGTCCGCGCCGATGGCGGCGAAGACGGCCTTTTTCAGGCTGTGGATGTTGGGGATCAGGATGGTGTCCGGGGCCACGTCCAGGATCTCGTCGTTGTCGCCGCGGGTGTTCTGCATCTTCACTTCCAGCATGCCCAGGGCGTCGGCGCTGAAAGCGTCGGAGAAGAGATTGCACTGAGCGTCGCCCTTCACCTTGGCGGGGTGAGCGGCATGGAACAGGGTCTGTCCGTCGCTGGTCTTCAGGTCGAAAGCGCCCCCCGCGTAGGAAGCGGAAGCGTCGCCCTTGATGGCGCCGCCCAGCAGGGCCGCGCCCAGCTTCTCGCGGGTGCGGTAGTAGGCGGTGACGAAGCCCATGGGCTTCCTGCGCAGGTCGATGGTCTTGGCGTCCTCGACGATCTCCCGGCTCAGGGAGAAGCTGTCCTTCCAGGTGACGGCCTCCAGCACCTTGCTGAAGCCCTCCTCCTGCCCGTCGGTGGGATAAGCGCCGTTTTCGCCGGCGACCCGGAAGCCCTCCATGGCGGTGAGGCTGGTGTACTTCTCCGCCCAGTGGGAGGTGCTGTCCTTCTTGAACACCCGGTTCACGATGCTCTCCCGTTCAAACTGCTCGCCCCGCTTCTCGATGAGCATGCGAAGGGCGGTCTGAGAGCTGCCGAAAATGCTGTCGTTGACGCCGCTGCCCTCGGAAAACGTGATATTTGCCATATTCTTCCTTCCTCCTTTCCGAATCAGTCAAAGCGGACCAGCACGCGGGAGCCTGCCGCGTCGCCGTCCTTGGCTACGACGGTCGCCACGCCGGAAGTCGTGGTGCCGGTGACCTGCATGCCGTTAGAGGCGTGCAGGGTGACCTTCTGACCGATCGCCACGCCGCTGAGGCTGGCGGAGTTGGTGCACTCGAAAACCTGGTCCGGCTGCACCTTGATGACGGGAATGACCGTCCCCGCGCTAACGGCGGCGGATTTCTCGCACATACTGATGTAGGCGGGCTTCGCGGTGCCCGTGGCAATCGCCAGATTGCCGGAAGACTGCACCAGGGCCATGCCCAGCTTCGGGGTGATCGCCCCGCAGGGCAGATATTCCCAGGGGGCAGCCCGCCCGTCCTCATTCGCGTAGGGGATAAAACCTCTCATTGGATTCCTTCCTTTCTCTCGTCCTTATTCGACGGAATGCTTCGCATCGCCGCACGGCGCTCCGCTCATTTGCCGAAGCGTTTCTTGTCCGCGCTGTAGTATCTGCGGATCTCCTCGTCGGTGGCGTCGGGCAGAAGGGCACGGATGATGGCCAGCTCCGTCTTCGGCACGCTGACGCCCTCCTGTCCGCGGGTGCTGGTGGCGGAAAGATGGTCCTTGCCCGCCGGCCTGGCCCGCAGGGCCTCCGCCGTATGCCGGTCCCGCAGCTGCTGCAGCTTTTCCCGGGCTGCCAGGGTATAGGCGTCCACAAAGTCCAGGCCCAGGGCCACATACTCCCGGAATCTCTCCCCCGCCTGACTGCCCAGGATGGCCCCCAGGTCGCTCATCTCCGGATCCATCGCCCGGATCTTCGCCAGCTGCTCCGCCACCGGGTCCTCCCCGGAAGGGGGAAGGGGCGCTCCGGCCCCGGAGGACGCGGCTGCGTGGCGCTCCTCCGTATGGTCTCGTTTCTCCATGCTCTGCTCCTTTCTCACTTCTGCTTCTGCTCCGTTTTCCGGCCGTCTCTCAGGTCGCCGCCCCGGACGACCCTGCCGCCGCTCTTTTTTGCCGCGGTCTGGGCGGGGGCCTTCACGAACTGTGCGCCGCCGTTCACGATCCTGCCTGCGTAATCCTTTGCCATGTGCTTCACTCCTTTCGTCCTTATTCGCCGGAATCCGGCGTTTGGGCTTCCTTCTTCTTTTCCAGATACTCTCTGGTGTCGCCTGCGCCGGGGTAGTGCAGCAGCTCCAGCTTCGTCCAGAGGAGGATGCGGGTATCCGGGTCCCGGGGGTCGCCGAAGGCCCCCATCTGGTACATCCTGGCTGCCTCCTGCCACAGCTGTTGTCGGTCGTTCACCAGGGGCGCGTCGGTGTCGCAGCTGAACAGGAAGCGATCATCGCTGAGGATGCAGTGCCACTCGCCCTTCTCATCCTGCTCATAGAAGTCGTAGCGGTTGAATTCCTCATATTTGGCGTTCCCCCGGTCGTCCTCCGCCACGATGCTCCTCGGCTCGTCGGCGTAGGCCACCTTGAGCATGGCGATGCGCTTGAAGAGTTCGGCGTAGGCCGCCTCCTTCATTACTCGCTTGCTTTCCAGCCGTCCGGCGCTCTGCGACGCCGCGAACTGCTTGGCGACGCCGCTCTGGGCCGTCGCGTCCCTCCGTCCCTGGAAGGAATCCGTGATCCCCAAAGCCTGCCGGGCTTCCTCATAGACCCCGGCCATGTACTGCATCTCCTGGCTCAGATCGCCGGAGAACTGATACACCCCGATCAAGGACGCATCCGCCGCGCTGCCGATATACCACTTTTCGCCGTCCTCCGGGTCCATCCGGAAATCCGCCCTGTCCGGCAGGGTGATCCTGGTCCCCGCCTTGATGAAGCGATCGATGATCTTCTGCTCCATGCGGTTCATGGTGTTCTGCTGGTCGGCGATCTTGTCCACGTCGGAGTCCCCCAGTAGATGCCCGTAGACGCTGACGTTCTTCTGCAGAAAGATGGGGAACACGTCGGGCTTGTAGTAGGGCAGCACCGTGGGCTGCATCACCGGCAGGCCTCTTTCGTCCGCCGCGGCCGCCGCACCGGGGATGGCGGTCCCGTTGAGGGTGGTGAAGCCGGCATACAGTTCTTCGTTTTCCTCCTCGTCCTCCCGAGCCTGCTCCGAGCCGCACAGGGGGCACTTTTCCGTTTCCTTCTCCAGCGCTTCCCCGCACCGGACGCATTTTCTGATCCGCCGGGCTTCAAAGTCCTCCATATCCTCCAGGACCGTATCCTGTACCCAGCTGAACTTGCCGATGCCGCCCTTCTCGTTGCGGTAATAGGCGACGTACTGCGTCACCATGTCCTCCGCGGCGTCGGCGTCCGGCGTCCGGGCTTCCGGAGCTTCCTCGCCCTCGTCCACGTCCTTTCCGTAGGCCCGCCTGATATAGACCCGCGTCTGGGGCAGCTTCAGCACGACGGCGTCCATGTCCTCCACGGACCCGAAGACCCCGTCCTGGGGAATGACCTGCTTCGGGTGGAGGATGGAGACCGTCACGTCCCCCACGGTGCTGTGCGTCCTCTTGGAATTGTCCCACTCCACCAGCCAATAGCCGCCGCCCTGAATAGGGACCGTGCGCTCCATCTGGTCGTTGAGCGTCTCCATGGGAAGGCGGTCCAGCTCGTTGCGCAGCATATCTTCCAGGATTTTCGCCCGCCATTCGTCGCTCTGCCGCCGGGCGGTCACCTTTGGCTGGGGAATGACGGCGCTCACTTCGCTTTCGATGTTCTCCGCGATGATGTTCCGCAGATGGCTCGTCTTCCGCAGCGCCCCGCTCTTTTTCCGGTCCCTGGGCGTCAGAGGCGCGATCTCCCGCACCTCCCCCCGGTACAGTGCCTCCCGCTCGTCCATCCGCTTTCCCAGGTCGCCCAGGGCTGCTTCGTTCCGCCCCAGCCAATCCTTCCAATAGTCCAGCTTTTCCTGTGTCGTCATGTCGTCCTCCTGTAGCGGAATGCGTCGCGGCTCCCGTTGGTCGCCGCTCGAAGATTCCGCCCCGTTTTCCTCATTCCGTGCGCGATGGGTCCCCTCCGGGGACGTGCGCGCTTCCTCTCCGGGCCGGACCCGCTTCGCTGGGCTCCGGTCCGGTTCTTTTCCCCGTCCCCCGGCTTCCCCGGGGGAAGCTGTCGCCGCAGCGACTGATGAGGGGCCCCCCCGTCCCCCGTCCTTATCGTTTCGGCTCTCCCCTCGTCCTTATCCGCCGGAATGTCAGGTGTCAGCCTGACAGCTAACACCTGAAAGATTCCGGCGTAACGTCCTCTCCGTGCCGCACCCGCTCCGCTGGGCTGCGTCACGGTTTGGGATTCCCCCATTTGGAAATCAGATACTTCCGCCCGTCCTCGTCGGCGCCCCAGTAGTCCTCCCACATGTCCTCGGTCCAGACCGCCTTGGCTTCCGCATCCGGCGTCATTACCGTCATGCGCTGCTGGCCGCGGATATACCAGGCGATGGCCAGCGCCATCACGCAGTCGTCGTGGGCCCCCTCCTCCGCCTCCGGGCGGAGCTTCTCGTTGCGGACGAAGGTCAGCATTTCCTCCAGCGTCGTGCGGTCGTTCACGGTATTGATCCCGTCCCGCATAGCTTCCACCAGCTGCCCGATGATCACCGGCCTCGTCCGCGCGTTCGTCTGGAAGCCGAAGGCCTTGCGGATCGACCCTGTGTAGGTATCCTCCTGCTCCCGGACGTACTGATTCCGGTATCCCAGCTGCTCCAGCCGCTTGATGGGATAGGTGCTGTAGTTGGCCTCGATGCCCACCAGGGCGTCGTTGTAGTATTTCCCCAGGCAAAAGACCTGCTTCGCGTAGGTGTCCTCGTCGTACTGATGCCGCAGCACCGCCACCTGCTCCCCCGTCACGTTGTCCAGCACCTGGGCCACGAACCAGTCGCTGCCCTCGCCGGAGGTGTCGCCGCCGATGACGTAGGGCCTGCCCTTCTCCGGCTCCCGGAAAATCGTCACCGGGCCGCCGGCAGCATCGGCCCACTTCGGGTCCTTGATCCCGTCTCCCGGCCCTTCTCCGCCTTCATAGGACCAGAACCCGCTCTTTTTGGGCTTATCGATCCTGCCCAGCCGCTCGGAGACCGCCTGCCCGTCAAAGACCGTCTTCCCCGTGACGCCCCACTCGCCCAGGCAGTAGACCGTGTAGTAATACGGGTCCGTGTCCTTGAAGGCTTCCAGCGTCCGCACCGCCTCCGCCGTGAGGAAGCGGTTGTCCTTGTAGGTGCTGCGGTGGGTCGTGGCCCGCTCGTCCGTCATGTCGAAGAAGCGCTTTTTCAGCCAGTGGGTGATGCTGATGGGGTTAAAGCTCAGGATCATCTGCAGGTAGTGGGGAAAGTCCGTCCGCAGACGGATGTCCAGCTGGTTGAAGTCCCCTTCCGTGATCTCGCTGGCCTCCTCCACCCAGATCCCCGTGATATCGTAGATGGATTTCAGTTTCTCCACGTCGTCCAGCCCCGCAAAGAGGATTTCCGACCCGTTGGGGAAGGTGATCCGCATGTCCGAAATGTTCACCTTGGCCCCGCTCCCCGGATAATGCTCCGCGATCTGGCCTCTGAGCTGCGCAAAGCAGCTGTCCCGCAGCGTCTTTGCCACCTTCCGGCACACCAGCCAGCGGTGCCCCTTCTCCGTCGTCACCCGCTCCAGCACCTTCCGGCCTGCGAAGATGCTTTTCCCGCTGCCGCCGCCCCCGCAGAGCACCAGATACCGGTGCTCGTCGAAGAACAGGGGCAGGAAGGCCGGATTGGAGCTCGCCCGCAGGGCCTGATACCAGCGGCGCACATCCCCCCGCAGGACATCAGTCCGTTTCTTCATCCTCCGGCTCCTCCAGCAGCCGCCCCTTTTCCGCCAGGCTCAGGGGGCCGGCGTCCCCGCCGGGCTGCTCATCCAGACCGCCCAGGTGGTTCTGCAGATGGTAGATGAGGCCCCGCACATCCTTTTTGGTCAGCAGGGACTGCTCCCGCCACTCCCGCATGAGCCCGTAGGCCCGCTGTACCGCGTCCTGCAGCTCCGGATGCTCCTGCCGGTCGCAGAGGCGGCGCCACTCCGCCAGCGTGACCCCCAGGGCCTCGCAGAGCCCCCACACCGTCGGCGCGACCACATATTCCCGGCAGAGGATGGGTTCCCCGGTGTCGCTGAGGATGGGCCGTTCCTCAAAGGTCTTGGGGCCGGTCTCGACGCGCTCCGTGGCCGCCGTCGTCCGCCGGATGGAAGCGAAATAGCGGTCGACGGCCTTTTCCAGGCTCCGGGGAGTGAACTTCCGCTTAGCCCCCATCCGCGCCCTCCTTCGCATCCCGCAGCAGGGCGAGGGGGTCCGTTCCCGCAGCGGCGGCCAGGTCCATGAGCTCGCCGGCATAGATGGGCCGCAGGCCGCTGACGGCCCGGTGGAAGCTCTGGTAATCCATGCCGCAGGCCCTGGCCGCCTCCGACTGCCGGATGCCGCTGCGCCTTAGGGCGCGGCGAAGCGCTCGGTTCACGCTGTCGTCATGCTTCATCCTGAATCTCTCCTTGTATTTTTTCTTGTCCCTTTCCCGATTTTGTGCTATAGTGCTTTATCAACGTAAAACGGGAGGAATTCCTATGAAATACATTCTCATCATCGGCGACGGCATGGCCGACGATCCCACGGAAAAGCTGGGGGGCAAAACGCCCCTGGAGGTGGTCAGCAAGCCCAATATGGACCGGCTGGCCGCCGAGGGGGAGCTGGGCAGCGTCAACAACTGCCCCAAGGAGCTGCCCGCCGGCAGCGACACTGCCATCCTCTCCATCTTCGGCTGCGACCCCCGCAAGTGCTACACCGGCCGCGCGCCTCTGGAGGCGGCGGCACAGGGGGTCTCCCTGCAGCCGGGAGACGTGGCCTATCGCTGCAACATGGCCTCTCTGGAAGAGGGGGACATGCCCTTCGAAGCGCGGCGCATCCTCTCCCATTCCTCCGGCGGCATCGACGGAGAGCTGAGCAAGCGCCTGGTGGAGGATCTGTTCGCCGACCCGGAATTCGCCGCCCTGGCGGCAAAGGCGCGGGCGGAAGTCCACCCCACCCTCACCTACCGGCACATCGTCCTCCAGCACGGCGGGGACACCACCGGTCTGACGCTGACCCCGCCCCACGACCACCTGACGGAGGTCTGCGGCCCTCATCTGCCCCGGGGGGGCAGCGCCGGGCCGGTGCTGCGGGAGCTGATGGAGGCTTCCTTCCGCTTCCTCTCCGCCCATCCCATCAACGTCCGGCGCCGCGCCAAGGGCCTGCTTCCCGCCAACTGCATCTGGTTCTGGGCCGAGGGAACGGCGGCTGCGCTGCCCTCCTTCGAGGCGGCCTACCGCAAGAAAGGGGCCGTGATCTCCGCGGTGCCCCTGTGCCACGGCATCGGCGCGCTGATCGGCCTGGACCGGATCACGGTGCCCGGCGCCACCGGCGAAAAGGACACGAATTACCTGGGAAAAGGGCAGGCCGCCGTGAAGGCTCTGCTGGAGGACGGCTATGATTTCGTGGGCGTCCATGTGGAGGCTCCCGACGAGTGCTCTCATAATGGAGACACCGAGGGGAAGCTAAAAGCAATCGAGGACATCGACAAATTTGTTTTGGGCGAAATTTTGTGCAAAATGACGGGAGAAGATTATCGGATTTTAATACTCAGCGACCACAAGACCCTGACGGACACCCGGGGCCACGCCCACGGCTATGTGCCCTATATCCTCTACGACAGCCGGGTGAAAGCGGGCTCCGGACTCGCCTATACGGAAGCCAACGGCCTCCTGGGTCCCCACGTGGAGGACGGCGTCGCCCTCATGGGCATGCTGTTTCGGGAATGACGCTGCGGGACCGGGCCTTTGCCAAGCTGAACCTCTGCCTGGACGTGGGGGAGAAGCTGCCCGACGGCTACCATGCCGTGCGGGGCATCATGCAGAGCACGGATTTCTGCGACGAGGTGCTTCTGACGCCAGGGGAAGGACCCTGGCGGGTGGAGAGCGGCCTGAGCTATCTCCCCTCGGGGGAAACCAACCTGGCCGCCAGAGCGGCGCTCCACTTCCGGAAGGTGACGGGACTGGGCCCCGCCGGGGGGCGCATCACGCTTCATAAGCGCATCCCCGTCTGCGGGGGCTACGGCGGCGGCAGCAGCGACGCCGCGGCGGTGCTGCGGATCATGAACCGCCTCAGCGGCAATCCCCTCCGCTGGGAAGAACTGGAGGAGATCAGCCTGCCCCTGGGGGCGGACGTGCCCTTCTGCATCCGGGGCGGCACCGCCCTGGCGGAGGGCAAGGGAGAGAGGCTGACCCCCCTGCCGGACTTCGCGGGCCGGGCCCTGGTGCTCTGCCGCCCCGATTTCAGCTGCTCCACCCCCCAGCTTTTTCAGGCGCTGGACAAGCGGAAGATCCGCATCCGCCCCGACGTGGCGGGCATGCGCCGCGCCGCGGAGGAAGGGGACACGGCGGGTGTGGCCCGGCGGCTCTTCAACGTCTTTGAGGAGGGTCTGCCCAAAAAGCAGCGGGACGCCGTATGGGAAATCCGCAACGCCCTTCTGGGCGCGGGGGCCCTGGGCGCGGCCATGACCGGCTCCGGCTCCGGGGTCTTCGGCCTTTTCCCCGACGGGGACGCGGCGGAGGAAGCCTGCCGGGTCCTGGGGGAACTGGGCGTCGAAGCCCACCCGGCCCAAACCACGGGAAGGCTGGTTTAATCTGGCACATCGCGGATAGAATAAGGGCGGGAGCAAAAGCTCCCGCCCTTTGTTGATCTTCTGTCTGCGAAAGGATGAACTTGTATGAAACGCGCTTTCGGCCTTCTTTTTCTCCTGCTGTTCTTTTTCTCCCTCTGGGCCATCGGCATGGACGAAGCAGCCGCGGCTTCCCTGCCGGACAAGCTGCTGCGGCTGCGGGTGGTGGCGGAGAGCGATGCAGGCGCGGACCAGGCGGACAAGCTGCTGGTGCGGGACGCGGTGCTGCGTTCCCTGCAGCCCCTGCTCGCGGACTGCGGCAGCCTGGCGGAGGTCCGGGACGTCACCGCCGAAGCCCTGCCCCGGCTGGCGGAGGCCGCCGGCGAAGCTCTGGGAGGGCGGGCCGTGCCCCTGGCGCTGAAGCTGGGAACGGAGGACTGTCCCCGCCGCGCCTATGAAGATTTCACCCTGCCCGCCGGACAGTATGAGACCCTCACCGTCACCCTGGGCGGCGGCGAGGGCCATAACTGGTGGTGCGTGATCTTCCCGCCCCTCTGCCTGGCCGCCGCCGGAGACGGCGGCGAGGAGGGGGAGGAGGGCTGGAGCGTCTTTTCCCCGGCGGAAAAACGCCTGATCACCGCCGAAGGCGCGGAGGTCCGCTTCCGCTGCCTGGAATGGCTGCGAAAGCTCCGCACCTGGCTGGGGTAATATATGGAAGCGCTGCAAAATGCAGCGCTTCCGGTGATATACCCGCTTCGCGGGTGTGATATCCCGCTTCGCGGGGTGATATTCGGCCGCAGGCCGAGTGATATCGTGCCCTTTGGGCACGGTTCAAGCCGTCGACACTTTGCCGACCGCTTGAGGGCTGTTTTTGCGACGCTTGCGTCTTATTTCTCCCCGAACACCGGAGCCGGCCTGCGCTTGTGCTCGCTGCGGCTGTGGAAGCGGTCGATGGCTGCCTTTTCCTCCTCGCTCACCTCGCCCCCGGCCAGGTAGCGGTCGATGGCGGCGTAGGTGACGCCCATCTCCTGCTCGTCGGTCTGCCCCTCGAACAGGCCGGCGGAGGGGGCCTTGGTGATGATGTTCTCCGGCGCGCCCAGATAGCGCAGGAATTCATAGATCTCCGTCACGGTCAGGTCGCCGATGGGGTTGAAGTCATAGGCCCCGTCCCCCCATTTGGTGAAATAGCCCATATAGACCTCGCTGCGGTTGCCCGTGCCCGCCACCAGCCGGTTTTCCGCGGCGGCCACGGCATAGAGCGTGGTCATCCGCAGCCTCGGATTGATGTTGGTGGATGCGGCGCTGTTCAGCGTCGTGATCTCCCCCAAGGCCGCCGTCAGGGCCTGCTTCGTGGCCGTCAGGTCCAGCACCCGCGTCTCGATCCCGAATTTCTCCGCCACCGCCATGCCGTCGGCCATGTCCTCCCCGAAATTCCGCTTGCTCTCGCAGGGCAGGCAGATGCCCACGGTGTTCTCGCAGGCCAGCTTGCAGAGGATGCCCGCGAGGGCGCTGTCCTTACCGCCGCTGTTGCCGTAGACGATGCCGGAAGTGCGGCTCTCCGCCAGCTTGGCCCGGATAAAGGCGACGCGCTTTTCCGTTTCTTCCCGATAATCCCGCATGGTGATTCCCTCCCTAAAACTGCTTATGGGCCGCCGGGAAGCCCGGCAGCCCGCCGTGATTTCTTCCTTTTAGGTAACACCGCACAATTCTGGTGCGCAGATTGCGCAGTCAGAATTTTCGTCAGATTGTCTGAAAATCGCGGGGAATACTTCCTGTATTGGCCAAGATTTTCGGGCAATATGACGGAACATGATGCAAGCAAGATGTGTGCCGAGAATTATGCGGTGTTGCCTTTACTGTCCGTCCTCCGCCCGCGTCAGCTGCTTCACCCAGCGGTAGCGGTTGACCACGATGCCATTGGGGATGCACTTCAAAAACTGGTCCGCCTTGAGGAAGCAGAAGACCACCAGGGGCGGCGCGTGGAACACAAAGGCGCTGACGGCGGCGGAGGGGATGGTGAACAGCCACATGAACAGATTGTCCACGATGGCCTGATATTTGGGGTTGCCGCCCCCGGCGATGATGCCCCCCTCCACGGGGTATTCATAGCAGGAGCCCACGCTGGTGAGGGCCAGCACCACCAGAAACTGCTCCGCCAGGCTCCTCGCCTCCGGGGAAACGGCGTAGAAGGAGACGATGGCCTTTCGGGTGAGGAGCATCAGGGCCGCCTGCACGACGCCGATGGCGAGGAAGATCAGCTGCAGGGTGCGGGCATAGGGCTTCACAGAGGCGAAATCCCCCTTCCCCACAGTCTTCCCCATGGTGACAGAGGCGGCGTTGGCGGCGGACATGCCCACCACCACGAAGATGCCGAAGATCACCGCCGCGATGGCGTTGGCGGCGATGACGGGTCCCTCCATGTGACCCAGCACGCTGGTCTGGGCTCCCTGCGCCACGCCCCAGAGAAGGCCGGAGAACATGACCGGCAGGGCCGCGGCGGCGAAATCCTTCAAATAGGCGAAGTCGAAGCCGAAGATATCCCTCAGCTTCATTTTCAGCTTCTTGTCGATGAACAGCAGATAGACGAGGATGATGATGAGCTCCACCGTGCGGCTGGTGAGGGTGGCGACGGCTGCGCCCCGGATGCCCAGCTCCGGGAAGCCCAGATTGCCGAAAATGAAGCAGTAGTTGAGGCAGAGGTTGATGACGATGGTGCTGCAGGACATGACCGTGCCGATGAAGGCGGTCTCCACGCTCTGGAGGGAATACATGAGGGTGTTGGACACGGCGAAAATGAGATAGGTCCAGCACATGAGCCTGAGATAGCGCATCCCCTCGGCGATGACCGCCTCGTCCCCGGTAAAGAGGCTCAGGGCGGCGTGGGGGAAAATGCGGGTCAGCAGGCAGAACAAAAGCCCCGCGGCCAGGGCGAATTTCACCCCCACGCTGGTGATGCGCCGGATGGGCCGCGTCTCTCCCCGGCCCCAATACTGGCTGCCCAGGACGCTGACGCCCATGCCGATGCCGCCGCAGAGCTGCTGCAGGATGAACTGGATCTGGTTCACCAGCGTCGCCCCGGAAAGGGCCAGCTCCGTATAGCGCCCCAGCATGATGTTGTCCACCAGGTTCACCGTGAGGGCCGCCAGCTGCTGGAGGGTGATGACGACGAGCAGGGAGAAAAACCCCTTGTAAAAGCTTCTGTCGCGGGTGATGAAGGGCCCCTCCGGCAGCGCCGGGGCGGGCTTTTTAACGCGCTTCGGCATCCTCGCCCCTCCTTTCCCGGGAAATAATGATGGTATTTTACCCTGTTTGTATCCTTCCGTCAACACCGTGTTTCCCGGGAAAACGGGGGACGTTGCATTTTGCAACGTCCCCCGATGATATCGTGCGCTTACGCCGTCGGGTCGTTGACGATCCCCATAAAGAGGGGCAGGTCGTCCATGCCCAGGATGACGAAGAAGAAGGGCCTGTCCAGGATGAACTGCACGGTCCGCGGCGGCTCCAGCGCTGCGCCGCCGCCCGCACTGACGATGGTATAAGCGGCGGCCTCGCAGCCCTCCTCGTCCACCTTGACCCGGCAGGCATGCTCCGCCTTCGTCAGGGCGGCGGGCGCAGCCCCCAGAAGGGGGGTGAAATCCGCTTTTCCCAATTCCAGGATATCCGTCACCCCCAGATCCCTCAGGATCGGGATCAGGTCCAGGTCGGCGTCCACGTCGAATTTCGGCAGGGAGATCTCCAGGGTCACCTGCTCCCACTCCGGCCGGTTTCGGAAGTCGCTCAGGAGGAAATCCGGGATCGTCCCCTCCTCCAGGAGCTGTTCCGGGCTTTTTCCCTCCTCCGGGAGAAGGAAAAGGATCCGCCGGTTGCTGGAAAAGCGCAGGGACGCCCCGGTAAAGCCTTCCCCCCAGAAGATCTGGTCTTCCCAGCTTCCGTGCATGAAATCCCGCTCCATATCCCCCGAAGGCGCATGGAAGGTCTGGGGTGCGGTAAGGGCCGGGTCGAATTTGTGCTCCCAGTCTCCCTTGAACCAGATGGTGGCCGCCAGGGCCATCACCGTATCGGGGGCCAGCTGCACCTGCCCCGCCTGCTCCCGCAGGAGGCCGCCGGTCTGTTCGTTCAGCCAGGCCTGCAGGGCCCCGTTATAGCCCTCGGAGCCCATCTCCCCCCGGAACACCGAGGCATAGTAATCCCCCGCCAGGGTGTCTACAGCGGCCTTCACATAGTCCATATCCTCCCGAAGCCAAAGGGAGGAGGCCAGACGGCAGAAGCCCGCGTCCTCCCCGTCGTAGTAGCTCCGCTCCCACAGCGCCTTGGCGCGCTGCCGCTGGGTCTCGATATCCGGCGAATCCAACAGCTCCAGAAGCTGGGCGCGGCTCTCGCCCCCCGCGGTCTCCGCCAGCATGCTCAGGGCCAGGTAGACGTTCAGGGGGGAACAGACCCGGTTTTTTCCCCCGTTGTCGCAGAGGAATTCCGCTGCCGAAGCGCGGAGGAACCGGTTCAGATCGCCGCTGTGGGGCAGATAAAGCCTGCCGCCCTTCTCCGCCGCGGGATACTTCGCCTCCGCCACGGCGTAGGCCGTGTTTCCCTTGCCGGGGCCGGAGAGGAAGACCGTCAGCGCCGCCGCCAGGGCGAGCACCGCCGCGAGAGGGGCGGCCCAGCGCAGTTTTCGCCGCCGGCGTGGCCCCTGGGCCTCCTCGATCTGTCCCTCCGCCGCCTGTCCGATGGCCTCATAGAGTTTTTC
>JAEETX010000011.1 GCA_016286665.1 Oscillospiraceae bacterium
CAGGAGGGCCTGGCCGCCGTAGCTGGAAAAGTCCAGCATGCCGGGGGCGAAGGCGATGTCGCTGCCCCGGGTGATCGCCTTGGCCCCGGTGTCCGCCACGGCCTGGCTCTCATAGAGCTTCACGGCGCTCAGGTCCGCGCCGAAGGCGTTCTCCATCTTGCTGCGCATGGCGTCGGGCAGGTCCACCCGGTGGCCCATCTGCTCAGGGGTAGGCGCGGCCGCGCCGGTGCGCAGCGCCGCCATGGAGGGACCTTCTAGCTCGAAGCTTTCCTTCTCCGGGGGTGCTTTTTCCCCTGGCTTTCGGTCTGCGTATGTATAGCTCATTGCCATCGTTCCTTACCTGATGTGCTTTTTAATGCCAGCCCTGACGGGCGCGGGACTCCTTGAAGTCTTCCACAGCCCGCCGGATCTCGTCCGGATCGGCGCCGCTCTTCTGGAGAGCCTTCAGCTTGTCGTACTGACGGCGGGCGATGACCGCCATCATCTGGGGATCGGAGGAGGTGGGGTCGATATCAAAGCGGGGGTCCGCGGCCAGGGCGCCGATCTCGTCGCTGCGGTAGCTCATCGTCTCCTTGGGCCCCTGCCCGGGCACAGAGGGCTGCTGCTGCGCGGGAGCGGGCCTGGAACCATCGAAGCCCGCGAAGGTGTCGGAACTCCAGACATGTCCGGTCGTGATGCCCTTCAGGCGGGCCGAGGTCTGCATGCTGGCCGTAGCGAATCCCTGTTTTTTCCCAATATAGGTCTGGAATTCATCCTTGCTCAGGCCGCCAGCCTCCAGCATCTCCGGCGTGATGCGGCGATCCACGGAGATCATGTCCGACAGATTCTGCGTGTCGAGAGAAGCGCCCATGAGCTCTTCGCCCTGTCCGAACAGCCCCTCCCTGGTGTTGAATTTCGATGTGTCGGCAGCGTTCATCCTGCGAATCGCTTCCACAAACTTCGGCACCATCGCGGAGTCGCCTTCCGTCATTACTTTGTTGAAGAGCTCTTCGTTCTCCTCGTCCGTACCGTTCATGAAGCGCTGAAGGAAACGGTCTCTGCGCTTATCCGAGGCGTTGTACTTCGCGTCCGGATGCGCCGCATTGTATTTTTCAACCTGCGCATGGTAATTGTCGATCCTGCTCTGTTTGTCCGCAGCGTTGCGCTGGAGGATGCCGGCTGCCTGAGCCTTTTCCTCCTCGTTGAAATCCGGCATATTCGACGGCTCCGTCGCCGCCTCGACGGGGGCCGGCGCGGCGGGCGCGGCCTCCTTGCCCTTCTTCCACGGCTTATCCTTGGCCTGCATGGGCCCGGCGGCGGCAGCGGCGGTGACGGGGGACATGGCTGCCGTGGGCATGGCCACGGTTTCCCCGGCGGCGGCCATGGCCCCCTCCCGGTCCGCCCTGGCTTCCAGGGCACGGTCGTTGAGGAAGCCGCCGCCGGTGACCTCGCCCCTGGCCTGGGAGACCACGTGGCTCAGCTCGTGGCCCAGGAGGGCCTGGCCGCCGTAGCTGGAAAAGTCCAGCATGCCGGGGGCGAAGGCGATGTCGCTGCCCCGGGTGATCGCCTTGGCCCCGGTGTCCGCCACGGCCTGGCTCTCGTAGAGCTTCACGGCGCTCAGGTCCGCGCCGAAAGCGTTCTCCATCTTGGCCCGCATGGTGTCGGGCAGGTCCACCCGGTGGCCCATCTGCTCCGCCGTGGGCTGGGCGGCCCCGGAGCGAAGGTCATCCATGGAGGGCTGAGGCGCCGTTTCCTTCCGGGGCGCGGCGCTTTCCGCCCGTTTTCGGTCAGCATAGGTATAGCTCATGGGATCATCCGTCCTTTCCGCGTCATTCCTTGTTCGGTATGGGGATCCATGCATCCCGCTGGGTATAGGGCTCGTAGTTTCCGCCGGTGAACCACTCCGCCATAGCAGCGGAGCGGGGGTTGATGGGAGAGATGAAGAAAACGAAGCTGCCGCCGCTGCGGTACCAGCATTGGTTGACCTGCGCGCCGATCAAGGCGCGGAAGCTGCCCTCCGGCGCGTTGGGTCCGCGCCATACGGAGCTCTGGCAGAACATACGGTCCCCGGTCTGGAAGCCCAGAGCAAAAGCGGCGGGTCTCCCGTCGGCCAGCCAGACGGCAGAGAGAGCTGGGTCCAGCCGATCGCCCAGGGCAGAGGGACGGAGATACTCCGGAAGCTCCTCGATGGCATCCAGCAGCTCCAGCTCCCGCGGCGTCAGCTCGGAGAAGAGACGGACGGCCGCCGGTCTCCGCCAGCCGGGATGCAAGGCGGGTCCCAAAAGGGGAGAATCCAGAAAATCGTCGCTGTTCATGCCGCAGATGGGCGCGCCGTCGATCACGGCGCCGCCCCGGCTTTCCACCAGGGCGTCCATGGCGGCCAGCTCCTCATCCTTTAATACATATTCCAGAGACAGGGAATCCTTTCCCAGGCGCGCCCCTTCCTCCAGCAGCAGGTCCACCAGCCTTCCGGCGACGCCGCAGCCCCTGGCCTTGGGATCCACGAACAGGCTGAGGAGCTCGCCGTCGGTCTCGTCCCACACGGCCACCGCCGCGGCGCAGGCAAGGCCGTTCCACATAGCGCCCAGGACGGTGACGGCGTTCTCTCCCTCTGTCTGAGCGATGGACTTGCGCACATAGGGCAGGACGTATCCGGCAAAAGGTTCCGGGATGTTCCTGCCGAGACGGCAGAACGACACATTGACCATCGGTTCGGCTCCTTTCCTGGCACAAATGTAACTGTTACAGTTATTCGTTTAATTATTCATATTGTAACATGAAAAAAGCGCGGAAGGAACGTCGTTCGTGCCAGTTTCGCACTGTTTTTGCCAATCATCTTCAAATCTGCGGCGGGATGCGTATAATGGGACCATCGGAAGCTGGCGCGGCCTACCGTCGCTTTGGCAGGCAGAGAGAAGGAGCGGGGATGCGGGTTGCGGTTTGTTGTCCGGAGTCGAAGGAAGCGCTCTGGATTTGCAACAGAATAGAACAGCGTGCAGCCGAACACCATCGGAATGCCGAAACGGTGATCTTCCCCTCGGAGGAAGCGCTTTGGCGGGCTTTCGCTCCGGGTCAGTTCCGCGGCGCTGTGGTGGGCTACGGCGACGTCAAGGGTTTCCTTTGCGCCCGCCGGATGCGCGAGGCGGACAGCCGCTGCCGTGTGGTCCTTCTGGACGACACGGACCGATATGCCATCCGCGGTCTGCGCATCCATCTGACGGATTATCTGGTGCGTCCCCTGGAGGAGCTTCGCTTCCGCTCGGCAGTGGACCATGTCCTGTTGGAATAATATGCAGATCAGAAAAAACCGGAAAACGATCGCGCCTCCGGCCGCCGCGCCGAAGCGGACGGTGGAGGAAGGCCTGGCCTGGGCCGCGGGAACGGAGCAGTTTCAGCATCGGGACCCGCTGTATCATGTCACGGAGAGCTTCCAGCAGACCTTTGACCGCATCGGGAAATCCCACGCACGGGCGCTGGTGGGCGGCTTCACCCAGGAGGAGCAGCAGCCGCAGGAAAACGGGGAAGAAACCGTCGGGGAACGAAAGCAGCCCCGTCAGGACGCCAAGGCAGCGCCGGAAAGCGGCGGCAAACGCCTGAGGCGGGGGAACGCCCCCGAAACGCTGACCCGCTTTTCCGATATGGCGTTCCAGCGGGGGGCCATGTCGGCCTCGGTGCTGAACGGAACGGGGAAGATGATGCTGGTCTCCTGCCTGAAGCGTTCCGTGGGAGAGAGCGGACCGAAGCGCATCCAGCAGCAGGAATTCCTGGATACGGGCAGCCAGGTGCGCAACATTCCGGGCCGTTCGCCGGATCAGATGATCTTCAACCGGACCTTTGCCAAGGGCGCGCTGGGGATCGTGGTCGACACGCTGCGGGACGCCCGCCGGGTCGTGGACTCCATGGCGGATATGGCCCGGGGCACGGGGGAACTGGAAGCTGACGAAAGCGGCACCCTGCGCACCATGTATCCTTTCCTTGACAGCAGCCGGGAGCTGGCCCTGGAGGCGGAATACCGGGAGAAGCTGAGCAAATGCGCCGACGAACGGGAAAAGCCCGTCCTGCAGAATGGCTTGGCCCAGGCCCGCGCCCTCCGGGCGAAAAAGGCGCAGATGAAAAACGAATTCATCAGCAAGCTGCGTTTCCTTTCCGACCGGGCGACGGAGACGCTTTCGGAGCTGGAAGCGCCCGGCGCGCTGGATGAGATCAGCGCTTCGGTCTGGGGGAACAGAGAACCCGATCTGCCGGAAAACCCGGAGGAAGGAGCGGGAGACGGTGCTCCAAACAGACCGAAAAACCGAGGCGGCGCGGCAGACGCCGCAGGACCGGGAACAGACGCGGCGCCGGCAGAGCCCGGAAAAGCAGAATGAGGCTTCCCAGGCCCTGGAGGCGATCCTCAACGGCGTAAGCTGGGAGCGTCTTCCCGCGGAGGGGATGCTGGCCCTGTCCCACCGGATGGGCAACGACGCGCTGCTGAGCGTCCTCAGCCTGCGGGAGACGGGACCGGAAACGCAGCGTTCTTCCCTGCCGGGTGGGCCGTGCCCCACCGAACCGATGGACTTTGGCCCCGGAGAGGCGGCAACGGAAAGCGCTCCGGACTTCGGCGCTTTCACCTCCATGGGAGACGCCGCGCCGATGGCGCTGTAAGCAGGAGGAAGCATGAAAGAGGATGAGGCGCTGCGGCTGCTCAAATCCATGCTGGACCGGGAAGGGGCCGGATGGATCGAGGAGGGCGGATTCCTCCGCTTCCGGGCAAAGCACGGCGGCATGCTGTGGGAAACGGCCTGCCGCGCGCGGGAAGGGGCGATCGTGTTCTACGCCCGCTTTCCCTTCCGGTGCAGCCAGCCGGACAAGGTCCGGCGGCTCTGCGGGGAGATCAACCGGCAGCTCATCCGCGGCGCTGTGTTCCCCGGTGAAGACGGCTGCCCCGTCTACCGCTGTCTGGCGGAGCTGGACGACGTCTACGGCGCGGAGGACAGGATCGCATCGGTCCTTCATTACAGCGCCCAGGTAATGGCCCGCTGGTGGGGCCCCCTGGCCGCCGCTTAAACTGTAGCCAATTTTATTTATATAAATGGCGATGGCAAACCGAAAAATCAAAAAATCCAAAATATGAAAGGAGGGGGCTTCACGGCCGGCGTAATGCCAGAAAGGCGTGAAGCGAGAACATGGCAGAGTATTTGTCCCCGGGCGTATATGTGGAGGAGTATGACTCCGGCGCAACCCCCATGCAGGGCGTCAGCACCAGCACCGCAGGCTTTATCGGCCTTGCGGAGCGCGGCCCCGTGATCGGCGAGCCCCAGCTGGTGACCAGCTTCGCCGATTACAAGCGGATGTATGGAGGTTATCTCAGCGAGGCGGGCTTCGGTTCCGCCAGATTCCTTCCCTATGCTGTGGAACAGTTCTTCGCCAACGGAGGGTCCCGCGCGTACATCATGCGCGCCGTGCCCGATGATGCGAAAGCCGGCAGCGTGACCTCCGGCGTGCTGAAGGTCACCGCCGCCAGCCCCGGCGTGTGGTCGGACAATATGCGCGTGACCGTCGAGCCTTCCTACAAGGCCAAGACGCAGGTCTTTGCGGTCAACGGCGCAGACCTCACCCTGAAGAACGCCGACGGCTTCAATGCCGGAGACGTCGTGGAGCTCTTTGACGGCGCCAAGAGCGAATTCGCCACCATCAAGAGCGCCCTGGACAACGTCATCACCCTGGATAAGCCCTGCACTCTGGCCGTCGCGGACGAGAAGGTCGGCACGGCGAAGTTCATCCGCACCTGCGAGATCACCCTGACCGCCCGTCTGGACGATACGGTGGAGACCTTTGCGAATCTGTCCCTGGTGCCCGGCTCCCTGAACTTCGCTCCGATCCGCACGGAGAAGAGCGACCTCATCAAGGTCGAGGTCCTCCCCGCGGAGGCCAAGGCCGCCCCCGCCGCCAAGGAAACCAAGGAAAGCAAAGAGGGCAAGGAAGGCAAAGACAAGAAGGAAGAAGCGCCCGCGCCCGCGCCCGCTCCTGCCGCCAAGGCTGCCGGCATCACGCCTTATGAGCTCTGCGGCGGCGGCACGGAGGGCATGCTGGTGCTGACCCCCGCGGGCGGCTCCAACGGCGGCGCTCCCACCCCTGACGCCTATCTCGGCACCGACGGCGGCCCCGGCAAGCGCACCGGCCTGCAGGCTTTCCTGGAGAATGCCAGCGTGTCCGTCATGGCCATCCCCGGCGTCACCACTCCCGAGGTCCAGGCCGGCCTGATCGGCTTCTGCGAAGGCAAGAAGAGCTGCTTCGCCATCCTGGATGCGCCCGTGGACCTGAAGAAGCCCAACGATGTGGCCAACTTCCGGGATATGTACGACTCCACCTATGCCGCCATGTATCATCCCTGGCTGCAGATGTACGACGCCGGCGCCAAGCGCTCCGACTACTTCCCGCCCTCCGGCGCCATGGCCGGCATCTATGCCAGAAGCGACAACGAGCGCGGCGTGCATAAGGCGCCCGCCAACGAGGTCGTCCGCGGCTGCACGGGCCTGAGCTGCAACTACAACACCGGCGAGCAGGACATCCTGAACCCCATCGGCGTCAACCTCATCCGTTCCTTCCCCGGCCGCGGCATCCGCGTGTGGGGCGCCCGCACCATCAGCTCCAACGGGCTGTGGAAGTACCTCAACGTCCGCCGTCTGTTCATCTTCGTGGAGGAGTCCATCCGCTCCAACACCAACTGGGTCGTCTTCGAGCCCAACAGCGAAGCCCTCTGGACCCGCGTGCGGCGCACCATCGAGACCTTCCTGGCCACCTGCTGGCGTGACGGCGCTCTGGCCGGCACCAGCCCGGATCAGGCGTTCTATGTGGAGTGCGGTCCCACCACCATGACCCAGGACGATATCGACAACGGCCGCCTGATCTGCGAGATCGGCATCGCCCCCGTCAAGCCCGCCGAATTCGTGATCTTCCGCATCACGCAGAAGACCTCCAGCGCAGAATAAGCCCTACGGCTTTACGATCTTAACAGAAAGGATGAACATATAGATGGCTGACAGTGTTATCAATTATCCATACAGAGTATTCCGATACCAGGTCGAGATCGACGGTATCAGCCGCGCGGGCTTCTCCGAGGTTTCCGGCATGAGCACCTCCATCGACGCCGTGGAGTATCGTGAGGGCGACGACCTGCGCAACACGCCCCGCAAGCTGCCCGGGCTCACCAAATTCGGCAACGTCACCCTCCGCTGGGGCGTTTCCGACGACACTGATTTCCTGGATTGGGTCTTCTCCGTATCTCCCTCCAACACCGCGAATCCGACGGGCCTGGTGCGTCACACCGTGACCATCACCCTCTACGACGACGCCGGAGGCCCCGGCCCCTCCTGGGAACTCATCAATGCCTGGCCGGTGGGCTACACCGTGCCTGACCTCAACGGTATGGGCGGCGAAGTGGCGATCCAGTCTCTGGAGCTCTGCCACGAAGGTCTGGAGCACAGACCGGGCGGCATGGCCGGCGAGCCGTCCGCCATCTGACGATCACCGATGACTGCTCTCCCGCCGCCGCGCGCAAAGCGCGGCGGCACGGAGGGCATTCCGGCAAACGGGGGAAATCATGGAAACTGAATTTGAATTCGAACTGCCCAAGGGCTATGTGGACAAGAACGGGGATGTTCACCGGCGCGGCACCATGCGTCTCGCCACGGCGGCGGACGAGATCCTGCCCATGCGCGATCCCAGGGTGCAGCAGAATGCGGGCTATCTCACCATCATCCTGCTCTCCAGGGTCATTACGAAGCTGGGCACCCTCAACGTCATCAACACCCATGTGATCGAGGGGCTTTTCACCATGGACCTGGCCTATCTGCAGGATCTGTATCAGCGGATCAACATGTCGGATATGCCGTCCTACAAGGTCGTCTGTCCCCACTGCAATCAGCAGATCGAGGTACCGCTGGATTTTTTATTGGCTTAGGACTGGTGCTGTATCCGCAGGAGCAGCTCTATCAGGAGATGACCTTCCTGTCCTATTATCTGCACTGGTCCAGGAACGACGTGATGAATCTGAGCCATCAGGAGCGCCGCCGGTGGTGCGCCGAGGTCTCAGCCGTCAATCAGAAACTCAGCGGCCCTGAGAAGAACAAAACCATTGAGCTCCGTTGAGATGTGAAGGAAAACTGCTAATGGATATCCGACTGCCCTTCTTTCTGAAAAAACATACTGATCCGCTGACGGCCTTCCGGTTTCTCGTGGAGGTCGACGGCGACGCTGTGGGCGCATTTACGCAGTTTTCCGGCATCAAAATGGAGGTCCAGACCATTCAGGCCAGGTCCGGAAGCGATATCCGGGGAGTGCAGGCCAACATTCCCGTGCTCACAAGCTTTGCCCCCGTCACCCTCTCCAAGGGCGTTTTCGGAGACAACGCGTTTCTCGACTGGATGTTTGCGGCGGCCGCATCCGATTTCACCGGCCCCACGGGGCACAACCTTTACCGGACGATCAATGTCGTCGCTCTGGATGATTCCGGCGGCAGGGGCGTCATCTGGTCTCTGAAGGACGCCATGCCCATCCGCTACGAGCTGTCGCCCATGGACAGCAGCCGCAGCGAGGTGCTCACCGAGAGCGTCACCTTCGCTATTCACGGCGTGGATCGGAATGTTAACTTCATCAATCTGCTATGGGCGGTCGAGGAAGGGGTGACGCCGTATGGACAGTGATTACATTTCCGGCTCCTATTTTGAAGTGGCTCTGGCCGGACCGGGCGCCGCCATCGCCGGCAGGTTCACCGCCGTGAGCGGCCTGAATATGGAAATCGAATATGAGGTCTACAATGAGGGAGGCCTGAATTATCCGCGCTTTTTCTTCAAGGAGAACAAGCCCCAGATCCTGGTGCTGGAGCAGGGGGTCGTCACCACCGTCGATTCCGTCTCTCTGCTGATGGGAATGAGCGCCACCGGCATGGCCATCCCCCTGGCGGGTACGGTCATCCTCATGGACAGCTTCGGGGAAGCCCAGCGGACCTGGACCATCGTCGGTGCGTACCTCAAGAAGTATGTGGGCCCCGATCTGAACAGCAATCAGCCTGCGCTTGCGGTGAGCCGCATCGAGCTGATCTACAACGGGTGTTACTGATGGAATCCCTCGGTGTAATAAAACCGGATATGCGGATCGAGAGACAGGATACCCTGTCTCCCTTTGGGCTTTTGACGCAGCTTTTCACCCAGGAGCTGCTCCGCCGCAACGCCCGTCCCATGGAAAGCTACCGCCCGCTGCGGCTGGCTTATCTGGAGGAAGAAGAGCAGGATGCCGCCGCCGCGCCGGAGATCCATTTCGATTTGGATGTGGACCTGATCGTCAACCGTCTGCTGAAGCAGGAAAAAGCGAAGAAAAAAGAGAAGGACGAGAAGAAAACGCCCGCGGAGCGGATCATCGAGCGGGTGATCCTGCGGGAAAAGGAAATCCGCACCGCCTACCCGGAGACACGCCGGGTGGTGGTGGAAAGCGGCGGAAAGCGCATAACGGGCAGCCTGCCGGTAAGGAATCCTGCCCGGGTCAATGCGCCCGCGCAGGGAAAAGAAAGCATCCGGGAGTCCGAGGGGACGGAGCGGCAGGCCGGAGAGAGGCGCAGCACACGGCAGACAGAAGTACTGCGTCCCTCTGCGGCACTGGCGCCCTTCGCCCCGGCAGCCGCCGGGACAAAGCGGGAACTCACGCTCACCACCCGCGCGCGGACGCTGACCCTGGCCAGCCAGGCGATGTCCGTGCCGTCCGCAGGCGGCTGGACGCCCAAGGAGCGGGAGGTCCATCCGGGCTATCCCGTGAAAGGGGCAAAAACGAGCGAACCGGGCCTTTCCGCGGGCAGCATCCTTTTGCCGGATGTGATGCGCCGCCGCCGTGAAGCGGCGCTGGAGCGCCGGGAAACGCCGGGCCTCACCGGCGGAGCGCCGGAGACGCTGGAATCCCTGGAGAACGCCCTGACCTGGGCGGTGGAGGGAACGGACGAGACGCCGGAAACGGAGCGGCTGGTCCGGGAGGTCCGCCGCGCGGTGATGGATACGGTCCGCCGCAATGCAGCCAAAGAAACGGCGCCGCGGGAAAATGCGCCTGCAGAGCGCGCCTCCGAGAGAGAATGGCGCAGTTCCTCGGCGCCGCGGGCAGGGGAAACCGATCAGAAGCGCAGCAGCGCTCCCGCTGCACGCCCACAGGAAGAAGCCTTGCGTTCGGGGACGGACGTCGCGCAGACCGGAACCTTTCGGAAGGAGTTGCAGGCCGGACAGGCTGCCGCTTCCGGGGAGACCGCCGTTCGGGAAGAACGGTTTCCGGAAGAAACCGGGCTGACAGTCGGGCGCCCATCGGATATCCGGGCGGAAGAACGCGCGCCGCTGATCTACCGCGAGGAAAGCGCGCAGCAGTTCTCGGAGATAACGGAAGACGACGGCCGGGGGGCGCAAAGCGCGGCGAAGCCCGTGCCTGCCGCCCCGACGAAACGCGGCGACGGTCAGATCACAGCCGGCAGCGCCGCCATACGCGAAGAATACGATAAAGCTGCTTCACCGCGAAGCGGCGACGTTCCCGGCGGGGAGCAAACAGCCCGATCCGCGGAGACCGCGGTCCCCGGCGTTCCGGTTTCGCCGGAAGCCGCAGCGGCGAAGACGGTGATCCCGGCTGCTCTGCCCGCGGAGGGCGCGGCTGCGGGAGCGCCTGCCGCCCTGGTTTACCGCGAAGAAACAGAAGGATCGGCGCAGCCGCTTTCACCGCGGCAGAACGCGGAGGAACGCGCGCCGGAAAGGATTCCGGAGGCAGCTGTTCAGACTGCGAACATAGCGGACACCCCGGCGACGGCGGCCATCCCGGCGGAACCGGCGGCACAGGTTGGAAAACCCGCCGCGCTGGTCTACCGGGAAGGGACAGAAGCATCGGGAGCGTCCGCCGTTCCGCAGCGGAGCGGGGAAGAACAGAGACCCCAAAAAGCGGCGGATGTGGTCGTCGCGGTCACGGGAGAGGCGGAAAGCCCTGCGGCAGCCGTTCCGGCGGAGCCGGCGGCACAGATTGGAGAACCTGCCGCCCTGGTCTACCGGGAAGGAACAGAAGAAGCGGAAGCATCCGCTGCGCCGCAGCGGAGAGCAGAAGAACATAGACCCCAAAGAGCGGCAGAGACGGCCGCATATCGGCAACCGGGCGAAAAACCCGGGGATATGGAACCGGCTGCGCAGAAGCCGGTTTCCAAGGAAACGGTCATCACGGCTGCGGGAGAGGCGGAAAGTCCTGCGGCGGCTATCCCGGCGGAACCGGCGGCACAGGTTGGAGAACCTGCCGCGCTGGTTTACCGGGAAGGAACAGAAGAAGCGGAAGCGTCCGCTTCGCCGCAGCGGAGAGCAGAAGAACATAGACCCCAAAGAGCGGCAGAGACGGCCGCACATCGGCAACCGGGCGAAAAACCCGGGGATATGGAACCGGCTGCGCAGAAGCCGGTTTCCCCGGAAACGGTCGTCACAGCCACGGGCAAGACGGAAAGCCCTGCGGCGGCTATCCCGGCGGAACCGGCGGCACAGGTTGGAGAACCTGCTGCGCTGGTTTACCGGGAAGGAACAGAAGAAGCGGAAGCGTCCCCTTCGCGGCAGCGGAACGCAGATGAACAGACACCCCAAAGAGAAACGGAGACGGTCGTTCATATTCCGCCGGCCATTGAACCCCGCAGTGCGGTGTCCCCGAATGTGGGACCGGCTGCGCAGACACCGGTTTCCCCGGAGACGGTCGTCACGGTCGCGGGCAAGACGGAAAGCCCTGCATCGGTCCTCCCAGCAGCCATCCCGGCGGAACAGGCAGCATCTGCAGAAAAACCTGCCGCGCTGATTTACCGGGAAGGAACAGAAGAAGCGGAAGCATCCCCTTCGCCGCAGCGGAGGGCAGAAGAACATAGACCCCAAGAAACGACGGAAACGGCCAGCCGGACCCGCCCGACCATTGAGCCCCGCAGTGCGGCGTCCCTGGATAGGGGACCGGCGGCACAGAAACCGGTTTCCCCGGAAACAGCCGTTCCGGTCGCGGGAGGGACGGAAAGCCCTGCTCCGGTCCTCCCGACAGCCCTCCCGGCGGAACCGGCTGCACCTTCCGGCACGCCTGCCGCGCTGATTTACCGGGAAGGAACAGAAGAAGCGGAAGCATCCGCTGCGCGGCAGCGGAGGGCAGAAGAAAATAGACCCCAGGGAACGACGGAAACGGCCAGCCGGACCCGCCCGGCCATTGAGCCCCGCAGTGCGGCGTCCCCGGATAGGGGACCGGTTACAAAGAAGCCGGTTTCCCCGGAAACAGCCTTCACGGTCGTGGGTGAGGCGGAAAGCCCTGCCCCGGTCCTTCCGGCAGCCCTTCCGGCGGAGCCGGCGGCGACGACGGAGGAGCCCGCCGTGGTCGTCTACCGGGAAGCAGCAGAGGAAACGCCGCGTGTCCCGGAAGCCTGGAAACGCCCCGGTCAGCCGGAAGGTCCCGCCGCTCCGTTTCCGCAGCAGAGAAACGCGGAAGAACAGAGAATCCGGAGCACATCGGAGCGGGTCGTGGAGAACGACCGGACCGGGCAAATCCGCAGTACGGTTTCCCCGCAAGGAGAACCGGCGGCAGCAAAGACAGGCATTTCTCAGGAAATCCGCATACAGGAGCGGGAAGCACCCGGCCCGTCCATCCCGGCGGCTATCCCCGCGGAAGCGGCAGCGTCGGCAGGCGAGCCTCCCGTGCTGGTTTACCGGGAAGAAGCATCGGAGGAAGCGCCGCGCGCCCCGAAGGACGGGAAGCGCGCCGGGCAGCCGGCAGGACCTGCCGCCATTCCGCTCCCGCCGCAGAGAAACGCGGAAAACCGGCAGACCCGAAGCACAACGGAGACGGCCGCGGAGAACGAGCGGACCGGACAGATCCGCAGTACGGTTTCCCCGCAAGGAGAACCGGCGGCGGCAAAGACAGGCGTTTCTCGGGAAATCCGCATACAGGAGCGGGAAGCACCCGGCCCGTCCATCCCGGCGGCCATCCCCGCGGAAGCGGCGGCGCCGGCAGAGGAGCCTCCCGCGCTGGTTTACCGGGAAGCGGAAATGACAGCTCCTCCGCAGGGCGGGGAAGAAACGCCGCCCACCCCCCCGGCGCCGGAAGCGGAGGAGGGACCCCGCGCCGTGCCTGCGCAGGCGCTCCCGGTGTCTCAGATGAGCATCCAGGCGGACGCGCCCATCCTGCTGACCCATCGGACGGAGGCGGACGCGCAGTTCTCCGCCGCCGCGAGCCGGGCAGCCAGGGATATCCGGGTGACGGCGGAGCATGAACCGCTCCGGATGACGCCTCCGAAGCGAGGTCAGCGCCCGGAAGCAAAGGCGGCAAAGCCCGCCGCGGGACGGCCGGGGCGCAGCGAAAGCCCTGTGCACGCCGCCCCGGAGGCGAAAGCGCTCCCGGCGGCAGCACCGGTCCCAGAAGCGGGAACTGCGCAGGAGCAGGCGCCGCTGGTTTACGCAGCGCCTGCCCAGGCCGCGGAAAGTCTCGCGGGGGAGGCGGCAGCAAGGCCCTCGCAAAAAGCACAGGACAATAAGAACGAAAGCCTGCCCTCCTGGGCGAAAGAACTGCTGGAGCAGGCGGGCGTAACGGATACGGCGCAGCAGGCTGCCGCCTTCAGCGGCAGGGTGAACGGCGTTTCCGCCGGCAGAACGGTCAACTGGACGGCGCCGGCAGCGGGAACTCCTTCCCGCGTACCCGGCATGGACGCCCCCGCGGAGCTGTCCTTCCGGGAGCGGGAGCATTCCGGGGAGACGCCCTACCGGCCTCCGATCAGCGACGCGGAGCTGCGGCGCACGGCGGACAGGGTCTATCGGATCATTGAGGAACGGCTGCGGCTGGAGCTGCGGCGCAGCGGAAGATAAAGGCAACACCGCACAATTCTGGTGCGCAGATTGCGCAGTCAGAATATTCGTCAGATTGTCTGAAAATCGCGGGGAATACTTCCTGTATTGGCCAAGATTTTCGGGCAATATGACGGAACATGATGCAAGCAAGATGTGTGCCGAGAACTAACGCGGTGTTGCCTAAACTGCGGTTTTGCGCAAGAGCATGAGAAGGAGGCGGAAGCAGGATGTTCGTGGGCTTGCCCAATCCCAATATACTGATCCCTCTGGAGAAGATGCGGATCACCAATCTGGACGCGAAAGCGCCTCCCAAATCCATCGAGGTGCTCTATAACCCCCAGAGCTATGTCCGCCAGAAATCCGTGAACTACATGAGCATCCCCCTGCTTGGTGCGGATGCGCCCATCGTGCAGTTCCAGAGCGGGGCCAACGAGGTGCTCACCTTCGAGCTCTTCTTCGACAGCGTATCCGCCGGCGCGGAGGTGGGCGGAACGGCGGCGGACCGCCTGCTGTTCGCGGCCAACAGCCTCCTGCCCACCATCACCGGTCAGATCGACGTGCGGGACTATACCAAAAAGATCACCGACCTCATGTATGTGGACAGCGATCTGCATCATCCGCCGGAGCTGAAGGTGGAGTGGTCGTCGCTCCAGTTCAAGGGCTTTCTGGCCCAGTGCGAACAGCGCTTCGTGCGCTTCGATGAACAGGGAAGACCCGTCCGCGCTTACCTGAAGTGCACCTTCATCGAGCATCGGGACATCAAGAAGCTCTTTGTCGCAAACCCCCTCAACTCCCCGGACACGACCAAGTATCACACCGTCCGGCAGGGGGATTCCCTCTGGTCCCTGGCCGCCGCGGAATACGGCGACGCCGGGAAGTGGCGGGTGATCGCCTCGGCCAACGGCATCGCCAATCCCCGCATCCTGCGGAGCGGGGAGACCCTGGTCGTTCCCGCGCTCGTGTGAGGAGGACGCGGCATGGACCAGGGGACCTACACGTATCTGCAGCTGGCGGACAAATACAAGCAGTTCGAAGCGCCGGGTTTTGAGATCCTGGTGGACGGGAAGACCCTGCCGCCCGGCAACTACTATATCCCCAGCGTCGATGTGGAGATCACCGCGGGCGGTTCTGTCGGCGGATGCAGCTTCACCATCGAGGGACTGTATAACTATGAAAAGAGCAAGTGGGAGAATGACGCGGCCAAGCTCATCAAGCCCGGCGCGAAGCTGACGGTCAACGGCGGCTATGAGACGCGCAAGGAAATCTTCTACGGGTATGTGGACGACTATTCTCTGGACTATTCCGCCGAAGGCTCCCCCAACATCAGAGTCAACGGGCTGGACGGGCTGGGCTATCTCATGAGCATGTGCGAGCCCATCTACGCCGGGGAAAAAAAGCCCAAGGAGATCGTGCAGGCCGTGCTGCAGAAAAGCCAGAGCGCCGGCTTCGCCAAATCCGTGACGGTGGGGCAGCTGACGGACTATGAGACGCCCGTCATCAAGGAACAGACGGACGACCTGAAATTCCTGCAGGTGATGGCCCAGCGCTACGGGGCGACCCTGTTTGCCGTGGATGGGGAGCTGATTTTCGACAACCTGGTCACCAAGACTGCGCCCATCCTGACCCTGACCATCGGCAAGAGCGTGAAGCGCTTTTCCAAGCGGGTCTCCCTGGCCCACCAGGTGGGCAAGGTGGAGGTCATGGGCAGGGATATCAATCAGAAGGCCGTTTCGGGCAGCGCCACCAGCGTGACCACGGGGGGCGAAGGGAAAACCGCGGCGGAATGGGTCAGCGGACTGAAAAACGCGGTGCTGCGGGAGCGTACGGAGTACGCCCGGACGCAGAAGGAATGCGAGACCCTGGCGCAGCACCGGCTCAACAGCATCGCCATGGGCTTCGTGACCGGGGAGGGGGAGTGCATCGGCATCCCCGAACTGATTCCCGGCCGCTATATCAAGATCGACGGCGGTGACGAGAAGACCAACGGCACCTATTTCATCACCAAGGTCCGCCACAGCATCTCCATCAATTCCTATACCACCTCCTTTGAAGTGAAGGGAGCGAAAGCATGATCGTCGAGCAGCTGCAGGCAGTGTCGGAGGCCAACGGCCGGGAGCTCGGACAGGGCAGCGTATTCAGCCTGACCCTCGCGACCGTCAAGGACATCAAGGACGACAAAAACCTCAACCGGGTGAAGTGCCTTCCCATCGACGCCAAAAGCGACAATGAGATGACCGATTGGTGCTATGTCATGGCGCCCATGGGCGGGAAAGAGAGCGGACTGTTCCTCTTTCCGCAGGTGGGGGACCTGGTGGTGCTGGGTTACCTGCGCAACGATCCCCACAGCGCCATCGTTCTCGGGAGCTACTGGAATTCGGAAACCACCGCGCCTTTGGCGGTGAAGGACGGAAAATCGGAGGATTACCGTTTCATCACACCAAAGAAAGTGGATATCAGCATCCACGACGAGGATAAAAAGCAGAAGCTCACCGTGACCATGCCCTCGGGCTCGGCGGTGGAGCTGGAAGACGAGAATCAGACGCTCACGGCAAAAAGCAAGGACGGCAAGACCCAGCTTCTGATGAAGCTCAAGGACGGCGAGGTGGAACTGACCGCCTCCAGCAAGATCACGCTGACCGCCGGCCAGGCCTCCATTACCCTGGAAAAAAACGGAAAGATCACCGTCAAGGGCAGCGACGCGATCACGGTACAGGGCAAGAGCGTGACGCTCAAGGCCCAGGGCAAGGTGGCCGCCCAGGGCATGGATGTGGAGGTCAAGGCCACCAAGGACCTCAATATGAGCGCGACGGCCAACGCCAGCCTGAAGGGAATGCTCCTGAAGCTGAATTAACGACGCTGCGGGCAACGCGCCGCACGGCAGGGAGGCGAAGAAGTTGAACGGAAAAGAGTTCATGGGGCGGGGGCTTCGATTCCCCCTGCAGATCGACCCGAAAACGGGGAAATTTGCCATGGTCAGCGCCGAGGAGGACATCGCGGAGGCCATCGGCATCATCCTCCGCACCGTCCAGGGAGAACGGGTCATGCGGCCGGATTTCGGCTCCAACGTGATGGACTACACCTTTTCCGCGGCTTCCGATTCCGAACGACAGAGTCTTGCCTTTGATCTGAAAACGCAGCTGAGCTATCTGGAACCCCGCATCGACGATGTGGAGGTGCAGTGCAGGGATGCCGACGAGCTGGAGGGGGCCATCGTCATCGAGGTCAGCTATCGCGTGCGCAGCACCAACAACCGCTATAACCACGTCTATCCGTTCTTCATGACGGAGGGCTCGGAGGGAGGAGACGTGATATGAACCGTCCGCTGCTGGATCCCAGGACCTCGGAGGAGATCAGGGAGCAGATCCGCGCCCTCGCCGCGAGCTACACCCCGGAATGGCGTTATGAGGGAACGGAGGACGACGCCGGCGCAGCGCTGGCGGAGCTTTTTGCGGAGATGTACGGCCAGAGCGTGGACCGCCTCAACGCCCTGCCGGAGAAGCTCTACATCGAATTTCTGAACATGATCGGTTATCGGGAGCCGGGCCCCATGCCCGCTGCCGGCACCGTGTGCTTCACCCCCCAGCTCAGCGTGGCGCAGCCCTTTACCGTCTCAGCGGGGACGCAGCTGTTCACGCCGGACGAGGAAGGGGAGAACATCGTATATGAGACGGAGCGGACGATCCAGGTATCTCCCGCCGTCGTCGAGGATATCTATTATCTGGATGGGGAAGCGGACAGCATCCGCCGTCTGGACCTCTCCCAGCGGCCCCAGCGCTTTTTCGAGCTCTCCGGCGAAGAACTGCAGCGCCACCGTTTCCTGCTGGCGGAAAACGATGTTCTGCGCCTGAAATGCCCGGCGCGCATCAGCGCGGTCTTCCGGCGGGAGGGCGGTCTCCAGGCGGAATCCGCCGGGATCCTGGCGGAGAAGTCCCTTCGCTGGACCTTCCGGCACGGAGAGGAGGACATTCCCTTCGACGAAGCGCGCCTGGAAAACGGCAGACTGGTCCTGGAAAAGCGGAACGGTCTCGCTCTGGAGGCGGACGAGGATGGGCGCATCTGCATCTCCTGTTCGGGCCGTCCCGGCGCGGAGCTGCTGGTGGACGCCGTGGAGATCGCAAGCGAGCCGCTTTCTCCCTGCCCGGCGGACAGCGTCTACAGCGGCGACATCCCCATTTTCGAGGATGAGGGCGGCTACTGCTTCGGCCGCCGCCCGTCGGTCTACAGCATGTTCTATCTCCGCTGCGACGACGCGCTGACGAAAAAGGGCGCCGAAGCGGTGCTGCAGCTGGACCTGGCTTTCATTGTGGATGAGCCGGAGGCGCAGCGGGTGCGCTTCGACTTCACCCAGCCCATCATCGACAAGCAGAGCGCGGTGGAGCAGAAGCCGGACGATGTGGCGGTCTCCAAGGTCATATGGGAGTATTATAACGGCATCGGCTGGAAGAACATTACGGTCACCGGCGACCGGAACCCCTTTTCCGCGAAGCGGGACGGCGCGCTGGACGTGCGTTTTCAGGTGCCGGAGGATATAGAGGAAGCGGAGGTCAACGCGGAAACGGGCTTCTTCCTCCGGGCGCGGGTGGTGGAGATCAGCAATCCCGAATCCACCTATCAGCGCTGGATCGTGCCTTTCCTGAAATCCGCCTCCTTCCGGTGGAACTACGGCGCCATGCGGAAACCGGTATGGTGCTTCTCGGAAAACAACGGGATCACCCGCATGATCGAGGATGCCCACCGGGTGACCAGCCTGGCCTTTCCCGCTCTGAAGCCCATGGCGGAGGAGCGCGGGGCCATGTATTTCCGCTTCAGCGCTTCCCCCCATGCCATGCCCCTGTCCCTGCGCTTTCAGGTGGAGGGCCGCGCCCGGCTGCGCGGGCAGCTGCTGTGGGAGTACTGGAACGGGAAGAACTTTGAACCCATACGGGCGATCGATCAGACGGAGCGCCTGCTGCACTCCGGCGAAATGTTTCTCTTCCTGCCGGAAAGCGTGCCGGAGGCGGAGCTGATCGGCGTCACGGGCTTCTGGCTCCGCCTGAGCCGCAGCGCCGCCGAGGAGGGCGTCATGCCCGCGGTAGCCTCGGTGACGGTCAACGCCGTCTCTGCCAGCCAGCGGCAGCGGGAAACGGACCAGCTGTTCGACACGGATATCTATGAAGCGGGGAAGCGGCTGCGCCTGCTCAACCTGCCCGTGCAGGAATGCCGGGTGTGGGTGGATGAGCTGGGCGGCATTTCCGACGCGGAGCTGGAGAGATTGAAAAAGGAAGCGCCGGACCGGCTGCGTCAGGAGTGGGAGGACCACAGCCTCCGCCGCTGCTGGGTCCTTTGGACGCAGGTGGAGGACCTGGCCCTGGCCGGGCCGGAGGAACGGGTCTTCACCCTGGACCCCTTCAGCGGCGTGATCGCCTTCGGCGACGGCCGCCAGGGGCGGGTGCCGCCCTCGGGAGACCACAACATCCGCGTGGAGTATTCCAGCGGCGGCGGCCAGCGGGGCAACGTCCCGGCGGGCACGATCCGATCCCTGCTGACGGCCCTTCCGCAGGTGAGCGACGTGCGCAACCTCACCGCCATGAGCGGCGGGACCGGCAGGCTCTCCCTGGAGGAGATCGAGGAGCGGGGCAGCCGCTTCCTGCATAACCGGGGCCGCGCCGCCGGACGGAGAGACTATGAAGAACTGGTGCGGGAGAAATTCCCCCAGGTGAACCATGTGCGCTGCTTCTCCGGCAGAAACGAGCGGGGGGAGCGGGCCCCCGGTCACGTCACCGTGGTCATCGCGGGCTACGGCCGCGGCGGCGAGGGGACGGAAGACCTCTGCGGCCGGGTCTACCGCTATCTGGCCGAGAACAGCTCCTGCTGCCTGGTGGCGGAGGACCGGCTCCACGTTTGCCCCGCAACGGTGCTGACGGTCAACACCGCCGTCACCGTGAAAACGGAGCGGCCCGAGCTGGCCGCGGAGACCCAGCAGGCCATCGCCCGGCGCCTGGAAGCGCTGATCAGCGAGACCTGGAAAAACCGCCCCATCGGCGAGCAGCTTCGCCTGAGCGAGGTGTGGAGCGTGGTGCGGGACACGCCCAATGTTTCGGTGATCGAACGCATCCTGGTGGAGGCGGCCTACGATCAGGAGGGGCGGCAGAAGCTGGCGGCGCTGGAGGCGGAAAGCGACTTCCCCTACGGCGTGGCCGAAAGCGGGATGCACCTGGTGAGTCTGAGCTGAGAAATCGTCCGGGAGGAGGGTGATCGACGATGCTGATATCGCGTGATCTGGACGATCAGCGTTTTGCGGATATCGTGCGGGAGGCGGAAGGTCGTCTGCCCTGGCTGTGTCCGTCCTGGACGGATTATAACGCCCACGACCCCGGGATCACGATCCTGGAGCTGATGGCGTGGTTCAAGGAAACGCTGCAATATGAGATAAACCGCATCGGGCCGGAGACGGAGCGCAAGCTCCTGGAGCTGACCGGAACGCGCCTGCGCCGGGAACGGGCGGCCCTGTGCGAGCTGGATATCCCGCCCCAGTCCCCGCCGCGCCCCGTGCTGTCGGCGCTGGAGACGCCGGAGGGCGTGGTATTCGAGCTGGCGGAGGAGATACCGAAAAACCGCCCCGTGCTGGAGCGCGTGCGCATCCGCCAGCCAAAGGGAAAGGGGATCACGGACGTGACGGAGATGCTCTCCGGTGCGAGCCTGCTCCAGCCCTTTGAATTCGGCGGGCAGCAGGGAAGCGAGCTGCTGATCGACTTTTCCGCGAAGCCGGAGAAGACGCTGCGTCTCTGGTTCGAGGTCCGGGAGCCCGACGGGGTGCGGAGGAATCCGCCGGACGAAAACACGGAAATGCCCCGGACGCTGGTTTGGGAGCTCTCCGGCGCGGGCGAGGTGACGCCCCTTGCGGACGATACCCTGGCCCTGAGCCGCACGGGGTATGTGACGCTTCCCGCCCCGGAAGCGTGGCAGGCGGGGGGAGACGGGTATTACCGGCTGACCCTCCGGCAGACGGAGGCGGGCTGCGAGGAGAAGGTGCGGCTGACGGACATCGCCGCCGACAAGTATCTGGCCGTGCAGACCGAGAGCCGCGCCAGAGCTTACCGTTTCAGCGTAAAACCGAAAAAGTCCTGCCGGGTGGAGCTGCGCAGCGCCCAAGCTAAGCGGGGCGAAGCGGCGGTGTTCCTCCGCACGGCGTCCGGCTGGCGGCAGGTCGGGGATTACCGCCTGCAGCGGGAAGCGGACGGCCTGAGCATCACGCTGGACGCCTCCGACGCGGCAGCCGGCGAAGAAGAAAACCTGCTGGTCGCCTGCCTGGACCCGATCTATCTGAAGGACCTGCTCTTTGACGCCGTGGGCCGCCCCGGCGAAACCTTCCGGCTGAATCTGGGCGGGAAAAGCGTCCTGACGGAGAACCTGACCCTCATCTGCCAGACCCTGTGCGAGGATGGGATCGTGCGGCCGGCCCTGTGGCGCTGCGTGGACGATCTCACGCTCTATGGGCCGCGGGACTGCGTGTTCCTCTGCGATCAGGCCAGAGAGACCGTGACCGTGGGCGACGGGGCCCACGGCGCGCTGATCGCGCCGGGCGAAGGGGCCGTCCTGGTGGCGGAGGAGCGGATATCCCTGTGCGGCGGGGGCAATATCCCCGCCAACGCCTCCCTGAGCTTCACCGAGGACGGCGAAACGGTGGGCAATTCCGCCGCTTTCGGCGGCTGCGCCGCGGAATCCCTGGCCGAAGGCCGGGGGCGGCTGCTGCGCCGGCTGGAGGATACGCGCAAGTGCGTTTCGGCGAAGGACTACGAGCGCCAGGCCATGCACACGCCGGGACTTCGCGTGGCGGGCGCCAGAGCGCTGCCCGGCTACAATGTCCGGCAGAAGCACCAGAAGGCGCAGGCCTGGGTGTCGGTGGCGGTGCTGCCCGCCGGAGACGTGGAAATGCCCGTGCCGGATGCCCGGTTCCTGGCGGCGGTCTCCCGGCAGCTGGAGCGCTGCCGCAGCGTCTGCATCCGGACGGAGGCAATCCCCGTTCGCTATGCGGGCTTTACGGCGAGCGTGTCGCTGCGCTGTGAGCAGAGCTTTCAAAAGGAGACGGCGGAGGCCGCCATCCGAAGCTTTTTTGCCCCCGGCGGAGGGCGCATCGGCGCCGGCGTCGGGCGGGATGAGCTGGCCGCGGTCCTGCAGAAGCTGCCCGGCGTTCTGCAGGTCGAGCGGGTGGAATTCCGGGGCATGGATCAGAACAGTTATCAGACCGCGGCGGGCGAGCTGACGGTGATGCCGGACACCATCCTGCATCTGAGAAGCGCGGCGGTCACGTTGGCAAAGGATAGAAGGTGAACGGATTGGGCGCAGGCCGGTCATATTGGCATCTCTCCGGCGCGGAGCGGTGGAAGGGCGGCGTCTTCCTGTCGGTGGAGCAGCGGGGCGACAGCCTGTACCTCAGCGATAAAGCGTTCGAGGGCGTGGCGTTCCTGTCGCCGCTGGACAGCGGCGAGGAGGATTTCCGCTGGGGAAGGGTAAAGCTGGAAACGGAGCTCCCGCCGGATTCCTCCGTGCGCATCTACGCGCGGGCCTCCGACGAGCCGGAGTGGGCGGCATGGCGTCAGATTTCCCCCAAGGCCAGGGGCTCGGAAGCCGCGCGGCTTCTCTTCGGGGAACCGAAGGCCGCCTCCGGCGACGCCTGGCTGTCGGAACGGGGACGCTGGCTGTGGCTGGCCGTCGGCTTCACCAGCGGCGCTGCGGAAAAGCCAAGGCTGGATGCGGTGAACATCCTGGCAGAAAGCGATCACATGGCGGATTATCTCCCCGCTTTCTATCAGGACCAGGACTTCACCTACCGCTGGCTGTCCATCTTTACCGCCATGCTCCAGGACCTGGAGGGGAATATCGAGCAGTCCCGCCGGCAGCTTTCCCCCGCAGCAGCGGACCCGGATATGCTGCATTATCTCGCCCACTGGCTCTGCGCGGACGGCAGCGAGCCGGAGCAGGAGCTTCGGCGGACCCTGCCGGAAGTCATCGAGGAATACGAGACCATGTACACCGTCAGCGGCATCCAGCGGAGCGTGCGCCGACTGACGGGGCAGACGCCCATGATCATCGAGCATTTTGCCGTTGATCCCAACGACCCCAACTGCCCCGACCCGGAGCTGTACCGCAGGCTGTATGGGGACGATCCCTACCGCTTCTTCCTGCTGCTGCCCCAGGGGACCTTCACCGAGCAGAAGCAGATGGAGCGATTTCTGGAACAGCTGCAGGAATTCACCCCGGCGGAGACGACGCCGGAGCTGGTGCTGCTGAAGCCCAGCGTCCAGCTGGACTGGCACACCTATCTCGGCGTCAACACGAAAATCGAAGAATATGTCACGGCGGTCATTAACGAGTCGGTGACCATCCAATACGATACGACGATAGGAGGAGAAGACCATGAGCGGTAATACGGATTTCTTCCCGCTGGAGCGCAACCGGTATTTTTACGGCAAGCTGCTGACGGTCCGGGATTTCGAGATCGAGCAGAAGTACACGAGGAATTCTTCCCAGCTGATGCGCCGGCTCGTCTACGGGGCGGGCGTGGTCTGCGGTCTGGGCGTCGGCGCCAGCGACGATTCCACGCTCCTGATCGAGAGCGGCATGGCCATCGACTATCTGGGCAGGATGGTCACCGTGGAGGAACCCATGCTGCGCAAGCTCCAGATGATCGACGGGCAGGAGACCCTGAAGGGAAGCGAGAGCGCCTATCTCTGCCTGGAATATCAGGAATCCAACCGGGAGCCGGTGAACGCCGTGGGCGCGGCTTCGGGGGAGAGCCGGCAGTACAACATCACGCGGGAGGGTTCCCATCTGTTCCTGACCTCCCAGGAGCCGGATTATCGGGCGCTGCTGGAGGCGTCGGGCAAGGAGAATGTCTCCGTCCTCTACACGAGCGATGAGCTGAGCCTGGTGCTGGCCGTGCCGGAGGCGGTGTGCGCGGGCCGGGAATTCACGGCGGAGCTGCTGGTGGTGAAGAACGAAAAGACGCCGCCGATCTTTTTCCAGCTGAGCGGCGACAGCGGCTTTGTGGACAGCGAGGACGGGCGCATCCACCTGGAATTCCGGGAGAGCCCGGAGGAGACCCGGCGGGTGTATCAGGTGGGCTTCCGCATGAAGGCCCGGCAGATGAGCGACCTGCAGAGTCCCTTCCTGCCCTCCGGCGGCGAGATCGACCTGGAGCTGGGCAGCCATCGCTATAAGAACTATGTGGAAGTGGGGGCGAAATGCTTCCTCTGCCGGGACAGCTATCAGCTGGCGGCCCGCAAGCGGCGGATGGACAACCTGGAGCAGAGGCTCAAGGGGCGGGACCTTCCCATCTATCTTGCCAAGCTGGAGCTGCTGCACTCCGCGGGGAGCACCTTCATCGTCTCGGTGACGAACCTGCCCTTCGCCCAGCGCGTCACCCAGGAGACCGGCTCCAGCGACGACGGCGGCCCCCGCACCGTGACCACCTCGGTGCGCTCGCTGGAATACTGGCAGAAGCCGGATGTGAAAGCCAACTACCAGCCCAGCACGGGGGCGCTGCACTTCGATTTCGGCATTCCTTCCCCTGAGCAGTATGACTATGCCGTCAGCCACGGCACCGTGGACCTGACCCTGCCCGGCGGCATGCGGGTCAACCGGAAGATCTATTCGGAGGAGATCCCCCACGGCCTCGGCCCCGGCACGGTGGACGTGCGCCTGAGCATCGAATTTGCCGACCACGGCTCGGGGGATGAGACGGCCCTGTGCTTCGGGAACAGCGAAATCTTCGTCAAGAGCAAGGAAAAGAACAACATCCCCTGGGTGGAGGCCGCCGCGGTGGTCTACCCCCGGCGGGGCACCATGCGCATCGGCCTGTGGCTCCATGACATGGTGGAGGGCAATCGCCTCACCGTCCACTACTTCGCCCAGAAGCCGGAGCGGGATACCAGCCGCATCCTGGCCCAGCGGCGCATCGGCCTGAGCATCACGCCGGAATTCTCCCATGTGGCCCTGCGGGGCACCATCCGCTTCCAGGCGGAGGTGACCGGCAGCGAGGACAAGAGCGTCCGCTGGTCCGTGAAAGAGGATAACGGCGGCGTCATCGACCACAACGGCATCTATCAGGCCCCCGAACTGCCGGGCACCTATGAGATCGTGGCCGTCAGCAACTCGGACGAGAGCGTCACGGCCAGCGCCTTCGTGATCGTCGAGTGAGCTTCCGATAAATAACCGCCGGGAAAGAGAGGCGAAGAAGATGGGATCGCTGCTGATCCGTGAACGCTACAAGGTCGTGCGCGTTATCGCCCTGGAGCCGGACTATGCGCTGCTGGAGGCGGTGGATATCTCCGAACGGGAAACGCCCTCCTGTCTGCTGAACCTTTACGAGGGGCAGCTTCTGCACCGGTATGCCCGCATCTGCACGGGCATCAAAAAGGAGGACTGCCCCGCTTTCCGGGGAATGTTCCTGGAACAGGGAACGCTGGTGGCAGCGTTCGACCGCGGAAGCGGCGAGGGCATCGACAGCCTTTTTTACCGGGGAGACCGTTGGGAATGGCGGGACAGGCTGGAGTATGCGGAGTTCATGCTCCATCGCGCCCTGAGCTTCGCCAATCTGCCGCCGGAGGTGGGCTGCGCCGCGCTGCTGTCGGAAAACGTGCTGTTCGATCTGCCGAACCGGCGGGTGAATACCCGATGGATGCTGAAGCCCATGGAGGACATGAACCCGCGGGAGACCGCGCTCCTGGCAGCGGATCAGGTCAGGAAGATCCTGCCGCCGTCCGTGAAAGCCGGACCCGAGGAACAGCGTTTCCTGGATCAGCTGGCGGGCGGGGAGTTTCCCAATGTGGTGGCGCTGTACGGCCGCTGGCGCGAGGCCAGGGCCGCGATCCTCGCGGAACGTGAGGCGTTTGAGGAGAAGAACTTTATTCGCCGCGGCCTGATCCTTCTGGGCCGCACGATCCGCCGAAGCGTGGGACGGGGAGGATTGGGATGAACGTCAAAAGAAGCTGGTTATTCTTCCTGGTGATGCTTGTGCTCGCTGCCTGCTGCATCCTGCTTTTGGCCGCGGGCCCCATCACACGGGCGATACATACGATACAGGGAACGCCGGAGGACTGCGTCTGGCAGACCGTCGGCGCGGGGGGTGGAAAGATCGCCGCCGCCGCGGGCTGGCGGGATGGGAAACTGGCGCTCCGCTATTTCACGACGGACGGCAAGCTCCTGTCCGAGCAGACGGCGGAGCTGCCCGAGGAGATGGAGGGCGCTTCGGCGGCGAAGCTCCTGCCCGTGCGGGAGGGGCTTGCCTATGTGGGGCTCTACGGCCCCAATGCCGAAAAGCTGTATCTATATCGTTTCAGCGCCGGCGAGGAGGCGGACCGCCTGCTCGCATTGTCCTGTGCAGGGGATTCTTTCCAGGAGAGGATATCCCGCACGCAGCTTTCCGAACTCACGATGGAGGACGACGTCCTTTCCTTCGCCGTTCGCACCGACCGGAATCTGGAGCTCTATCTCTGCCGGGAGACCGGCGGCCTGGAGCCCGCCGGAACGGCCAGGTGTGCGAATAAGAACAACGCCTTGACCGTGTTTGCTGCGGAAAACGGCACGCTGCTGATCGGCGGCCGCGACGCTCTTTCCCTGAAAACGGCTTCGGATGCCAAGGACGGCGGCAGGACGGGGGATGCGCTCGTCCGGGGTCAGACGGTGACCCATTTGACACAGGGCCGGGGAGGATGGTATTATGTAGATGGCATCCGCCTCGAGCTCTGTTTTGCGGACAGCGCCCTGAGTGCGACCCAGCGGATGCTCCGGCTGGACACGGTCTGGAAGGACCTGCCCCGAACCCTCACCAGCCTGGCGCTGACGAGGGAGGAGAGCGCCCTGATGCTGCTGGACGGCTCGATCCTGACTGTCACGGACGGGGAAGGAATGCGGGAGCTCCCGGGGATCCTGAGCCCCAAACCCTCCAAAGCGTGGCTTGGGCTGATTGGCTACGCGGTGCTTGCCCTGGCGGTCGCAGCGGCGCTGTGGCTGCTGCTCTGCGGCCTGCGCCGCGGCTATGCGTCCCTGGTGGTATTTCGCGGCGGCATTTTTGTCGCCGCCGCGCTGGGTTGCTTCACCGTCCTGTATTTTATCTGCCTGATCCCCATGCAGCGCGCCTCCGCTCTGGAGGAAAAGGAAGCGCTGTTCCTGGGCGCGTTCCGCAGCGTGAAGGCCGAGGGGCCGATGAACGACGCGGAGGATATCTGCCGGATGCTGGAGGGATCCGGCGCACTGCGCAATGTCCGCGGCGTGGTTGCCGAGGACGCGGAGGGTACCTGGCGCATGTCCGGCGAAAGTCTTGCTTCCCTGGATAAAGCCTTTTCACCCGCCCTGGCGGAGAGAGCGCGGTTCGCTTCAACGGCTTCCTCTGTGCATCCCGACTGGGGCTCCGCCTCGGAGCTGCGCAGCGGTGAAATCCGCTTTGCCCTATGGTCCGGGGAGCGCTGCCTGAGCATCCTCGCGGAAGATGCCGGCAGGGCGCAGGGCGTCCGCCTTTTCCGACCGCTGCTGCTGTGCTTTGCCGTTCTGGCCTGTCTGGCTCTGCTCATTCTGCTTTCCATCGGCGTGGACCTGCGGCGGATATCCAGAAAAATGGAGGATATCTCCCGGGGCGGCGTGCCGGACCGGCTGATCCTCCGCACCGGGGACGAGCTGGAGAGCATGGCGACCACGGTGAATTCCATGGGAGCTTCCCTGAAGGCCCAGGAGGAGGCGCGGGAAAGCCTGGAGCATTCCTACCGGCGCTTCGTGCCGGAAAAGGTCCTGGCCCTGCTGGGGAAACAGTCCATCCGGGATGTGGACAAGAGCACCTTCGCCGCAAGACGGATGGCGGTGATGACGGTGTGGTTCTCCTTCCCCGAATCCCTTTACACCGATATGAACAACAGCCGCCTTCTTTTCGACAGCGTCAACGAGGTCATCGAGCGGACGGCGTCCATCGTGGGGCGCAAGGGCGGAACGGTGTTCCACTTCGCCTACAACGGCTTCGATGTGGTCATGGACGAGGAGGGCGAGGCGGTGAGCACCGCCGTCGCCATCCAGCAGGAGGTGCTCAGCTTCAACGAGCTGCGGGCAGCGGACCGGCTGCCTGCCGTGACGCTGCGCATCGCGCTGGACAAGGGCGACGTCATGCTGGGCATCGTGGGCGACACCTCGCAGATGGAACCGACGACCATTTCCTCCAGCCTTTCCACCGTGCAGGAGATGATCGAGCTGTGCAACCGGCTGCAGGCCGGCATCCTGTGCACGGAGGCGATCATTTCGGACCGGCAGGACTACGGCAACCGCTATATGGGCAAATGCATCGTGGGCGACCGTCCGGTCCGGGTCTATGAGGTCTTCGACGGGGATGAGTTCGGCGTGCGGCGGGGAAAAGCGGCCTCCTTGGAGGATTTTTCCCAGGGCGTGTACGATCTCCACAGCGGGGACGCCGCCGGGGCAAAGCACCGTTTCCTGCAGCTTGCCCACGATTATCCCATGGACGGCGGCGCGCGGTACTACCTTTACCTGGCCGACCGGCTGGAGCATGACCCGTCGCTGCCTTGCATCCTGAACGCGGACATCGGCGGAGGAGGAATGTGACATGGCGTGGGAAGAACTGCTGAAGACGCAGGGACCCCGTGAAGACGGCGCGACCGCACCGGCGCAGACGGAAACAAGGGTCCGGGAGAGCCTCATCCGCCAGGCAGCCGCCATGGCCGGACAGAACGTGGGGGAAGACCCTGCTCCCGCCGAAAATGCGGACGACGGCGAAACTATCTGCCGTGACGGATATGTGCGCCGGAGCCCGGTGCAGGTCTATGGGACCGCGGCGGATTACAATGCCCGGCGCATCCGCCGGCTGGTGACGATCGTCGGCGGCATTGTCCTGGTTGCGCTGGTGGTGCTGGCGCTGGTAAGGTCCGGGCTGCTGCGGTTCTGATAGGGCAAGCGCGCCGGGGGGAGCCCGGGATGCTTCCTTTTGGAGGACTCTGTATTGAACTACATCTTTTTTCAAATAACCCGCGCCATCGGGGTGTTTTTCCGCACGCTCCGCGCCTTCTTCGCCAGGAAGATCATGGGCGTCGGGGCCCGGCTCCGGAGACTGACGAATTTCTCCCGTCATGCGACGAAAGCGGCGACCTCCTCTCTGCAGGGCGTGATGACCGCCGCGCAGAAGCCGACGCAGCCGTCGGATTATGTGGAGACCGGGCGACTATATATCTCCAAAGCGCTGATCGTCCGGGTCCTGGTCGGCCTTGTCGCGCTGGTGCTCATCATTTATTTCGTGATCTGGCCCTTTGTCCTCAGCCGTTTCCTCACCGCCCGCTTTTACGAGGAAGATAAGCGGGTCAAGGATTGGAGCGGCCGCGTCATCGTCTATTCCGACAAGAAAAAGAAGCTGCCCCTGTTTTCCGGCCGCCTGGAGGACGGCGTGCTTCAGGGGGAGTGCAAGCAGTATGACCGGGAGGGCGTCCTGCTCTTTGAGGGCCAGCTGCGGGACGGACAGCGGACCGGCAGCGGCAAGGAGTATGAAAACGGTATACTGACCTATGAGGGGCAGTACGACGCGGGTTATTTCAGCGGCCGGGGCAAGCGCTACGCCGACGGCCAGCTGGTGTATGACGGACAGTATGACGCGGGGATGCGTTCCGGCAGCGGGACGGCCTATGAGGACGGGACGATCCTCTACCGCGGGCAATTCCTCGACGATCTCTATGAGGGCCGGGGCAAGCTCTATCAGAACGGCGACCTCTGTTATGACGGCGGTTTTCACGCCGGCGTGCCGGAGGGTTCCGGCACGGTGTATGCGGACGGAAGACTGGTCTTCGAGGGGCAGTTCGTCAACGGTCTGTACGAAGGCCGGGGCAAGGAGTATGTCGGCGGCGTCCTCCGCTACGACGGAAGCTTCCACACCGGCGTTCCGGAGGGGACGGGAACGGCCTACTATCCCTCCGGCAGGATCGCTTATCAGGGCTCCTACCTCGCGGGCAAGCCCGACGGGCAGGGGACCAGCTATGGAGAAAACGGCCGCAAGACCTATGACGGCGGCTTTTCGGAGGGAGAACCCAGCGGCCTGGGCACGCTGTTTTTCGACGACGGCAGCCAGCTGGAGGCCACGTTTGAAAGCGGGCAGCCCACGGGAACGGTGGACTGGAAGAAGGACGGATTCCTCTATTATCGGGGCCAGTGGGCAGAGGACGGACCCGCCGGTTTCGGAACGCTGTACGGCAAATCGGGGAAAAAGCTCTATGAGGGTCCCTTCCGGGGCGGCACGATCGACGGATACAGTCTTCTGAACGATTCCCCGGAGCAGCTCCGCAGCGCTTTCTGCGAAAGCGACGTGCGCAGCGAGAGCGTGGGCGACGGCTACCGCATCCTTGCCCGGGAATTGGGGATCGCGGCGCTCTGCACCTTCCAGACCGAGGATCAGCCCTCCACGATATACCAGATCTATCTGTCCGCGCCGGAAAAGGACGACTGGGTCAGCATGATGCCCGGCATGGCCCACACCCAATCCGTTCCGTGGCCGGAGGGCGCGCTGCCGCAGCAGCGCACCATCCGCTTTGCGGGGGAGGTGGGCGTCAGCGTTCCCGCCGGGTCCTATTTCGCGGAAAACGCGGCGGTCGGCGACCGGCGGATCACCGCGCTTTATACGGATGAAACGCGCAGTCAGGCAGCGCTGCTGACCTGGGTGCGCTCGGATGTGACGCCCACCGCCCTGGACTGGGGCAGCGGCGACGGTGACGGCAGCCTGGAAGGGTTCCTGGGCTCCCTGGACGGCATGGACAGCGGCGCGGGGGCGGACCTGGGCGGAGGCGCGGTATTCGGCTCTGAGAATCCCGACGGCGCCTTCGAGGGGATCGCCGGAGCGGCGGAAGCCGCGAGCCTGACGGATGCGATGCTCCGCTACTGGGAAATGACGGAGCAGATGAACGCCCTGAACGAGGCCAGCGCCCGTATCGGCGTCCTGCTGGAGGACGCCAGGGACCTGTCTTCCAAGGGCCTTGCCTCCGATGAATACGGCGCGTCGCTGGAGCAGGCGCAGCTGGAGCTGTCCGGTCAGATCGAGGCGTGCCGGACCGAGCAAAAGCGCGCGGAGCTGCAGGCAGGCGACCTGGGCGTGAAGAACCTGGGGGATTATGCCCTGTCGGAAATGCTGGTGGATTTCGATCCTTCGGAGCAGGATGTCGCCGCGCTGACCCTCGTTGCCACCGCCTATGCCCAGGCTACCGGCAGCGAAGCGGACGCTTCTGCGGTGCAGAACGCGGTGAAGGAAGGGCTGCTGGACCTGATGGACGCCTACGGCCAGGTGAAGCTGGCGATGGCCCGCTATCAGGCATTGGAGACTTCCACGCGGAACCAGGCGAGCGCCTACGCCATGGGCGTGGGCTCCAAGGACGACTGGTATCGCGCCATGAACGATCAGACCCTGGGACGTGGGGAGCTCTGCTCCGCGCTGGCTGCGTATTCCCGGCTGGCAAGCGAGTTCAATCAGTTGACGGGAGGCTGGGTATCCCGCACCTTCGGCTGGCATTGGGGCGTCTTTGAACCGCTGTTCCTGGCGGAGATGCTGCCGGTGGAGGTGTTTGTCGGAAAAGCCGAGGAGGCAGCGGCGAAAGCGGGCGCGGAGGTGCAGACCGCCAAAGCTGCCGCGAGAGCTGCCGATGCAGCCGTTCAAACCGCCGCTCTGGCCGTCGTGCGGGCGGAGGGAGCCGCCCAGGCGGCCGCCGAAGCCGCCCAAAAGGCTTCTGAGATCGCGCAGGAATCCGACTGGGCCGCGGAAATGGCCGAAAGAGCCGCGCAGAGAGCCGCCGAGGCCGCGCAGGTGCTGCCCGCCGTCCGGGAAGCCGCCGAAGCTGCGGCAGCTGCGGCGGAAGAAGCGGCGCAGAAGGCTTCCGCCACGGAAACGTCAGCGGTCACCGCGACGCTGATCGCCGAGCGTACCGCCGGCGCCGCCAACTCCGCAGAGGCTGCACCGGAGGTGCCCAGAGCGGAAGCCGCTGCGGCAGACGCCGCGGCAGCTGGGGCAGAAGCGGTCAGGGCCGCCGAAACCGCTGCGAAAGCGCAGGCTGCGGCGGAAGCGGCGGCAAAGGAAGCGGAGAATGCCGCGGAAGCTGCGTCTGCGGAGGTCGCAAATGCGGAAGCGGCAGCGGCAGAGCAGGCAGCGGCTGAGGAAGCCGCCGCTGCGGAGCAGGCTGCGGCGGAAGAAGCAGCGGCCGGGGAAGCCGCGGAGGAAGCGGCGGCAAGGGCCGCCGAGGAGGCGGCAGAAAGAGCCGCCGCGGCAGCCGAAGCGAGAGCGGCAGCGGAAGCCGAGGCAAGAGCGGCAGCGGAAGAAGCGGAAAGAGAAGCCCGGGAAAAGGCGGAAAGAGAAGCGGCGGAGGAAGCTGCTGCCGGTGAGGCGGAAGAAGACGACGCCGGGGAAACGGACAACCGGGATGAGGCGGAAGGAGGGGCATGACGTATGGCGGATTATACGGCATTGACCGAGGCGGGAATGGCGATCGTGGAGCTGCTGCGCGACAATCTGACGCCGGAACCGCTGGGCAATCGGGAACTGATCAATCTGTGCTCTCCCCACGAAAGCGAAAACAACCAGTTGACGCTCTATCTCTATCATATCGAAGAAGAAGCGCATAATCTCTCCGTCGGCTACTACAGCGTGGACAACTCCACGGAGCGGTTTCGCCCTGCCCGGTACACGCTGCATTTCCTGATGACGCCGCACTCAAAAGCGCCGGCCCAGATGAAGGAAGCCGACCAATACCGCATCCTGGGTGCGGCCATTCAGACCTTGCGGGACAATCCCGTGGTGCCCCAGAAATACCTCAGCGGTTCACTGGCCGCCGAGAATACCCAGCTGCATGTTTCCATCGACAGAGTGCCCATGGAGCAGCTGCTGAAGATATGGAACAACACCTCGAAGGACTATAAGCTGTCCATGGTGGTGTCGGTGACCGGCGTGACCATCGACTCCAGGCTCGAACGCCGCGTGCAGCGCGTCACGGAGGTCGTCATCGGCACCGGCGAGAAGAAGGGAGAGCCCGCATGATCCGGCATGCGATGAGCGCGGCGTATCTGCTGCGGGACGGGTTTACCGGCAGAGTGCTGACGGACGGTTCGTCCACCCGCTGCCTGCTGGACGGCAGACCCCTGTCCAGGCCTTTGTGGAAGCGGGAGGGCTATCTGATCCTGACGGACCTGGACGGAGGGGAACACCTCCTCCGGATCAGCCGAAGGGGATATCGGGACGAGCTCGTGAAGATACCGGCGGGGGAATTCCGCCCGGTGGAGGACACCATCACCCTGAAGCCCGGCCCGGGCTACCGCTTCCCGCAGGAGACGGTGCGCGTGACGCTGACGCTGCGGCGCGGAAAAGACCCGGCGGCGGGAGACAGCGTCTGGCTGGGCCTTATACAGCGTTCCCGGCTCAAGCTGGCCCAGGAGAAAACGGAGAACGGCGACGGGGAAGCTCACCTGTTCTGCGACGGCATCGCCGCGCAGCTGCCCATCCCGGGGCATTTCCTCATGGCGGGCGGAAAGACGGCGGAGCTCGTGTATCTCCGCTCCCTGCGGGGGGAAACCGGCGCGTTCGTCCCGCCCCTGACCCAGACGCACAGCCGGGGCACGGAGCTGATCCCCATGCAGTCCTACGCTGCGGACGAGGCGGGCAAAGTACAGGTGCTGCTGCGCGAGCCCGGCAAGCTGACGGGCTTCTTCGGCGGCAGGGTGTTTGAAGCGGAGCTGCATGCCGGCGCGCAGGATTTGGAATGGAAAACGGAGGACTGAACGATGGCGAATCCCGTAGTCGAGACTGCTCTTTGCCAGTGCGTTTTCGGCGCGGCTCCCTGTCCGCTGCCGGTCTCCTCGCAGCAGACGGTAAAAGCCATGGAACTGAAGGTGGCGACGATCATGGACAACAAGCCGCCCACCTTCGGCATGTGCAGCTGCCCCAATAATCCCGCGGTCATTTCCGCCACCGCCGCCAAGGCCGGGGTGTTCACGCCGGCCCCCTGCTCGCCGGCGATCCCCGCCCCGTGGGTGGTGGGCGTGCCCTCCATTCTGGTCTGCGGGAAGCCTTTGCTGAACAACACGACCAAGCTGATGTGCATGTGGGGCGGCATGATCTCCGTTTCCATGACGCCGGCCCAAACCATTCAGACGCCTTAGAGGTAAAAGTGTGGATATGACGGAGCTCAGCAGGGTGGACGCCCTGCGTCTGGACAGCGGCTATGCCACGCAGGGAGAGCTGCTGCGGGATATCATGGCGTGGCTCGATCTCCATCTGTATTACTACTACGCCCACCATCAGTGGCTCGGCCCCTCCAGCGAAATGAAAAACCTGCTGGGGCTGGTAGTGACGCGGGAGGAATTCGAGCACAATCTGACCAAGGCGGCCCAGCGGGGCCTGCCTGCCGAGCTGAGCCCGGCGGAACGGGAGCAGATCGACCTGGCCATCACCGCGATCCGCCTCCGGCTGGAGAAGACGACTGCGTCGCTCCCCCTGCGGGAGCTGTTTGAGCGCTTCGGTCTTGATGAATTCGAGCGAAAAAGCGTCGTGCTGGCCTATCTGCCGGAAATCGACCTGAAATACACGAAGCTCTTTGCCTATCTGCAGGATGATATGACGCGGAAAGCGGCGGGGATGTCCCTGTGCTGCGAGCTGTTCCTGCCGGAGGGGGAGGAGCTGGCCTCCTGCATGTCCCGTTTTCACAGCGGCGGATTCGTGCGCCTTTTCCAGCCGTCAGAGCTGGAAAAGGGCCTGCTGGTGCTGCGGAGGGAAGCGGTGGAATTCCTGGCAAACGGCACCGTGCGCGACGGGGACGCCTATCGGCTGTTCGACGCCGCCGCCGCGCGGGAGAAGCTGGACCCTCTGACCATCCAGGAGGACGTGGCCAGGCAGCTGGACGCCGCCTTTGTCTATCCCGGCCGCTGCTGCATCCGCCTCTCGGGTCCCCGGGGCGGCGGAAAACGCTTCCAGGTGGAGCATCTCATGGCGCGGCAGCGCAGGAGATGCGTGTTTGCCGATCTGGAGGGGGACAACTGGCGGGAGACGGCGCAGAGCGCCTCCCTGGCCGCGGACCTGACGGACGCCTATCTGTGCCTCTATCACCTGGACCGGAAGGACGAGACGGGGCAGACCGTCCCGCCCCCGCAGAGCATGCTGGAGGAGCTGGAAAGGCTGGAGCTGCGGCGGGACAAGCGGTTTTTCCTCTCGCAGCTGGCGTCCCCCATGCGTCTGAGGACGCTGACGGTGGAGCTGGAGCTGCCCCAGGCAAGCGAAACGGAGCGGCTGACGCTGTTTGACAGCGTTTTGCGCGAGGCGCGGCTGACGGGGTGCACGACGGAGGAGCTGGCGGCCAAATTCCGCTTCAGCCCGCGGCAGATCCGGGTCGCCTGCGAGCAGGCGCTGGGTTTGGCGCGGCTCAGCGGCGCAGGGGAGATATCCGGCGAGCTGATCCATCGCTGCTGCTACCGCCAGGCGGTCCACCGGCTGGGCGAATTGGCGACCCAGGTCAGGCCGGGCTACACCTGGGACGACGTGGTGCTGCCGGAAGCGCAGAAGAATCTGATGAAGCGGGCCTGCGGGCACATCCGCTACCGCCATCTGGTCTCCTCCCGCTGGGGCTTCGCCCTCCGGGTGGGCTACGGCTGGGGCCTTTCCATCCTGTTCGCCGGTTCGCCGGGAACGGGGAAAACCATGTGCGCCCAGGTGATCGCTCACGAGCTGAATATGGAGATCTACAAGATCAATCTCTCCCAGATCGTCAGCAAATACATCGGCGAGACGGAGAAGAACCTCCGCGCCCTGTTCACCGAGGCGAAGAACGCCAGCTGCATCCTGTTTTTCGACGAATGCGACGCCCTGTTCGGGAAGCGCAGCGAGGTGAAGGACGCCCATGACCGGAACGCCAACGTGGAGGTGGCCTATCTCCTGCAGCAGATCGAGGAATACGACGGGGTCTGCATCCTTGCCACCAACCTGATGGGCAATATCGACGCCGCGTTCATGCGGCGCATCACCTATGTGGTGCATTTCCCCTTCCCCGAACCGCCGGCCAGAGAGGCGATCTATCGGGGCCTGCTCCCGGCGGACGCGCCGGTGGCGGAGGATATCGACTGGCGTTTCCTGGCGGAGAAATTCGAGTTCTCCGGCGGACATATCAAAAACATCGTCCTCTCGGCGGCCTTCATGGCGGCGGGGGAGGGCGCGCCCATTTCCATGCGGCATCTTCTCCGTGCCGCGGTGACGGAAATGAAGAAGAATGAGATCGTCGTCGTGCGGGAGCAGCTGCGGGAATATGCCGATCTGCTGGATGACGCGCAGGGCGATTGAGCGGACCAATCCTGGAAGAGGTGAAAGCGTGAAGCATGGAGCGTTGAGGGCATGTCTGTGCCTGCTGATCCTGGCGCTGGTCGGAAGCGGTCTGGTTTCCGTCCGCGGCGCGGACGGTGCACGGGAGCGGAGCGAAGCTTTCCCGCCGGCGGCCCGGAGCCTGCGGCTGCAGACCGATGCGCAGACGGAGGACGGGGAAGACCCCGCCGTTCCGGAGGAAGAAAGCGAGACCGGGGAAGCTTCCTCTCCCATCAGGCTGAGCAGCAGCATCGACCGCAGAGCGCCGGCGGCGGTGCTGGGTGTACTCTTGATCTGCACGCTGTACTTCGTCCTGCTGCTTCGGCTGCGGGTGCTGTCGCCGCTGCATAAGCTCACGGCGATGACGGAGCAGCTGGAGGAATTGGACGCGGAAGAGCTCCGGCGCCGTGCGGAGGAGATCACCGGCGAACCGGGGCAGTCGGCCCGCGCCATCGCGGCTTACGCCGCCGCGGGCGAGGATCGGACCGAGGAAGAACGCGCTGTTTCCGCAGCGGAAAGCAGCTATAAAATGGGCGTGGTGGATGAAATCTGCCGCTCCCTGCTGCCGCAGCCTCTGAAGGAGAACACGGCGAGCATGACCTTTGCCCTCGCCGGGGACATCCAGCAGGGCACGCGCCGGAACTGCGCCTTCTACGACTATTTCTTCCTGGATGAAAACACCCTCTGCCTCGTGGTGGGGCAGGTGCCCGGCAGCGGCATCGCGGAGGCCATGTTCACCGTGGTGGCGCAGACCGCCATCCGCAGCCGCCTGCGCATGGGCAGGTCCCTGATCGAGACCATGTCCGATGTGAATTCCCAGCTTTATGACCTGAGCGGGCGGAATTCCGTGAGCGCTCTGGTGGGGGTCCTGAACACCGTGAGCGGGCAGTTCAGCTTCGTCAATGCCGGGGGGACCGTTCCCTTCCTCATGCGCAGCGAAGCAAGGTATGAATGGCTCCGCACCCCGGTCTACGCGGCCCTCGGCGCAAACGAGAGCGTCACCTACCGTTCGGAAAAGCTGCGGCTCAATCAGGGCGACCGGCTGTTCCTTTACACCGCCGACCTGGGGGAGATGGAAAACCGGGAGGGGGAGAAATTCCGGGAACAGGAGCTGCAGAGCGCCCTCAACCGCAGCCGGAGCAAGACCCGCAGCATGGAAGAACTGCTCCGCTACATACAGGATGAGGCGGCGGTGTTCTGTGAAAGCGGCGTCGACGTCCTCAGCTCCGCGGGGCTTGCCCTGGAGTATAAGAAGGGGAGCCGGGATTACGTCTATATCGTGGTGCAGGGAACGCCGGAATTCGCGCCCACCGTGACGGAATTCATCCGCAAGACCCTGGAGGAGCGGGGCGTCGTTCCCAAAAACCGGGCGAAGCTGCTCCTTTTGGCCGACGAGCTGTTTGCCCTCTGCTGCCGCGTGTGCGCTCCGGGGGCGGATATCAAGGCGGCCTGCGCTCTGATGCCGGAGGAGAACACGGTCCATCTCCGCATGTTCGCGCCCATGGGCGGCAGAGACCCTCTGGAAACCAGGGATAACCCGACGGGGGAAAACGCGGCGAAATATATCCGCACACACACGCGGAGGGCAACCTTTGAAGCCGGCACAGACCGGGATATGGTGGAACTTGTGTCCGAGTTGCCCTGCTAGGGAAACGCCGCGGGATTCCCGGCACGCAGCGCCGGAATCATGCGGTATTGCCCTGGAATTGCGTAGCGGTCCGAGATCGTAAGGAATAGGGGAGGAACCGGGCGTGAAAGAGAATGAGAGAGAGAATCGTCGCGAGAGGCGAAAAGGACAGGAGAAGATTCGAAAACGAAAGGGCGGCAGGCGTTTCGGCTGGCTGCTGGCGGCCCTTGCCGTTGTGGCGCTGGCCTGCCTGATCTTTGCCTGGCTCCATCGCGGGGAGCTCATCCTGAGTCCCACGTATCTGATCGAATCCACCAGCGAGATGACCTTCGGGGAAAACGGACAGACCGTGGTCATCGACAACGGGAAGCTGTCGGTGCTGGTCCTGGACGCGGAGGGAAAACTGATCCGCCGATATGACGGCGGCAGCGATGAAGCGCCGTTTTACTACGCCGCTTATGCCGTGCAGGCGCAGGACGGCAGCATTTATGTGGCGGACCTGAAGTACGGCGACCGGGGCCTGCTGATAGATTGGGAGCGCATCATCCGGCTGGACGGAGATGAAAGCCGGGTGGTCTACATGATTGATTATTCCCTGTGGGCGGAAGAAGACACGCCCATGCAGTACGGGCGCATCCTGGAGCTGCAGGCATATGAGGACTCCGTCTATTTCCTCGTGGATATGGGAAGCAGGATCGATCTGAAGCAGATCGGATCGGACGGTACCGTGCGGGATATGGGCTCCGTCCCCGCCGAGGGCGTGAAAACGGACGCCTCCTATGACGTCAAGACCGGACAGGTCGTCGTGATCAGCCGAAATGGCCAGGTGACGGTCTACCGCCTGGAGGACGGATCGGCCCGCCCGGCGGAGCTGGACAGGGAATGGATGCCCTTCGATATCGCTGCCCGCAGCGGTCAGGTCTACTACACGGAAATCCAGGACCTGGTGGTTCGTCATTTCCCCATTGACGATCCCGCTTCGGACCGCATGTTCACTTCCCTGGACGATATCCTGTTCAAGCTGGATGTATCCCAGGATGGGCAGAGCCTGCTTGCCACCAATCAGGCCGGCTTCTACCGCCTGTCCGTGGGGCCGGACGGGGAGTGCGCGTCGGAAGACTATGTGGACAGCGCGCTCATCGCTGATTTTTACCGCTCGATCATCACCTGGATCATTCTGGCCGTCGGCGCCCTGCTGTCGCTGTTCCTGATTCTCCGTTTTCTGCGCTTCCTGATTCCCCGTATCGCGGAAAACGAAACCGCCATGCGCGCCATCCTGATCGTGCTGGCCTCCCTGGCGGTGGCTTTCATCGTGTCCACGTCGCTTCTGAACAACCTTCTGACCAACAGCACCGACGCCAGTAAGACGCAGCTGGACCTGTTTACCCAGCTCCTGCTCTCAAGGATGGACGTGGATACGCTGAAAAAGATCGACGGGCAGGAGAATTTCAACGACGAGAACTTCAATGCGCTGCATGAACAGCTGTCCGGACCTGTGAAGCAGAGCTATGCCAACGGGCAGTATTACTATTTCGTCATCTACCGGGAGCGGAACGGATTCCTCCGCGCGGTCACGGACTCCGAGAAATCCAGCCCCTGCTGGACCCCGGTCTATGAGAATGAGGGAAATGAATACGCCGATGTTCTGCACACCGGGGAGAGCGTCGCCGTGTCCGAGATCAGCGCTTACGGCGCTTGGGCCTTCCAGCTGACCCCCATCCGGGATAAGGACGGCAGCATCATCGGCCTGCTGGAGGTGGGGCAGAGCCTCGCCGCCGTGGAAGAACGCCAGAACGAGCTCAAACGGGAAGTGATCGTCAGCACCGCCATCGGCACCATCGTTGTGGCCATGCTGCTGATCGAGCTGGCTTTCCTGGTGGGATTCATTCAGAAGAGAAAGAAAGCCATCCATCCGGACACCACGGATCTGGTTCCCGTGCGCAGCATCATGTTCCTTTCCTATCTGGCGGACGCCATGCAGGACGCCTTTATCGCCATCGTGTGCAGCCAGCTCTATGAAGGCGGCCTGCCGGTGCCGGATGGCGTGGCCATCGCTCTGCCCATGTCCCTGCAGCTGCTGATGATGGCCCTGTTCTCCCTCCTTGCGGGGCGGCTTACGGAAAAGATGGGCTCCCGGCGCAGCATCAGCCTGGGCATGGCGGTCCAGTTTGCCGGCTTCCTGATCTGTCTGCTGATGGGCAATTACTGGGGCCTCCTTCTGGGCAAGATGCTCATCGGCTCCGGCATGGGGATCATCTATGTGGGCTGCAACACGGTCTCCGCCACCGGCGGCACGGAGGAGAAGGTCAGCGCGGCCTTTGCCGGCGTCAGCGCGGGCACGCTCTCCGGCGTCACCATCGGCGCGGGTCTTTCCTCCGTCCTGCTTGCCATGGGCGGCTGGCATCTCATTTACCTGGCAGGATGCATCATTGTGGGCATTGGCTTCCTTCTGGCGGTGACTTCCGGCAACGTGATGCCGCTGAAAAGCGCCGCGGAGGTCCCGGAAACCGGAAGGGTGCGCCTGCGGGATTTCCTTTTCAGCCGCCGTGTGCTGAGCTTCTTCGTCCTGATGCTTCTCCCGTTTATGATGTCCCTCTCCTACCGGGAATACTTCTTCCCCCTGTTTGCCCAGGAGCACGGGATCGACGAGGTCCGCATCGGTCAGATCTATCTGCTCTGCGGCATTATGGTCATCTATGTGGGGCCGGCGCTGTCGTCCTTCCTGCTTCGGAAGCTGGGGGCGAAAAAGAGCGTGGTGCTGGCAAGCGCCGTGGTTGGCCTGGATATGCTGATCTTCATCATCCATCCTTCCCTCATCTCCGTCATCATCGGCGTCGTGATCATTTCGGCAGTCACCTCCTTCGCCTATACCTGCCAGTACACCTATGTGGAGCAGCTGCCGGAGAGCACGGCCTACAGCGAGGGACGGGCCATGGGCGTCTACTCCGTGTTTGAAAGCCTTGGCCAGACGGTGGGACCGGTCGCCTACGGCTCGCTGCTCACCTTCGGATACCAGAAGGGGATCGGCATCTTCTGCGGGGCGATGTTTGCATTGATCGTGCTCTTCCTGCTGCTGCAGTGGAATAAAAAGAAAGTCAAAAACTGAGGAGACTGGATTATGGAAATCAGTCCGATCACCAGCGACGACATTACGCAAATCATATCCCTGACCATGGAGCATCTGACCCGGGGAGACTATGTTGCCGATATGATGAGCCAATCGGCGCAATCCGGGAATTACTTCGGCTTCAAGGTGGAGGAGGACGGCGAAATGAAGGGCTTCCTCACCTATAAGCGGGGCATCGAATTCACGCTGCCCCACCCCGAAATGCTGGAGGAGATCAGCAGCCGGTTCCCGGAGAAGGAGGTCTTCACCGGCGACTCCTTCTATGTGGACTCGTCGCTCCGGCGGCGAGGGATCGGACGGGAGCTGATGCGCCTGTCCAGGGACCGGATGCTGCAGCAGGGCGGGCGCTATTTCCTGGAAGAAATGTGGGTATATCCCGATGGGAAGATCCCCGCAAAATCGCCGACGGACAACTTCGGGGAGACCGTCTACGAGAGGCTTGTTCCCGGCTTTTACCGGGAGCTGCACCGTTACGGGATGTGCTGTCCCGTTTGCGGCGAGGACTGCCGCTGCGGCGCGTTCGTTCGCGTGCTGGAGCTTAAAGGAGATTCGGAATGAAAAAATCGACCAGGCACAGCCTGAGCCGCAGGGTCACCTTGATCCAGCTGGCCCTGATGATCACCATGGTCGCGATCCTGGCCGTATCCAGCTATATGGTTTTTCGCAGGACCTATCTGCGCTTTTACAACCAAAAAGGGCAGGATATCGTGCGCATCGTCGCCGCTCAGACGGACTGGGAACAGCTGGAGCATTTTGCCGAAACGGGAGAACCGGACAGCTATTCGGAATCCCTCACCGAGTTTTACAATTCGGTCAAAATGAATTTCACCGGCGTCGGCTACCTTTATCTGTTCGTGCCCGGAGAAACCAGCTTCACGTACCTCATCGAGGCGCAGACGCCGGAGGATGATCCGGAATGGGTGGCCCATTGGGGCGACATTTTTGAGTACACGTCCTATGAATATGAGAAGCTCCTGCCGGATGTGCGCGCCGGAAAGCCTTCCACGGAGATCATGTTCATGGAAACGGCACTGGGCGCCGGCATCGAGACCTGGGCTCCGGTCTTCGATGCATCCGGGAATGTCCGCGCCATGGTGGAAGCGGACTATGAGCTCACCGACCTGGAAAAGGAGATCGACGCCTTTGTGCTGCGCATCGTCCTTTTCATCCTGTTGTGTACGCTGGTCTTCCTGACCGTCATGTTCCTCTATATGCGCCGGAGCATCGTGCAGCCCATCGTGCGGCTCAACGCCAGCGTCGACAGCTATGAGCACGGGGATTTCGACCTGCAGCTGGAGAAATTCCGGACGGACGACGAGCTGCGGAACTTGGCGGTCTCCTTCACCGACATGACCCGGCGCATCGACGCCTATACCGAGGAGGTCGCCCGCGCCACGGAGGAGCAGGGAAGGATCAGCGCGGAGTACAATGTCGCCAAGCAGATCCAGACCGACATCCTGCCCAGCGAATTCCCGGCCTTCCCCGAACGGAGAGACTTCGATATCTATGCTTCCCTCTATTCCAGCCGGGAGATCTGCGGGGATTATTACGACTTCTTCCTGATCGACGAGGATCATCTGGCGATGGTGCTGGGGGATGTGTCCGGCAAGGGCGTCCCCGCGGCCATGTTCATGGTCATCGTCAAAACGCTGATCAAAAACCGGGCGCTCCAGGGCTTTTCGCCGGCGGAGGTGCTGCAGAACGTCAGCGAGCAGCTGGTGGAGGGCAACAACGCGGGCATGTACGCGACGGTATGGCTGGCGGTCCTGGAGCTGTCCACCGGAAAGGGGATGGCGGCCAACGCCGGCGCGGAGCATCCGGTGCTTCGCCGGGCCGGAAAGCGGTTCGAGCTGCAGGAATACCGCCATTCGCCCCCCGTCGGCGCCATGGAGGGCGTCCGCTTCCGGGACCACGGTTTTCAGCTGGAGCCGGGGGACACTCTGTTCGTCTACACGGACGGCGTGAAGGAGCCCAGAAACAAGCGGGAGGAGACCTTCGGCACGGCGGGCATCCTGGAAGCCCTGAACCGGGAGCCGGAGGCCACGCCCAGCGTGCTGCTGCAAACCATGAAGACCACCATCGACAGCTTCACCGGCGAAGCGATTCAGGCGGACGATATAACGATGCTGTCGCTGAAGTATTACGGGACGGCGAAGCCGTCGGACGAGTGGAAATAAGGCGCGTCCGGAAAGGAGAGGGAAAATATGCTGAAGATCGACAAAACCGCGGAAGGCGAGAAGGTCACGCTGACTCTGGAAGGCCGACTGGATATCAGCGCCGCGCCGCAGCTGGAAGCGGAACTCAAACGGGCGATGGAGCATACGACGGAGCTGATCTTTGACCTGGAGAAGCTGGATTACATCTCCTCCGCCGGGCTGCGGGTGCTGCTGCTGGCGCAGAAGCAGATGAACAAGCAGGGGCGGATGCGCCTCATTCACGTGGGCGAGACCGTGATGGAGACGCTGGAGATCACGGGCTTTGTGGATATCTTTTTTATCGTCGAATAGAGAAGAAGACCTGTCAATGATCAACCGCCTGCCGCCGACGGAAATTCACTGCTTGACTTCGGTATTCATTGCTGTTATAATGCCCTCCGTAAAGTGAATAACCGCCGCAGGTGACCTCCCTCATGGGGGAGGCTGAATAAGGAAGCGGGTGAGAATCCCGCACGGAGCCGCCGCTGTATTTGGCGAGCCGAAGCCACGATGTCACTGGCCCTTGGGCTGGGAAGACGGCTTAGGTGACGACCCATAAGCCAGAAGACTTGCCTGCGCCGCGTCTGCATCCCCCTCCACGGACTTTTGGAGCTTGGGCGCCCCGGAGCATTCGTTGCAAGGCAATTGTCTTGTTATTTGTTTGTCATTCGGGATACATAGGCTGCTGAAAACGGACTGCTGCCGCATTTTGCGGTAGCAGTTTTTTGTATGCGGCAGCACCGCGCAAGGTTTTTGCGCGCGCCTTGGCTTTCCTTATACCGTTCCCGGAGCGCTTTGCGCTCCTACGGAGTCTCCGCCAGGGCACGCCGGAAATGCACGGTGCTGCCGTTTTTTCTTTTGCTCGAGGCGGAGAGGGCGACGGAGAGGGAGCAGACCCGATGATGTTTGCGCGTTCATTCAATTTAGATAAAATCCAGAAAAAAGGAAGGAAAGAAAGAATGAAACGAATCCTGGCACTCATCCTCTGCGTCCTGATGCTGGCCGCGCTGATCGCTGGCTGCAGCGGGAAAGACGGCGGCGGCAGCACGCCCGCCAACCCCGGAAGCTCCGACAGCGGCTCCAACGGCGGCTCCAACGGCGGCTCCAAGCCCGCCGCGGAAAAGGTCCTGAACTTCGGCCTGGAGGCCTTCTCCGACGGCCTGATCAACCCCATGAACCAGACGAACACCGCCTGGAACTGCATGCGCTACGGCGTAGGCGAGTGCCTGTTCAAGTTCAGCGACAGCATGGTTCCCGAGCCCTGGCTGGCCGAGTCCGTGAGCTCCAATGACGACTTCACCGTCTGGACCATCACCCTGCGCGACGGCATCAAGTTCTCCAACGGCGACGCCCTGACTGCCGGAAAGGTCAAGGAGGCCTTTGAATGGATCCGCACCGAGGGTCCCAACGGCACTGCTTCTCCCCAGAAGTATCTGCCCTATGAGGCGGAGATCGCCGCGGACGACGCTGCCCGCACCATCACCATCACCCTGCCCAAAGCGGACAACAACCTGCCCGGCAAACTGGCCTACCCCGCCATGGAGATCCTGAACGTCTCCGCCACCACCGACTTTGACTATCACGCCATCGGCACCGGCCCCTACATGGTGAAGGAAGCCAAGCCCCGCGTCGGCTACACCATGGTCAAGAACCCCTATTACTACGCGGACGTCCCCTATGACACCGTGAACATCGTCTTCCTCGGCCTCGAGGCCAAGGCCAGCGCCCTGCAGGCCGGCCAGGTGGACCTGGTGGAGAACGTCTCCATCCCCTCCAACATCGCCCTGATCCAGGCCGACAGCAACCTGACCTACGACAGCGCCCCCGGCGTCCGCACCGCGTTCAGTTGGATGAACATGATGGAAGGCCGCCCGCTCAACGACAAGGTCCTGCGCCAAGCCATCCTGATGGCCATCGACAATGAGACCATCTCCAAATCCAACACCATCGGCGGCATGTACAAGGCCGGCTTCTCCGTCCTGCCCAGCAACCTGGACTTCGGCTACAACAACCTGAACAATCCCTACAAGTATGACCTCGAAGCTGCCAAAAAGCTCCTGACCGACAACGGCTACACCTATGACGGCGACAAGCTGATGAAGGACGGGGCGCAGGTCACCCTGGTCTACTACTCCTACGACGGCCGTCTGCTCAACGAGATGACCGAGTCCCATGAACTCTATCTCAACGCGCTGGGCATCAAGGTCGAGCTGAAGGAGTCCACCTCCGGCGACTGCTGGGATCAGATGGGCGCCGGCAACTTTGACCTGTGCAATAACAACTGGACCACCGTCGGCACCGGCGACCCCACCGAGTATATGTACAACTGGTATTCCACGGCCGGCGACGCCATCAACTTCAGCCGCTATTCCAACCCCGAATACGACAAGCTCTACGACGAGTACACCTCCAACTTTGACACGGCCGCCCGCAAGGAGATCATGCAGAAGATGCAGCAGATCCTGATTGACGACGCGGTCGCCATCATCGACGGTTACTGGTCCAGCTCCTTCGCTTACAACAACAAGACTGTCGGCGAAGCACACATCCATACCGCCGACTACTACTGGCTGAGCAGCGAGATCAAGCCCGCCGCCTGATATTCGGCACATACTTTTCCGGTTCTTGCGGAAAGGGCGCTATGCGCCCTTTCCGCTCCCGTTTCTTATTAACGGGAATACTCTGCTGTATGGGAGAGATGGAAATTGAGCAGAAAACAGCTCGCGTCGCGGCTTTTGCAGATGGTCATCGTGCTCATCGGCATCAGCTTTCTGACGTTCCTACTGACCTTCATTTCCCCGGGCGACCCTGTTCGGAATATGTATATCTCCATGGGCATGGTCCCCGACGAGGAGATCATCGCCGAGACCCGCGAGGCGATGGGCCTCAACGACCCCTTCCTCACGCAGTATTTCCACTGGCTCGGAAACTGCCTGAAGGGGGATTTCGGTACTTCCTTCTCCTGGAACAAGCCGGTGGTCTCGCTTCTGGCCACGCGCATCTGGCCGACGCTGAAGCTGACGCTGTGTTCGCTGGTGCTGATGCTGATCATTGCCGTTCCGCTGGGCGTCCTCTCCGCGGTCCATAAGAACAAGTTCATCGATTTCTTCGTCCGGGTGATCACCTTCTTCGGCGTATCTCTGCCGAACTTCTGGGTCGGACTGCTGCTGATTCTGTGGTTTGCCGTCCGGCTGAAGCTGCTGCCCGTGGTCTCCTCGGGCGGCGACCTCAAGAGCCTCATATTGCCCTCGGTGACCCTGGCCGTCGCCATGAGCGCCAAGTACACCCGCCAGGTGCGCACCGCCGTGCTGGAGGAGCTGAGCTCCGACTATGTGATCGGCGCCCGCGCCCGGGGCGTGAAGGAGAGCAAGATCCTCTGGGGCAATGTTTTCCCCAATTCGCTTCTGCCGCTGATCACCATGCTGGGCCTCTCCATCGGCTCCCTGCTGGGCGGCACCAGCGTCGTCGAGGTCATCTTCTCCTACCCCGGCATGGGCAAGCTGGCGGTCGACGCCATCACAACGCTGGACTATAACCTGGTGCAGGGCTTCGTGCTCTGGGTGGCGATCATCTACATGGTCGTCAACCTGCTGGTGGACATGTCCTATAACTACATCGACCCGCGCATGCGGCTGAAACGGTGAGGTGCGCAGTATGGAAAAGAAAAAGAACAAGTTCCTGAGCAACAAGGTCTTTGTGATCTTCGGCATCCTCGCCATCCTCATCTGTCTCGTTGCGGTCTTCGCGCCGCAGATCTGCGGCGACGTGGACCCCACGGCGGGCAATCTGGCGGAGGCCATCATGGCGCCTTCCGCCGCCCATCGCTTCGGCACCGACAAAATGGGCCGCGATATTTTCGCCCGGGTCGTCTACGGCTCACGCTCCAGCCTCTCGGGCACGCTGATCCTTGTGGCGGTGATCCTGGTAGTGGGAACGATCCTGGGCATCATCTCCGGCTATTTCGGCGGTTGGGTGGACGCCGTCATCATGCGCATTGCTGACATGATGATCGCCTTCCCGGGCCTGGTGCTGGCCATCGCGGTGGCCGGCATACTGGGGCCCAGCATGCGCAATGCCGTCATCGCCATCTCTCTGGTTTCCTGGCCCAAATACGCCCGCCTGGCCCGCAGCCTCGTCATGAAGATCCGCCACACGGATTTCGTCGCGGCGGCGCAGGTCACGGGCTCCAAGACCGGGTACATGCTCTGGAAGTATATGCTGCCCAACACCATCACCACCCTGGTGATCACCGCGGCCACGGATATCGGCTCCATGATGATGGAGCTGGCCGCCCTGAGCTTCCTGGGCTTCGGCGCTCAGCCGCCCACGCCGGAATGGGGCAAAATGCTCAACGACGGGCGTACGCTGATCCAGACAGCGCCCTGGACGATGATCTATCCCGGCCTTGCCATTTTCATCACCGTCGTGGTCTTCAATATGCTGGGCGACGCGCTCCGGGATATTCTGGATCCGAAGACGGAATAAGGAGGGGATATCTATGGCTTTGCTCGAAATCAAAAACGTCGATATCTCCTACGGCAAGCGTGTTACGGTCAAAGACTGCAATCTCACCCTGGAAAAGGGCGAGATCTGTTCCATCGTGGGCGAATCCGGCTCCGGCAAGACAACGGTCATCCGCGCCGTACTGGGCCTTCTGGCCGGCGGCGGGAAGGTGACGGCGGGAGACATCATTTATGAAGGACGCAGCCTCCTGAAGCTCAGCGACAGGGAATGGCGCGCCCTCCGCGGCCACGATATTTCCATGATCTTCCAGGATTCCGGCGCCATGATGAACCAGACCCGGCTCATCGGCAACAGCTATGTGGAATATATCCGTACCCATGAGAATATCTCCAAGAAGGAAGCATGGGCCAAGGGCGCGGAGATGCTGGGCCGGATGCGTCTGCCGGACCCGGACCGCATCATGCGTTCCTATCCCTTCCAGCTTTCCGGCGGCCAGCGTCAGCGGGTGGGCATCGCCATGGGCATGACCTATCAGCCCCGGCTGCTGCTGGCGGACGAGCCCACCTCCGCTCTGGACGTGACCACCCAGGCGCAGATCGTGCGCCAGATGATGGAGCTGCGGGACGAATACGGCACCAGCATCATCATCGTCACCCACGACCTGGGCGTCGCCTCCTACATGGCCGACAAGCTGGTCGTGATGAAGAACGGCGTCATTGAGGATCAGGGCAGCCGTGAACACATTCTGAACGAAACGGACAACGCCTATACCAAGAAGCTGATGGACGCTGTGCCGAGCTTGGGAGGGAAACGCTATGTTTGACGAAAAAGACCTGATCCTGGAAGCCAGGCATGTCACCCGGCGCTTTCCCTCTGCCGGCGGGCGCGAGCTGGTGGCCTGCAACGACGTGAACCTGAAGATGTACAAGGGGAAGACCCTTGGGCTCGTGGGCGAGAGCGGCTGCGGCAAAAGCACGTTCATGCGCTTCCTGGTCTGGCTGGACCGCCCCAGCGAGGGCGAGATCTGGTATAGGGGCAAGGACATTACGAAGATCAAGGGCAAAGAACTGTGGCAGATGCGGCAGCATGTCCAGATGGTGTTTCAGGACCCCTCCACCTCCTTCAATCCCAAGATGAAGATCCGGGACATCGTCTGCGAGCCGCTGCTGAATTTCGGCAGGATCAAGCCCTCAGAAAAGAACGCGAAGGCCCGGGAGCTGCTGGAGCTGGTGGAGCTGCCCGGCGATTTCGCCGACCGCTATCCCCACAACATGTCCGGCGGCCAGCGTCAGCGCGTGGCCATCGCCAGAGCCCTGGCCCTGGAGCCGGAGATCATCGTCATGGACGAGGCAACCAGCGCTCTGGATGTGTCCGTGCAGGAGACGATCATCGAGCTGATCACGAAGCTGCAGCGGGAAAAGCAGATCACCATCGGCTTTATCTGCCACAACCTTGGGTTGATCCAGTCCTTCGGCCACCAGATCGCGGTCATGTATCTGGGCAACATCGTGGAGGTCATGCCCGGCGAGGGCATGGCGGACATCTGCTGCCATCCCTATTCCAAAGCCCTGCTGGATGCCGTTTTCGACACCAAGATGGATTTCAGCAAAAAGATCGAGCCCATCAAGGGCGAGCCGCCCAGCCCCCTGGATGTGCCAGCCGGCTGCCCCTTTGCCGATCGATGCCCCCATTGCATGGAGGTCTGCCGTGAGACCCGGCCTATCCTGAGGGAGCTGGAGCCGGGCCATGAGGTGGCCTGCCATCTCTTCGAAGGGAGGGGTACTGCGTGAAAAAGGCCATAGCCTGGCTGCTTCTCCTGGTCCTGTGCCTGAGCCTGGCCGCCTGCGCCGGAAGCCCGGACGCCCCGCAGACGCCGGAAAAGCCGACGCCTTCGGATACGACGCTCCACAAGATCGGCGTCATCGTCTACAACACCGGGGATGCGGAGGTCATCGGCTTCCGGGAGTATCTCCAGGGCTATATCGAGAGCAATTTCGAGATGGTACAGTTCGTCTATTCCGGTTCCATCAGCTCCCCCGAGGAAGAACTGGACTTTATTCAGAAGGCCTGCGACAGCGGCGTGGAGGGCTTCATGTCCTTCCTGACCTACGATCTGCAGGCAGAGGTGGCGCTGTGTGAGAAAAATCACGCCTATTACCTGCTGGCTTCCGGCACCGTGTCCGACCGGGATTTCGACGCCGTGGCGGAGAACCCCTGGTTCCTGGGCGTGTTCGGCCCGGGCAAGGCTTATGAGTTCCAGGCCGGCGCGGATCTGGTCCGCTGCTTCACCGAGCAGGATGTGGGCAACCGTTATTTCATCCTCTCCGGCGGCGCGAGCCTGGGCAATGAGATGCATTATCAGCGCACCTTCGGCATCCTGAACGCCCTCGCCGTCGCCTATGGCGTGAGCTTTTCCAGTGCCCGGGAGGAACTGGCCGCCACGGACAAAACGATCACCCTGGAGACGGACAATCTGACGGTTACGATCTGCCCCGGCTACATCGTCTTCGATGAATACCTGGAAGCCGCCAAGGCTGCGTTTGCCGCCGGAACGTACGATGCGGTGCTTTCCGTTCTCCCGCCGGAAGAGATGATCTCCGTGATCGGCAAGACGCCCCTGGCCGTCGTGGACAGCTTCCACACCCGCAATCTCCAGCTGTTTACCGACGGCTCCCTGCAATGCGTCGTAGGCAAGTACAGCTCCATGGTCGGTCCGGCGTTTGCCCTGATGCTCAATGCCGTCACAGGCTATGCCGACGATTTCCGGGAAAACGGCAGGGCCATCGAGGTCCGGCAGGGCTTCTGGATCGCCGACAGCCAGGAGGATTATATCGAGAAGTACACCCTCTCGCAGAGCGATTCCATGAACGCCTATAACTTTGACGATCTCTCCCACGTCCTGCGCATCTATAACCCCAATGCCAATCTCAATGAGCTTGTAGCCCTGGCGGAAGCCTGCTCCTACTATGCCGTGCAGGCCCGGCGCAGCGCAAACCCCGGATAACGGAAATTTTTCGACCAAAGCCCTTGACAACCCATACACCCTGGGGTATTATGGTTTTGAAAATGAGAATAAATTGAGAATAGAAATCACTTTCTCAACTTGAAAGGAAGAAGAAACCATGAAAAAGAGCTATAAGATCGAAGTCGACTGCGCCAACTGCGCCAACAACATGGAAGAAGCCGCCAAGAAGACTCCCGGCGTGAAGGACTGCACTGTCAGCTTCATGACTCTCAAGATGAAGGTGGAATTCGACGAAGGCGCGGATGCGGATGCCGTCATGAAGCAGGTCTACGCCAACTGCAAAAAGGTCGAGGACGACTGCGAAATCTACCTGTAATCACATCGAAGCCTGAGGCTTCGATGTGAGGGAGAATTGCGCTCCGCTCCCCGCAGGCTCCCTTCGGGAGCCCACAGTACGCTCCGCGAGAGGTATTTTGGGGCAGAAGTGAATTCCGCCCCAAAATGGATTCCGATTTATTCGTGGCTTGCGAGCCACGAACTCTGCGAGGCCATATCTTGGACAAAAGGCCGGTACGTTGCCGTGCCGGCTTTTTGCATGAAAAGGAACGGTTTCTATGAACAAAAAGCAGAAGCGCCTTTTGTGGCGCATCATCATTGCGGCGATCTTCTTTGTGCCTCTGTATCTGATCAGCGAGGAATTCGTCAAGGTCGAGCTGCCGAATTGGACCCTGCTGATCCTGTTTCTGATCCCCTATCTGCTGGTGGGCTACGATATCCTGCGCAGGGCGTTCCTGGGC
>JAEETX010000072.1 GCA_016286665.1 Oscillospiraceae bacterium
GGGGGCAAATACGCCATGGCCGGGAAGCTGGGCGGCGCCTTCGCCACGGAGCAGTACACCCACGGCGGGGCGGAGCTGGTGATCCAGGCCATCCTCACAAACGAGCTGGTGTGGGGCATGCTCTGCTATTCCGGCGGCGGAAGTCAGGGTCACCCGGTGATCCACCTGGGGCCCGTGGGCGTCAACGCTAACGCCGAAAAGCACAACGGCATGGGGTACTACGAGGAGAATTTCCGCATCTTCGGCCGCCGCTTCGCCGCCAAGGCAGCCGAGCTGTTCTGAGGAGGGACCGTATGGAAAAGAAAGGCGTACTTACCGGCCTGCGGGTGCTGGATTTCGGCCAGTACATCGCCGGGCCCCTGACCGCCATGATCCTGGCGGACTACGGCGCGGACGTGATCCACGTGGACCCGCCCGGCGGCCCCCGCTGGAACGGATGGCATGCCAACGCCGTCCTGGGCCGGGGAAAGCGCTGCATCACTCTGGACCTGGAGACGGCGAAGAAGCTGGCCGCCCGCGCGGACATCCTCATCGAGAATTTCCGCCCCGGCGTCATGGACCGGCTGGGCCTGGGCTACGACGCCTGCGCGGAAACGAATCCCACCCTCATCTACTGCTCCCTCCCCGGCTTCAGCCGCCACGACCCGCTTCGGCGGGACCTGCCCGGCTGGGAGGGCCTGATCGCCGCGGAGGCGGGGCTTTATTCCACCATCGATATGGGCAGCCGGCAGACGAACATCCGCTTCGACGCCCTGCCCCTGGCCTCCAACTTTGCCGCCATCATCGCCTGCCACAGCATCGCCGCCGCCCTGATCGTGCGGGAAAAGTGCTCCCGGGGGCAGTACATCGAATCCGCCCTCTACGACGCCTGCTTCGAGGTGGACAGCACCCGGACCGTGACCCCGCCCCAGAGCTTCCTGCTGCCGGGAATGAAGCTGAGCCCGGAGAGCATGAACGCCTATTCCCTGGTGCGGCTCATGGCGGGGTATCCCTGTAAGGACGGGCGCTATATCCAGACCACGCCGCCGCCCCGGGGCGCTCTCAGCATCGCAAAGGCCCTCTTTCCCGCGGAATGGATCGCAAACGGCCTGCCGGAGGAAGCCGGGGAGACGGTGCGCAGGACCATGCTGCAAAGAACCATGCAGGAATGGGAGGACTATGCCCAGAGGGAGCACGGGGCGGGCTTTGCCGTGTGCAAGACCAGCGCGGAATGGCTGCGGGACCAGGCCGCCCTGGACAGCCGCAGCGTGATCCATGTGACCGACCCGCTCCTGGGGGACACGGCCCAGCCGGGCGTCCCCTCCCTCATGCTGAAGACCGGCGACTGCGCGGGGAACCCCCGGCATCTGCCGGACGAGGATCGGGACGCCATCCTGGCGGAGCTGGAGACGCTGCCGGAAAAGCCAAAGCCCGCCAGCTGTCCCAGGCCGGAACCGGCCCTCCGGGGCATCCGGGTGCTGGACCTCTGCCAGGTGGTGGCGGGCCCAACCTGCGGGCGGCTGCTGGCGGAATACGGGGCGGAGGTGCTGAAGATCAACAACCCCCGGCTCATGGACAACTACACCGCTCTCGCGGGCCACGAGACCCAGAACAACGGCAAGACCTGCATCTTCCTGGACCTGAAATCCCCCGAGGGAAAGGCGATGATGGAAGACCTCATCCGGCAGGCGGACGTCTTCCACTGCAACTTCGCCCAGGCCGCCTATGAGCACCTGGGCTTCACGGAGGAGCGCCTGCGGGAGCTGAATCCCCATATCATCCTGTCCCAGATCAACATCCACTCCCTGGGGGGCGGACGGGAATGGATGCGGGGCCATGAGGACCTGGGGGAAGCCGCCACCGGCATGTCCTGCCGCTATTCCGGCGACGTGAAGCCGGAGACCCTGCCCCTGCTGGTGCTGGACCACATGACCGGGCAGATGGGCTGCCTGGGGGTGATGCTGGCGATCTACGGGCGGATGAGGACCGGCGCCGGCCAGCGGGTGCAGGCCTGCCTCTCCCGCAGCGGCGGCCTGACCCAGCTCCCCTTCATGCTGGATTATGCGGGCAAGGTATGGGACGAGCCCGCCGGACCGGAGGCCGTGGGCTACGGACCCCTGGACCGCATTTTCAGGGCTTCCGACGGCTGGTTCTACCTGGTGGCTGAGAGCGCGGAGGCCCTCCGGGCCATCCCCCTCCTCGCCGGTCTGCCGGAGACGCCGGAAGCGCTGGCGAAGGCCCTGGAGGCGCGGACCCCCGAGGGCACGGTGGAAGCCTGGCTGAAGCTGCTGGACGTTCCCGGCGTGTGGGCCCGGCGCTGCCGCCGCTATCAGGGCGAGCCCCCGGAGGAGGCCTATGCCAAGGCCCGGGGCCTCACCCGGCGGGAATACCACCCCGGCGTGGGGATGCTGCGCACCACCCACGGCGCGCCGAGGCTGAGCCTGACCCCCACGATCCCCGTCTGCCCTTCCCCCTTCCCCGGCGGGGACACGGAGCGCTTCCTGGCGGAATACCGGGCCAAAATCGAAAGCTGAGCCGCCCATAGCGCGGGCCGCCGATTCTTTCTTGTAATCGGCGGCCCGCATTGCTATAATGTTGTATTATGAAGCAAACGATACCCGCCGGGGCGCTTCCGCCGCGGCGAAGAAGGAGGCTCCCATGAAAGCTGCACGCCGGAAAAAGCGGCCGGTAACGCTGCTGGCGGCCCTGCTGGCGGCCCTTGCCCTGCTGGCCTTCCCTGCCCTGGCAGCGGACGCGGAGGAGGACAACGGCGCGGGCTATGCCTATGTGCTTTACGACAACACCAGCGGGCTGCCCACCTCGGAAGCCAACGCCATCGTGCAGCTGTCCGACGGCTTCATCCTCATCGGCGGCTACGCAGGCCTGGTGCGCTACGACAGCAACAGCTTCACCCGCTACGAAGCCTCCACGGGCCTGAACAGCGTGCGCTGCCTGTTCGTGGATTCCAGGGAACGCACCTGGGTCGGCACCAACGAGAGCGGCGTCGCCATGCTGGACCGGACGGAAGCCCTGCGCTTCTACACCCGCCGCGACGGCCTCAATTCCTCCTCCATCCAGGACGTCACGGAGGACGAAAACGGCAACATCCTCATCGCCACCACCATGGGCCTCGCCTATGTGAATAACGAGGACCGGCTGCAGCTGGTGGACGATCCCCAGATCAACCGGGAATACATCCGGCGTCTGGAGGCGGGTCCCGACGGCGTGATCTACGGTCTCACCAGAGGGGGCGACCTGTTCACGGTGGAAAACCTGCGGGTCAGCGCCTACTACCCGGCGAAGGAGCTGAGCCTTACCAGCACCATCCACGCCGTGCTGCCGGACCCGGAAAAGCCCGGCTGCGTCTACCTCGGCACCCAGGGCTCCGACATCCTCTACGGCGACCTGAACAACGGCCTTGCCGACTGCCGCATCCTCTCCGCTTCCCCTCAGAAAAAGGTCAACTGCCTCCAGCTCCTGGACGGGGACCTCTGGGTCTGCGCGGACAACGGCATCGGCTATTTCGACGGGAGCGGCCGCTACCATGAGCTGAAGGACACGCCCCTGAACAGCAGCGTGGATCAGATGCTGCGGGATTATGAAGGGAACCTCTGGTTCACCTCCTCCCGCCAGGGCGTCATGAAGATCGTGGAGAACCGCTTTACCGACGTCTCCAAGGCCGCGGGGCTGGAACCTATGGTGGTGAACGCCACCTGCCGCTACCGCAACGAGCTCTATCTGGGCACGGACGACGGCCTGGTGCTGCTGGACAGCAGATACCGCAGGCGGGAAACGGCCCTGACGAACCTGCTGCGGCGCGCGCGCATCCGCTGCGTCTATGCCGACAGCGAAGGCTATCTCTGGCTGTGCACCTACGGCAGCACGGGCCTTGTGCGCTACGACGGGGAATCCAATACCTGGCTCATCTTCAACACCGACAGCGGCATGGCCTCCGACCGGGTGCGGTCCTGCCGGGAGCTGCGGGACGGGACCATGGCCGTGGCCACCACCGCGGGGCTGAACCTGATCTCCGACGGGAAGGTGACCGCCACCATCGACAACAGCCGGGGCATCAGCAACCTGGAGATCCTCTGCCTGGAGGAAACGCCGGACGGACGGCTCTACCTGGGCAGCGACGGGGACGGCATCTATATCGTGGACGGGGGCAAGGTCTCCCGCATCGGCCTGGAGGACGGGCTTCGAAGCGAGGTCATCCTGCGCATGAAGCAGGACCCCGCGGAGGAGGACCTTTTCTGGATCATCACCAGCAACTCCATCGCCTGGATGCGGGACGAGAAGGTCACCACCGTCGCCGGCTTCCCCTATTCCAACAACTTCGACCTCTATTTCGACGACGACGGGCGCATCTGGGTCCTCAGCAGCAACGGCGTCTATGTGGTGAGCCGGGACGCCATGCTGGCAAACGGCGAGATCACCTACACCCACTATGACTTCTCCAACGGCCTGCCCTGCGCGGCTACCGCCAACTCCTTCAGCCAGCTGGACGGGGACGGCGTCCTCTACATCGCGGGCTCCACCGGGGTGTGCAGCGTCAACATCAACGATGACGTGACCGACTACGGAAAGGTGCGCCTGGCGGTGCCCTTCCTGACGGCGGACGACGTCTATTACGCCGTGCCGGAGAGCGGCGAGGTGCACATCCCCGCTTCCGTCAAGCGCCTCATCATCTATCCCTACGCCTTCACCTACTCCCTCTCCAATCCCCACATCCGCTATCAGCTGGAGGGCTTTGACGACGCTCCCACGGTGCTCACCAAGCGGGAGCTGGGCAGCGTCAGCTATACGAACCTGGACGGCGGCGCTTACCATTTCCGCCTGAGCCTCATCGACATCACCACCGGGGCGGAGCAGCAGACCCTGACGGTGACCATCGTCAAGCAGAAGGCCATCCACGAGCAGCTCTGGTTCTGGGCGGCGGTGGGCGCCTTCGCGCTCCTGCTGGCGGTGGGCAGCGTCTCCCTCTATTTCCGCAAGAAGACCCGGATCCTGGAGCGGAAGAACGAAGAAAACCGGCGCATGGTCCAGGATATCAGCGGCGCTTTCGCCAAATGCGTCGATATGAAGGACCCCTACACCAACGGCCACTCCACCCGCGTCGCCCACTACACGGCGCTGATCGCCTCCCGCCTGGGGAAGACCCGGGAGGAGGTGGACAAAATCTACAACATCGCCCTGCTGCACGACGTGGGCAAGATCAGCATCCCGGACAACATCCTCAACAAGCCGGGGAAGCTGACGGACGAGGAATTCCAGGTGATGCGGAGCCACGCCTCCCGGGGCTACAATATCCTTCAAGACGTGTCCATCGCCCCGGAGCTGGCCCTGGGGGCCGGATACCACCACGAGAAATACGACGGCACCGGCTACCCCTCCGGCCTCAAGGGGGACGAGATCCCCCAGGTGGCCCAGATCATCGCCGTGGCCGACACCTTCGACGCCATGTATTCCACCCGGCCCTACCGGAAAAAGATGCCCATCAGCGCCGTGGCCGAGGAGCTCCGGCGCATCGCGGGGCATCAGCTGAACCCGGAATACGTGGACCTGTTCCTCCGGCTCATCGAGGAGGGCGAGGTGGACAAGATCGACCGGGAATACACCACGGACAGCGCGGCGGATATGGCGGCGGCTGCCGCGGCGGCGAAAGCCGACCAACCAAAATAACGGAGGTAAGGCAAATGTTCTACGAGACCGCGAAAAACGACCACGGCCTGGCGAGGCCCCCCTTCAAATCCTGCGCCGTGCCCCGGGTGATCGGCTGGCTGAGCACCGTCAGCGCCGACGGGGTGGATAACCTGGCCCCCTACAGCCAGTTCACCAACCTGACCTTCGACCCGCCCTACGTGCTGGTGTCCATCAACCGGGGCCCCAACGGCAAGCGGAAGGACACCGCCGTGAACATCGAGGAGACGGGGGAATTCGTCTACAACATCGTGCCCTACGCTCTCCGGCAGGCCATGAACGTCACCGCCGCCCCCTTCCCCCCGGAGGTGGACGAATTTGAAAAGGCGAGGCTGACCAAGGCGAAATGCGAGCTGGTGAAGCCCTGCCGGGTGGCGGAAAGCCCCATCAACCTGGAATGCAAATACGTGCAGACCATCGTCCTGCCGGGGGACAGCAAGACCGGCACCGTGGATATCATCATCGGCAAGGTCGTCGGCGTCCACATCGCCGACGAGGTCATCCTGCCCGACGGGAAGATCGACATGGAGAAGATACGGCCCCTGGCCCGCATGGGCTATTCGGACTATACCAGCGTGGAGCACGTCTTCGAGCTGGAGCCCGACCTTCGGGCCGGCGGCACGGAGGATATGGCCCGGGCGGGCCTGGAGGGCGCCACCGGCATGGTGCCCTGATATGCCGCTGCGGCGGCCGGTGAATATCCGCGGCTGCGCCGTATAAAACACGAAAACTGCGCCCTTCGGGCGCAGCGAGGGATTTGAAAACTCGGGCTGATGCATCTGTATCAGCCCGAGCGTTTTTCAATCAGTTGCGGATGCCGAGATCACGGCGACGCGGTCCAGGTCCGGGTCGTAGACGCTCCAGCAGGAGGCGCCCCACCATTCGTGGCCGTCGTCGAAATAATCCGACCAGTCGGTGGACCAGCTGTAGGCGATCAGCTTTTCCGGACCGCCCGGAAAAAGGACGGCGTTGAAGCTTGTAAAATCCTCCGGCCCGTAATGGCAGCCGCAGGGCGGCTCCAGAAAGGCGTTCCAATAGGGGACCTCCCCGCCGTCCGACGTGATGTCCAGGCCTTCGGCGCGGATGGAACCCTTGATGATGTACGATTTCCGCCAGGGCTTCTCCGGCAGGGCCAGAAGCGCCGCCGGGTCTATGGGGCGGGCCTTTGCCTTTCCCAGCTCATAGGTCAAGTCGCCGCATTCCTCCTGCTTCAGCTTATGAAAGGCATAGGCCAGGGCCAGCCGGTGGGTCTCCTCCCCCCGATAGGGCCCCTCGTTTTTCAGCAGGCAGTAATCCACCCGAATTTCGGGATAGCGCGCCAGCACCTCGTAGAACACGTCATCCTTTAATTCGTACATAGACCTTCCCCTCCTCCGTGACCATGACCCGCTCCTTCCGCTTCTTGGCGTGGGAGAATGCGTCGCTGATCTTCCGTACCCCCACCGCCGAAGGGCTCACCGCCGTTTCCGGGCTGAGGGCCCCCAGGTTTTTCAGCGCTTCCAGGGCGACGGCCCCCTCCGCATAGCTTATGTCGCAGTCCGGGCAGCGCTCCGCCGCGAAGGCCAGCAGGCGGCAGACCCTGCCGATATCGTATCGGCTGCCGGTGACGGCCCGGGTCGTTCCCCCGTTTTTCGCCAGGGAGGCGATCTCCTCCGCGGTAAAGGCATTGTGGATCACCGCGGACAGCTTATCGCCGCGGTAAAGACAGGTGCAGGGCTCGTAGGGGTGGCTTGCCAGGCGGTAAGCCTCCGTGCCGGCGCGGAGAAACAGCTGCCCGTCCTCCTCCGTCAGCGCCAGGTCCCCCTCCCGATAGAGGGTCATTTCCATTCAGCGCTCCTCCCGCTCCTCCAGGGAAAGCTTCATCCGCAGGATGCGCAGGACGCTCTCGTCGATGCGCGCCTCCGGGATCGTCCCGTCCTCGACCGCCGCCGTCAGCGCTTCCAGAGCCGCCGCCGGGTCGCCGGGGCAGAGCAGCAGGTCCACCCCCGCCAGGACGGCCAGCACCGCCGTCTCCCCGGAGGTGTAGTCCCCCAGGGCTCCCATCTCCAGCCCGTCGGTGACGACGACGCCGGTGAAGCCCAGCTCCTGCCGCAGCAGGCCCGTCACGATGGCATAGGAGAAGGGCGCGGGCGCTTCGTCCAGGGCCGGGACAGTGAGATGGCCGATCATCACCATGTCCGCCCCCGCTTCGATCCCCGCCCGGAAAGGCTTCAGTTCCCCTTCCCGCAGTTCCTCCAGGCTCTTGGTGACGTAAGCCGCGCCGTAGTGGCTGTCGCTGGCCGTGTCCCCGTGGCCGGGAAAGTGCTTGAGGGTGCAGACCACGCCCCCGGCGCGGAAGCCCGCCACCGCCGCGGCCACCAGCTCCGAGGCCTGGTCGAAATCGTCGCTGTAGGCGCGGGTGCGGATGACGGGGTTGTCGGGATTGGACCAGACGTCCGCCACGGGGGCCAGGTCCCCGTTCAGGCCGTGGGCCCGCAGGTCTCCGGCGATGGTCTCGGCATTGGAAAAGGCCTTTTCCGGCCCCTCCGCGCGATAGCTGAACATCGCGCCGATCTTCGTGGTGCCCACGGTGCGCATGAGACGACTGACCGTGCCCCCTTCCTCGTCGCAGACGATCAGGGGCAGGATGGGCAGGCTGGCCTTCAGTCCCGCCGTCAGGGCCTTCAGCTGGCCGCTGTCCCGCATGTTGTCCGCATCCAGGAGGAAGCCGCCCACCGGATAGCTTTCCAGGCTCTTCCGCAGGGGTTCGGTCAGCTCCGTCACCGGATAAAGTCCCGCAAAGTCCCCCGGCCGGATCATCAGCAGCTGACAGAGCTTTTCCCGGAGGCTCATGTCCGCCAGCAGCCTTTCCGCTTCGTCCGGCTCCGGCGTGGGTTCGGGGGTGGGTTCCGGCGTGGGGACCGGGGTGGGCTCCGGGGTCGGTTGCGGCGTGGGCGCAGGGGTGGGGGCGGGCGTTTGCGCGGGCGTCGGGGACGCCGGCGGTACGGGGGCGGCTGCGCAGGCCCCCAGCAGGACCGGCCCGAAAAGCATCATCATCACGAGGAGCGCCGCAGCAGCTGCGCTCCTTGCGCGGTCAATCCCATCGGCAGAGCCCCGACCCCCATGGGGAGATTGTGAAGAGGGGACGGGAATCCCCTCTTCACGTTGAATCCTTGCAAAATCAGAAAGTATTTTCTGATTTTGCGTCTCCATGTGTCGACGTTTCGTCGACACATGGAGCGCCGCAGCAGCGGCGCTCCGAAAGCGGTTGTACGTTCTTCTCATTTCGCTTCCGCCGTTTTCTTCCGCGCATCCCTGCGCCGGACCAGGGCTCCGGCGGCCAGATAGCTGAGCTCCGCCAGCAGGATGCCCGCGGCGGCGTCCACGGCCACATGCTGCTTCACCGCCAGGGTGGAGGCGCTCACCGCCAGGGCCAGGAACAGGGACAGGCCGCGGTATTTCAGGGGCACGCGCTTGTCCCCCCGGACCCCGATCCAGCTGAGCCAGCTGGCAAAGCAGTGGATGGAGGGAAAGAGGTTGTCCGCGCTGTCCAGCCGGTAGGTCAGCCGCAGCAGCATGGCCCCCAGGCCGCGCCCCTCCACCGCCGGCCGCGCCATGGTGGTGGGCAGCAGCACGAAAAAGAGGAAGCAAACGATCTCTCCCAGGATGTGGGCGGTCAAAAACCGGCCCCGCCCGCCCTTTTCCAGGGTCATGCCCTGGGCGTAGCTCACGATCCAGAAGATAAAGCCGATCCAATAGAAAAAGATCATCCAGGGCAGCAGGGGGATCGCCCGGTCCAGCGCCGTTTCCAGGCAGCGATGGGGCGCTTTCGCGGACAGGAGCCGGCCGCCGTAGTACGCCGCCAGGTTGACGGCCAGGGCCGCGGCGATGCGCACAAGCAGATCTTTCGTGACAAAGGAGCGCTTATTCATCCTGCAGCCTCCCCAGCCTTTCCCCCATGGAGGTCCGCACCTCGCGGCCCTCCATCGCTTCCGTGAAGGGCGGGAAAAACGCCAGACGCCGCCGGACCTCCGGCCCCAGGAGCAGCAGCACCGTGGAACCGGCCAGCTCGAAATTGCCCATTTCGTCGCCCCGGCGCATCCAGCCCTCCGGCCCGGCGAAGCGGACGCCGCCCACCAGCATGGCTCCCACCTCGATCTGGGCGGCATAGCCGAAATTGCGCGTCTCCAGGAGGCACCACCAGCGCCGGTTCAGCCGGTACACCGGCACCCGGTCGCAGGCGATGGGCTGCACGCTGTGCAGCTGGCCCGGGATGAACCCCCGCGCCAGCAGACGCGCGTCGTCAAAGCAGCAGAAATGGTGATAATCCGACGCCTCCAGCCGGAAGACCAGGCAGAGGCCGCCGCAGAAATTCTCCGCCAGCTCCGGCGAGGGGAGCAGGTCCGTCATGTGGTAGTGGGATCCCTTCATGGGGATCTCCAGCTCCGGCGTGACGGGATAGGCCGACACCAGCCCGTCGCAGGGGCTGATGAGCTCCTCCGGTTCGCTTTCAATGGCCGCGGAAGCCTTCGACCGGGCGAAGAATTCCGCATAGGAACGGTATCGCTGCCCCTCGTAGGGGGTCATATCGATGCCGTTGCGCTTGATGTAGCGGGGGATCAGCCGCCGGGAGGGCGGCGTTCGCAGCGCCCAGGCGGCCACCCGGAAGGCGCCGCTTTTCTGGCAGACCTTCAGGATCGAGCGGCCGGGTATGCTTCTGTAGAAAAAATCAGCTTTCATGCTCTGTCTCTCTGACCGGGCTGTCTATTTCAGGAAAGCGACAGCCACCAACACGACTTCCCCCACGCCGATGATCACGGCGCAGAGCTTTCCCATAAGGCCGGGTTTCCGGAAACGGATCGGCAGCAGGAACATCACCGCCATGATCCCCAGGGCGATGGAAAGGGAGACCGCCGGGAACCAGCAGAGGAGCAGGCTCACCCCGTAGACCAGCGGCAGGAACAGGGCCGACAGGGTCACCGGCAGGCCCAGATAGATTTCCCGTGGTTCTTCGCTGTGCTTTTGCCGCTCGATCTCATCCACATTGAAATAAGCCAGGCGGATCAGGCCGCAGAGGAGATAGAGGCCGGAGACCGCCAGCACCGGAATGCTGCGGCGGCCCCAGGCGCAGGTGATGGCGGCGGGCAGCACGCCGAAGCAGATCAGGTCGCTGAGGGAATCGATCTGGATGCCGAAATTCTTTTCCGGCTCCGTGCGGGGCCTGGTGGAGGCAACGGTTCCGTCGAACATATCGCAGAAGCCCGCCAGCATCAGACAGACCACCGCCTCCATGACCCGGCTGTTCATGGCGAACAGCACGCCGGCGAAGCCCAGCAGCACCCCGACATACGTAAGGATGACGGTGTAGTTGTAGAAGCCGATCAGTTTATGCTTACGATCCATGATGGGATTCTCCTCTATCTTCGTTCAGAGCTGCACGAACCGATAACCCGGTAACAACGGACCAGTTTATATAATACCATACCTTGCTCCAGAAAGAAAGCTCCCGTTTTCAGTTTCTTGGAAGTTGCAAATATGCTTTCGGAATCGTATGATAGAAGGGACTTCAACAGGAAAGAAAGGATGATCTCCCTTGTCGAACCCCGTTTTTCCCGCCTTTGACCGGGAAACCTGCCTGAACTATTTCCGGCGGCTGATCGCCGTGGACAGCACCACCGGGCAGTATGAAGAAATCCAGGACCTCCTGTGCCGGATGCTCGCGGAGCTGGGCGTCCCCTGCCGGGTCACCCGCAAGGGGGGCGTCGTCGCCGAGCTGGGCGGCGAGGGGAACGCCCTGGCCGTCACCGCCCACCTGGACGACATCGGCCTCATGGTGCGGAAGGTGAACCCCGACGGCAGCCTGAATGTCTGCGCCGTGGGGGGCCTCTACCCCTTTTACTGCGTCACGGAAAACGTGCGGGTCTACACCCGCGGCGGGCAGGTGTTCACCGGCACGGTCTGCCGCACGCCCAACTCCATCCACGTGACGGAGGAGGAGCTGCGCGTCACGCCCCCGGATTTCCGCACGAACGTCTGCGTGGTGCTGGACGAGGACGTGGGCTCCGCCGCGGACACGGAGGCCCTGGGGATCGCCACCGGGGACATGATCGCCCTGGAGCCCCGCTTCACTCTGGCCGGGGACTATCTGAAATCCCGCTTCATCGACGACAAGGCCCCCGCCGCCGTGCTGCTGACGGCCATCAAGGCCCTGAAGGAAGCCTCTCTCGCCCTGCCCCGGAAGGTCTATGCCTACTTCGCCGTTTATGAGGAGATCGGCCACGGGACCACGGTGCTGCCGGCGGACGTCTGCGACATGCTGGCCCTGGACATCGCTCCCACGGGGCCGGATCAGACCTCCGACGAGCACAAGGTCAGCATCTTCGCCAAGGATTCCCGCTTCCCCTACCACTGGGGCATGACGAACGAGCTGCGCCAGACGGCCATCGACGCCGGGCTGGATTTCGTCATGGACATCTTCACTCCTCACTACGGCACCGACTGCGACCCGTCCCTGCTGGCGGGCTACGATATCCGCCACGCCGCCGTCGGCCCCGGCACCGCCAACAGCCACGGCTATGAGCGCACCCATATGGCGGGGCTGGAGAACACCTACAAGCTGCTGACAGCCTACCTTCTGCGGCCTTGAGCAGGGGAACGGCCCCTGCGCCCGGGAATGCCCGGAAATCCAGTCCTCCTTTTTGACAGCGCCCTCTGCAAGTTCTGCGAAAGGCAGGCCGCTTCGGTTGCAAGAAGGGAGGCGGGCTGGTATAATGGCTCCCGGAAGAATCTGGAACAAGGAGGCTTCTTTATGACGAAGAAACCGATCTTTACCGGGGCGGCCACCGCCCTCATCACCCCCACTACCCCGGCGGGCGTGGACTATGAAGCCCTGGGAAAGCTCATCGACTGGCAGATCGAAAAGGGCATCGACGCCCTGGTCATCGCGGGCAGCACCGGCGAGGGCAAGACCCTCACCATCGCCGAGCACAAGGAGGTGCTGCGCTACGCCGCCGAGCGCATCGCGGGCCGGGTGCCCATGATCGCGGGCACCGGCTCCAACGAGACCAGCGTATCCATCAGCATGAGCAAATTCGCCTGCGAGGTGGGGGCCGACGGGCTGCTGGTGGTGACCCCCTACTACATCAAGGCCACCCAGAACGGCCTGGTGAAGATGTATAACATGATCGCCGACGAGGGGACGAAGCCCATCATCCTCTACAACGTGCCCTCCCGCACGGGGGTGAATATCGAGCCGGAGACCTATGCCCGCCTGGCGGAGCACGAGAACATCGCAGCCATCAAGGAGGCCAGCGGCGACATCTCGAAGATCGCCTCCACCGCCGCCCTGACGGCGGGGAAGCTGGACCTCTATTCCGGCAACGACGACCAGGTTTTGCCCATCCTCTCCCTGGGGGGCAAGGGGGTCATCTCCGTCCTGAGCAACCTGCTGCCGGCGGAGACGAGCCGCATGTGCCGCCTCTATCTGGAGGGGGACACGGCGGCGGCCACGGCCCTGCAGCTCCGCTATCTGCCCCTGATCCACGCCCTGTTCAGCGAAGTCAACCCCATCCCCGCCAAGGCCGCCATGTCCGCCATGGGCTTCTGCGAAAATTTCCTGCGCATGCCCCTGACCCCCATGGAGGACGCCCACAAGGAAAAGCTCTTCGCCCTCATGCGGGCGGAGGGGCTGCTGTAAAGGAGGCGCGCGCAAAATGGGCAAGCTTATGAAAAAAGCCGCCGCGGTGCTCGCGGCGGTGCTGATGATGACGCTGCTGGCCCCCATGGCCGGGGCGGCGGACGTGTGCCTCAGCCGCCAGGCCCTGAAGGTGAACGGGGTCCCTGTCCGGTGCGCGGCCTACAACATCGACGGCAGCAACTATTTCAAGCTGCGGGACCTGGCCATGCTGCTGACGGACACCGGAAACCGCTTCAGCGTGGACTACGACGAAGCCAAAAAAGCGGTGAAGATCGTCACGGGGGAAGCGTATGCCCCCATCGGCGGCGAGCTGGAGGAGGGGGAGGACTTTTCCGCCACCGCCCGGCCCACGACCCAGCGCATCTTCATCGACGGGCTTGAGCGCGCGGACCTCAGCGTCTACAACATCGGCGGGGAGCAGGGCAGCAACTACTTCAAGCTGCGGGAGCTGGGGGACGCCCTGGGCTTCCGCGTGAGCTATGACGAAGACAGCCGCACCATGCTGGTGCGCACCTGCTACGATCCGGGTCAGGCCCGTCTGCCTCTGACGGAGGACGCGGGGCGGGAATATCTGGACCGGATCACCTTCCTGGGCGAATGCACCACCTACGGCATCGGTTACTACTACCGCCACGGCTACACCGACCTCTGCCCCCCGGCGCAGATCTGGACCCCCGCCAACGGCACCATGACCCTCGCCTACTATGAGAGCGCCCGTATCCTCTTCCCCGGGACCAAGGAGGAGATCCCCATCGCGGAATGCGCCAGACGCGCAAAGCCGGAGATCCTCATCATCACCCTGGGGGTCAACGGCCTGGGCTACCTGGACGAGGAAGGCTTCAAGGCGAAGTTCCGCTCCCTGGTGGGAGAGATACGGGATGCCAGCCCCGCCACGGAGATCATCCTCAACGCCATCTATCCCCTGGCGGACAGCTGGGAGGGAAAGAGCTACCTCAACAACGCCATGATCGACGACGCCAATATCTGGATGGAGGCCGTGGCGGAGGAGCTGGGCTGCCCCTTCCTCTTCTGCCGGGAGTCTCTGGAGGCCGACGGCAGGCTGCCGGAGAAATACCAGAACGGAGACGGTCTGCACCTGGCAGGCGAAGCCTACAGCCAGATCATCGCCTACATCCGCACCCACGCCCTGACCGGTATCGGCTGAAGCGCAGAGCCGTCCTCACCGCGGCGGCATTTCTTTTTGGAGGCAGCTGATGGCAGCAACGAAAGACCGCACCGAGCTGTTTGAGCGCACCCCCATCCTGCGGGCGCTGGTGACCCTGGCGGTGCCCACGATCTTCAGCCAGCTCGTGATGGTCCTCTACAACCTGGCCGACACCTTTTGGGTGGGGCGGCTGAACGATCCCCTGCAGAACGCGGCGGTGACGCTGGTGGCCCCGGCCATGATGGCGCTGAACATGGTGTCGAACCTCTTCGGCAC
>JAEETX010000012.1 GCA_016286665.1 Oscillospiraceae bacterium
TAACCAAGAACTCCTGCGTGGTAAGCATAGGCCGCCATCCCGCGGATCCCGAACAGGATCAGGGATTTCAGGCTACGGATATCTTCATCGGCGTCCCAGAGACCGGCCATGTTATGAATCTGTGAAAGGAGGAATCCACATGGACCAATGCAAGGTTACAGCCATCGCCAACCAGAAAGGCGGAGTTGGGAAAACCGTCTCAACAGTTAGCCTCGGCGTAGGCTTTGCCAGAGTGGGAGAGAAAGTGCTCTTAGTGGATGCGGACCCGCAGGCAAGTCTTACTGTCAGCCTCGGTATCAAGACCCAGGATGAATTGGATGTGACCATCGCCACAATAATGCAGCGTGTCATCGACGAGAGACCGCCCCCCGATGGTTATGGCATCATCACGCACATCGAAGGTGTTGATCTGCTGCCAGCCAATATTGAGCTATCTGCTTTTGAAGTCGGGCTTTCTAACGTCATGAGCCGAGAGTATGTGCTTCGAGAGGCACTGGAGCCGCTCAGGAGCCGCTACAATCGCATTCTAATTGATTGCATGCCACATCTCTTGGCATGATGACGATCAACGCTCTGGCAGCCGCAGACAGCGTGATAATTCCATCACAGCCCAGCTTCCTATCCACAAAGGGCCTGTCCCTGCTGATGGGCTCTATTGCAAAGGTGAAGCGGCAAATCAACCCTGGTCTTCAAATTGACGGAGTTTTACTGACGATGGTGGATACACGGACGAATAACGCTAAATCCATCATTGCTTCGCTGCGGCAGACAGGGGATATGCTCCGAGTGTTAGAGACGGAGATTCCATTCTCCGTCCGCGCTGCTGAAACCAGCATCGAGGGCAAGAGCATCTTCAGTCACGATGCGAGGGGTAAAGTAGCTGCCGCCTATGAATCGCTCGTTAAGGAGGTGTTGGAGCATGAGCAGCACCAAAAAGCTCGATCTCGGTCTTCAGACCGCATACGATGAGCTCTTTATGACCGAGCAGGGGAGAGCTGAGAATCGATTAGCCAAAATCTATGACATCCCTCTGTCCGAAATCGACGACTTCCCGGACCATCCTTATCAAGTCCGTATGGATGAGGACATGACTCAGCTTGTGGAAAGCGTCAAGGAGCGAGGGATCATCACACCTGTAACGCTTCGCAAGAAAGAAGATGGTCGTTATGAAATGGTCAGCGGTCATCGCAGGAAAAAAGCGTGTGAGCTTGCTGGCCTAGATACAATCAAAGCTGAAGTCAAAGAACTGACAAGAGATGAGGCAAGCAGCTGCGGCCGTACCTTATATAATTTCGGGAAAGAGAACGCAAAAACAATGTTGACATCGTGTCAGCAACCTGATAGAATACCGATGCTGACACGATGTCAATGAAAGGGGGCGCGGGGTATGATCAAGGGAACGCCGGAGCTGATCGCCGGGCGCAGGGAAGAGATCATCCATGCCTGCGAGCAGCTCTATCAGACCATGAGCTTCAAAGAGATCACGCTGAAGGAGATCGGGAACATCGTGCCCTTTTCCCGTCCGACGATCTATAACTATTTTCAGACGAAGGAAGAAATCTTCCTTGCGCTGTTTGAGCGGGAATACGACCGATGGAACGAGGATCTGCGCGCGATCCTCCGGGAGCATGCGCATCTGACGGGAATGGAACTAGCACAACTGGTGGCAAAGTCCCTCGCCGGACGGCAGCAGCTGCTGAAGCTCCTCTCCATGAACAACTACGACATGGAAGCAAACAGCCGCCGTGAGCTGCTGACCTCGTTCAAAACGGCCTACGGCGAATCCATGCGTCTCATCAGCCGCCTGCTGGAAAAATACCGCCCGGAGATGACGCCGGCGGACATACAGCGCTTTATCTACATCTTTTTCCCGTTCATGTTCGGCATTTACCCCTATACCGCCGTGACGGAAAAACAGCGCCTGGCGATGGAGGAGGCAGGCGTGGACTATGTCTATCAATCCATCTTTGAAATAACCTATCAATGTCTGATTCGTCTGCTTGGACAAGAGGACAAATAAAGGAGACGACATGATGCAATACAGAAAACTCGGCAATTCGGATCTGCAGGTGTCCCGTATCTGCATGGGCTGCATGGGATTCGGCGATTCCGCTCGGGGCCAGCACACCTGGACGATCGACGAAGAACATGCAAGAGCGATCATTCTTCGCGGCCTGGAGAAAGGCGTCAACTTCTTTGATACGGCCATCGCCTATCAGAGCGGCACCAGCGAACAGTATGTCGGCCGGGCTCTGCGGGATTTTGCCAGGCGCGAGGATGTGGTGGTCGCCACCAAGTTCCTTCCGAGAACGCAGGAGGAGATCGAACGCGGCGTCAGCGGCCGGCAGCACATCGAGAATATGATCGACACGAGCCTCAGAAACCTTGGCATGGACTATGTGGACCTGTATATCTACCACATGTGGGACTGGCAGACGCCCATCGAGGATATCATGGACGGCTTAAGCCGTGTCGTCAAAGCGGGCAAAGCCAGATATATCGGCATTTCCAACTGCTTTGCCTGGCAGATCGCCAAAGCCAACGCCCTGGCGGAGAAAGAGGGCTTTCCCAAGTTTGTTTCCGTCCAGGGGCACTACAACCTGATTTTCCGCGAGGAAGAACGGGAAATGGTTCCCTACTGCAGTGAGGAAAACATCGCGCTTACCCCCTACAGCGCTCTGGCTTCCGGCAGGCTCTCCAGGCTCCCCGGAGAAGGCGGAACGAAGCGCGCAGCGGAGGACGCTTATGCAAGACTGAAATATGACGCGACGGCGGCGCAGGATGACGTGATCATCGCCCGCGCAGCGGAGATTGCGGAAAAACACGGCGTGACCATGACGGAAGTTTCTCTCGCCTGGCTGCTGACCAAGGTCACGGCTCCGGTCGTCGGCGCGACGAAGCTTCATCATATCGAAGGCGCGGCGAAGGCGGTGGAGCTGGAGCTTGCTCCGGAAGAGCTCGCCTGGCTGGAGGAGCCCTATGTGCCGCATCCGCTGGCAGGCGTCATGGCGCAGAACAGGCCCGGCGCCGCAAAAGAAAAACACGTCTGGTCCACGGGAGACCAGACGATCGGAAAGTAACGGGAGGAACGGATCATGGCTGAAAAGATCGTTCAGACAGCCGGCAGAAGCCAGCTGGGGGAATTCGCACCGATGTTTGCGCACCTCAATGACGATGTGCTCTTCGGAGAGGTATGGAATGCGGAAGCGATCGACGTCAAGATGAAATGCATCGTCACGGTCGTGTCCCTGATGGCGTCCGGGATCACGGACGCCTCTCTGACCTATCACCTGCAGAATGCAAAAGCACACGGCGTGACGAAGGAGGAAATCGCGGCCATAATCACCCACGCGGCCATGTATGTGGGCTGGCCCAAGGGCTGGGCGGTCTTTCGCCTGGCCAAAGAAGTATGGAGCGGGGAGGAATAACCATGAAAAAGACGATCTGTGTTATGCTTGCGGTGCTGATGCTCTGCGCCCTTGCCGCCTGCGGCGCGGGTGCGCAGAGGGAGACGGCGGAAACGCAGGCCCCTGCCGCGCCAGCGGTTTCTTCCCCCGCTCCCGAAGCGCCCGCGCCCTCCGAAGCGCCCGAACCGGCAGGGCAGGCCCCGGCTGACAGCGCGGAAGGGCGCAGGGATGTGCTGGTGGCCTATTTCTCCGCCACCGGCACCACGAAGGGCGTTGCCGAAAAGATCGCGGCCATTGCGGACGCCGATCTCTATGAGATCACGGCGGCGGAGCCCTATTCCGCAGACGACCTCAATTATAATGATCGAAACAGCCGTTCCACCAAAGAGCAGAACGACAAGAGCGCCCGCCCGGAGATCGGGAGCGAACCGCTCGATCTCAGCGGGTACACGACGGTCTATCTCGGCTTCCCCATCTGGTGGGGAGAGGAGCCCCGCATTATGGACAGCTTTGTGGAAAGCTGCAGCTTCGATGGCGTCACCGTGATTCCGTTCTGCACGTCGGGCAGCAGCGGGATCGGCAGGAGCGGCCCCAACATGGAAGCCCTTGCCGGAAGCGGGACCTGGCTGGATGGAAAACGCTTCAGCGGCAGCGTTTCGGAAGCGGACCTGCGGTCCTGGATCGAAGGTCTGAAATGAAGAAAGAAGGGGAGGCCGGCTGATGAACGTCAGCAGGAACAACAGCGTCAAAAAGCCGGTGGACGTGTGCATGACCGTCCTCCTGCTCTGCCTGATGGCGTATCAGGCGACAGGGGAGACGCTGCACGAGTGGTTCGGCGTTGGGATGACGGTCCTGCTGATCGTGCATCATATCCTCAACATTCGCTGGTACGCCGTGCTTTTCAAGGGGAAATACAACGCTTATCGCATCTTGACGACGATCGTCAATACGCTTCTTCTGGCGTCCATCGCGCTGACGGCGCTCTGCGGCATGAGCATGAGCGGTCATGCCCTCCCGTTTCTCTACGGGCTGCTTCCGGTCAGCTTTGCAAGACGGTTCCACCTCGCCATGTCCTTCTGGTCCTTTGTGCTGATGGGCCTGCACCTGGGGCTGCATCTTCCGGCCATGACGGCGAAGGTAAAGCCGGGAAGGCGGGGAAAGATAGCCCTGACATGCGCCTTTACCTGCGCTGCGGGCGTCGGCCTGGGCCTGTTTCTGCGAAACGGGATTCCCGACTATCTCTTTTTCCGCACGCCCTTCGCCTTCTTTGACTATGACAAGACCGGCGCAGTCGTTTTCCTGGAAAACCTTGCCGAACTCTTCTTCTTCGCTTTTGCCGGCGCCAATGCGGTCCGTTTGATCCGATCCCCCGGCGGGAAAAAAGAGCGCAAAGCATCTCCGTTTATCCCGGTTCTCTGTGTCGTCCTCGCGATCCTGATCGGGATCGGGATGATGCTTCTACAGAGCGGCGGGTAGAAGGATTTCGGAAAAACATGCCCAGCGCATACCGGGCCGCGGGACAGTCCGATCTGAAAGCGGCTAACCTCGGCGCGCGGCGCTTGCAAAATGCGGACAGCGGCGTGCGCAGGACTGTGACGGCTTCAGAAACCGTCCGTCGGGAGAGGCCTGACGGCCATCGCCAAGCTTGCGCCGGATTCGGCGATGGGGGAGGGCCTTTCGGTCCGCTGTTCCGGCGGCGCATCCCTGCCGGAAGACGTGTCCGCATGGCTGGATGAAAACGGAATCGCACGAAAGTGAGGTCAACATGAAGATCATCATTCTGATGGGAAGTCCCAACAAAAACGGCTCTACCGGCATTTTGGCCGATTCCTTTGCGCGGGGCGCAGCGGAGTCCGGGCACGACTGCGAGATCATCGACGTCTGTCATGCCAATATCCACCCCTGCATCGGCTGCGTTCGCTGCGGCTATGAGGGTCCCTGCGTACAGAAGGACGACGTGGAGCTGATCCGGGGGAAGCTGCTGGCTTCGGATATGGTCGTTTTCGCTACGCCCCTTTATTACTACGGCATGACCGCCCAGCTGAAGGCGGTCGTCGACCGTTTCTGCGCCTACAACAGCAGCCTGAACGGCAGACATCTGAAATCCGCGCTGCTGTCCGTGGCATGGAACGCGGACGACTGGACCTTTGACGCGCTGACGGCACACTATAAAACACTCGTGCGGTATATTCGCTTCCAGGATATGGGCATGGTGCTCGGCTATGGCTGCGGGACGCCTTCCATGACGAAAGCAAGCAAGTACCCCGATCAGGCGTATCAGCTGGGAAAGAGCCTGTGACATCATGTCCCGGACAGGAGAATGAGGATGATCAACATGAAAAGAATCGTTTGTGCTGCGCTGATCTGCGTGCTTGCGCTGGCGCTTGGGGCTTGCAGCGGTCAGAATGTGATGGAGCCGGCGGAACCCACAGCCGGGACGCCCGTGCAGGAAAGCCCGGTAACCGCACCGCAGAAGGAAACGCCGCCCGACACAAAGGAGAGCGCCGCCGAGCTTCCGCAGGCCGAGGACAGCGGGAAACCGGTTGTCTATTTCACCTCTGACATTTCGGCGGAAGGCCTTGTCCGGATCTATGAAGCCCTCGGCTGGACGCCGTCGGGGAACGTTGCAGTCAAGATATCTACGGGCGAGCCGCCCGCCAGCAATTATCTGCGTCCGGAGCTGATCGGCGACCTGGTAAAAACGGTGGGGGGAACGATCGTCGAATGCAACACCGCCTACGGCGGTTCCCGCGCCGGCTCTGCCATGCACCGACAGGTGGCGGAAGACCACGGCTTTACCGCCATCGCCGACTTTGACCTGATGGACGAGGAGGGCGAGGTCGAGTGGCCCATGAGCGGCGGCAGCCGCCTGGACAAGGTGATCGTGGGCAGCCATGCGGAAAACTACACGGATTGGGTGATCCTGTCCCACTTCAAAGGTCACGCGATGGCGGGCTTCGGCGGCGCGATCAAGAATGTCGGGATCGGCATCTCCTCGCCCAGCGGCAAGGTGTACGTTCACACTGCCGGAACAAAAACGAGCGGCAGTATCATGTACAAGGACCAGGACGCATGGCTGGAAGCGCTCGCGGAGATGGTCCTTGGCTTCAGCTGTCATGTAGGGGAGGAGCACATCATTTATATCAACGTGATGAATCGCCTCTCCGTGGACTGCGATTGTGACGGACACCCGGCCGAGCCGGATATGCACGACATCGGAATCCTCGCGTCTACCGACCCGGTGGCGCTGGATCAGGCCTGCATCGACCTGGTTTACGGCGCGCCGGACAGCGCCTCGCTGGTGCGCAGGATCGAACGGCAAAACGGCGTCCATACCCTGGAGCACGCCGAGGAGATCGGATTGGGGAGCAGGACCTATGAACTGGTAGACGTCGATGACTGAGCTGTGGGAGATCCTGCGGAGAGAATTCGTTTACCTCTGGTACTATTTTGACCTCCAGCTTCGGCAGATCGTTTGGTACTGGGTCATCGGTATCCTGATCGGTTCTTGTATCTCTGTTTTCCTGAAGGAACGGATTCACGGGCTGTTCCGGAGCATGTCCGGCTCGAAGTTCGGCATCCTCGGCCTGATCCCCGCAAGCCTGCTGGGGATCGCGTCGCCGCTTTGCATGTACGGAACGATTCCCCTTGCCGCGTCCGTTTCCAGAAGCGGGATGCGGGACGACTGGCTCGCTGCGTTCATGATGACCTCGATCCTGCTCAATCCGCAGCTCATCCTCTACAGCGCCGCGCTGGGTCCTGCGGCCCTCACGGTGCGGATCGTCTCCTGCTTCCTTTGCGGCATCGCCGCCGGGGTACTGGTCAGATTGTTCTGCAGGGGCAAAGCGTTCTTCAACTTCTCGGGCTTTGAGGAACCCGGGAGCCATGACACCGATCCGAAGCTTTTTCTTCGACTCCTCAAGAATATCGGGAGGAATATCAAGGCCACCGGTCCCATGTTTTTGCTGGGCATCGTGCTTTCCGCCCTGTTTCAGCGCTATGTGCCCCAGGATGCGATGGTGCGGTTCTTCGGCGGAAACGAGGCGTGGGGCGTCCTGATGGCTGCCACCGTCGGCGTTCCGCTCTATGCCTGCGGCGGCGGAACGATCCCCCTGATCCGGCAGTGGCTGGCGGAGGGAATGCCCCTGGGCAGCGCCGCGGCGTTCATGATCACCGGTCCGGCGACAAAGATCACCAATCTCGGCGCGCTGAAAATCGTATTCGGCGTCAAAAGGTTCCTGTTGTATCTCGCGTTCGTGATGCTCTTTTCCTTTATCACGGGTCTTGCGGTGAACCTGCTGTGTTGATCCGGCATATGTAATACCCGGATCATGGACCGCGAAGGGGAGACGCTGCATTTTTGCGAAGGCGTCATTGCAGCTTGCCGGAGTCCGGCCGTATGCGGCGCTGCATGTGCCGGTATGCGGGCAGAAGCAGAAGCATCATCAGGAAAAAGCTCACGTCATAGCTCAGATACACCACGCGCATCGTCTGAAATACCGGAATGAGCAGCGTGCACCAGAGTACGCGGAACACGGCATAGCACAGGAGCGTGCAGAGCATGGGCCAGAGAGTTTTCCCGAAGCCCTTGATCGCGCCGAGCCAGACCTGATTCATGGCGTAGACCACATAGACGGGCAGATTGAACTGTACCGCTTCCCTGGCGTTGTGCAGGATTCCCGGCGAGGTGGTAAACAGCCGAAGCAAAAGCGGGGCCGCCGCCGTGATCATAAGGCTCATGGGAAAGATGACCGCCCAGCACATGCGAATGCTCCGCTTTACCGCCCCGTCGATCCGATCCATGCGTCCGGCGCCGTAATTCTGCCCGACGAAGCCGGTCAGGGCGATGCCGTAGGCGAAGGCGGGGAGATACAGGCAGCCCTCCAGCTTGGCATAGAGCGTCATTCCCGCCATGGCGTCCGGCCCGAAGGAATCGATGCAGGTTTGGATCAGCAGGGAAGAAATGCTCATAAACAGCGCCTGCATCCCCGCGGGCAGTCCGATCTTCAGAATACCAAAGAGCGCTTTCGGGGAAAGCCCTTTTCCCGTCAGGCGCAGCGCACAGCCCTTGTCCAGCGTCATGAGGCGGCGCAGCAGCAGCGCCGCCAGCAGCCATTGGGAGGCAAGGGTGGCCGCCGCCGCGCCGCGGACCCCTTGATGCAGCCCGATCACCAGCAGCACGTCCAGCGCCAGGTTCAGCACACAGGAGAAGAAAAAACAGCGCAGCGGACCGCGGCTGTCGCCCAGGGAGCGCAGCACCGCCGCGCCGACATTATAGAAAAGCTGCGCTCCGACGCCGCAGCAGACGATCCGAAGATAGACTTCCGCCGTCGGACGCACCGACTCCGGGCAGCGCAGCAGCCCCAAAAGCGCATCGGACGCGGCAAAGCCGAGGACGGAGAGCACGACGCCGAATGCAAACACCAGGCGAAAGACGCTCGTCATCGTCTGCCGCAGCTTTCCCATGTCCCCCGCGCCGAACAGCTTCGCGGTCACGGCGCTGACGCCGGAGGAGAAGCCGATGAAAAAGTTGATGAACACGCTCAGCAGCAGCCCGGCGATCCCGGTGGCGGCCAGCGCGCCGGGTTCGCCGAAATGTCCCAGCACGGCGCAGTCCGCGGCGTTGTAAAGCTCCTGCAGCAGCTGGGTGACCAGAACCGGCAGGGCAAAGGCCAGCAGCGTTTTCCCGATCGGGCCTTCGTCGACGTGAACGGCTTTTTCCATCTCTCCGCCCCCCTCCGTTTCATTATATCTCTGCCCGTATCCGCGGGCTATTTCCTGTTTTTTATGGAGAGATATAATTATCCGTTATTTCTTCCTTGCGAAAACGGCGGGCATCTGCTATTGTGAGGAGCAAGGGGAGGGATGCAGATGGAACTGCGGCAGCTGGAATACTTTCTGGAGTGCGCCCAGCGCGGCTCCCTGACGCGGGCGGCGGAGGCGCTCTATACGACGCAGCCCCACGTCAGCCAGGTCGTCCGGGCGCTGGAACGGGAACTGGGCGTGGCGCTGTTTCGCCGCACCGGCAGCGGGATCGTGCTGACCGAGGACGGGGAACGCATCCGCTTTTACGCGGAAAACGCCGTGAAAAATGCCGCGCTGATCCGGGACACCGCCGCGGACGCCGGCGGGGAAACGCTGCGTATCGCGGCCAACCCCAGCAGCCGCCTCGCCTATCTGGCAGAGGAGTTTTTCCGCTCCGACGCTGCGGGGGACATGACGCTCCAATATACGGAGTGCAGTATCGAGCAGATGATGGAGCTGCTGGAGCGCCGCCGGTATGATCTGGGCTTCCTTTTCGTGCCGGAGCACAAGCTTGCCGCCTTTACCCATCTGGCGCAGCGGCGGCATCTGGCGTATCTGCCGCTGCTGCAAAGCGATCTGGTGCTCCACTGCGGCCCCGCCAGCCCCTTTTACGGGCGGGAGCACGTGACGCCGGAGGAGCTGAACGGTCTGGCCTGCGTTCAGATGGAGGACGATTTCTTCTCTCTGGAGGAGCTTTTGACGGAGCACGAGGCCTTTCGCAGCGGGAAGTGCGCCCTGCGGAAACGTGTGCGCACCAACAGCGACCACCTGATGCTGGATATGCTGCGCTCCACGGATTACTGCAACATCGGCAGCTATTGGCTTCGGAACAGCCGCCGGGCTTCCGAGACCTCCCGGGCGCTGATCGAGGGCTTCGAGGGTCGGGTCGCATTCGGCTGCCTTTCCATCGATAACCGCCCGCTCCGTTCGCCCGCTGCGGCATTCCTGGAACGGCTGCGGGAAGAAATCGGGGAATAACCATCCGCGCCGGGACCGCTTCCCACAGGAGCGATCCCGGCGCGTTTCCGCACAATATTCTGTCTCAGACCTGTGATCCGCAGGAACCGCGGCATGGAAAACCGATCGCCGGATCCGCGCGCAGCGCCCGGGCCCGAAAGCGTGCGCAGGAATTGCCGGCGTGTCAGGACCAGGAACGGTACATGACTTTTGAAAATTCATGGATGATCTCCGTGATCTTCTCTTTCGGCACCCGCGGGCCGTTGTTGTACCATTCCAGAAGGAGATTCAGAACGCCGGCGTTATGGAGATAGGCGACATAGTAGCGGACCGGATCCAGGGACGAACCGAGGGTGAGGTCCACATGGGCGCGGATGAGGAGCGGCAGATAGCTCTGATGGCTCTTGCAGGTGCAGAAACGGCGGATCGTGGGATTGCTCAGAAACCGCTGGAAATAGGAATCAATGAATGCCCGGTCGACGCCGCCGTCCTCCAGGGGCAGCTCCCATTGGGGAGAGAGGCCGTCGAACACTTCTTCCACGCTTTCCCACAGCACCTCCCGGATCAGCTGATCCAGGTATTCATAGTGGGCGTAGAAGGTCGATCTGTTCACGCCTGCCTTCTGACACAGTTCAACGACCGTGATCTCTTCCGGCTCTTTTGTCCGGAAGAGCTCGAGAAAAGCCTCTTTCAGCGCTTTTTTGCTCTGAATTGTGCGCACCTTCCTGCGATCCATACGGTTTCCCCTCCCGAAAACAAATCCGACAATTGTCGGATTTTGTCTGTTGTTTCTCATTATAAGGGCAATTATACTGATTGTAAATGCCTGTTTCCCAAAACAGGCCGTATGCGCCAACCGGGCAAATACAAAAACCATGTAAAGAGGAAAGACTATGAGCAGACTCAGTATCAGAACCAAAAGTCAGGCTCAGGAGCTCGTGGACAGCATGTATGCGGGGATGGAGCGGAGGATCGCCGCAAGCCCTTCCGGTCTTTGTCCCATCGACATCACGTTAAGCTTCCTGAATCTGTGCCACGCGCAATCGTGCGGCAAATGTACCCCCTGCCGGATCGGCCTGGGCAAGCTGTCGGCCCTGCTGAGACAAGTCCTGGACGGGGAAGCCGAAATGGAAACCCTGGACAGGATCAAACTGACCGCGCAGAACATTGTCGACACTGCTGACTGTGCCATCGGCTTCAACGCCGCCCAGCTGGTCCTCAACGGGATCGCCGGCTTCGCGGACGATTTCAAGGCGCATATCCAGAACCATCAGTGCCTGGCCTCCCACCGGAATTCCGTGCCCTGCATCACCCTGTGTCCTGCGGGCGTGGACGTGCCCGGCTACATTTCCCTGATCGCCGACGGCCGTCCGGCGGACGCTGTCCGGCTCATCCGGAAGGACAATCCCTTCCCGACCGCCTGCGCCTATATCTGCGAGCATCCCTGCGAAAGCCGCTGCCGCCGCAGCATGATCGACGATCCGATCAATATCCGCGGCCTGAAGAAGTTTGCGGTCAACCAGGCCGGCGATGTTCCGCAGCCCGCCTGCGCCGCCCCCACGGGGAAGCGCATCGCCATTATCGGCGGCGGCCCCAGCGGCCTTTCCGCCGCCTACTATCTGCAGCTGATGGGCCACAGCGCCACCGTGTTCGAGAAGCGGAAGCAGCTGGGCGGCATGCTGCGCTACGGCATTCCCAGCTACCGTTTCCCCCGGGAGAAGCTGGATGCGGAGATCGCCTCCATCCTGTCCACCGGCGTGGAAGTGAAGACCGGCGTGGATATCGGCAAGGATATCACCATGGAGCAGCTCAAGAACGAATATGACGCCGTCTATATCGCCATCGGCGCGCATACGGACCGCAAGGCCGGCCTGCCGGGCGAGGACAGCGGCCATGTGACCAGCGCCGTGGAGATCCTGCGCGGCATCGGCGATTATCAGATGCCGGATTTCACCGGCAAAAAGATCATCGTGATCGGCGGCGGCAACGTCGCTATGGACGTCAACCGCTCCGCCGTTCGCCTGGGCGCGGAAAAGGTGACCTGCGTCTACCGGCGCCGTCAGGCGGATATGACGGCGCTGCCCGAAGAAGTGGAAGGCGCTCTGGCCGAGGGCGTGGAGCTGCTGACCATGATGGCGCCCGTCCGCATCGAGGCGGATGCCGAGGGCAACGCCGTGGCGCTGTGGGTGAAGCCGCAGGTCTCCGGCGCATTCGACAAGGGCGGCCGGCCTTCTCCCGCCGCTTCCGATATGCCCGAGCAGCGGATCCCGGCGGATCTGATCATCATGGCGATCGGCCAGGGCATCGAATCCCGTCACTTCGAGGAATCCGGAATCACCGTCAAGCGCGGCAACCTGATGGCAGGCGACGACGCCCAGATCGGCGATGAAAAGGTCTTCGCCGGCGGCGACTGCGTGACCGGTCCCGCCACGGCCATCCGGGCCATCGCGGCCGGCAAGGTGGCTGCGGCCAATATCGATGAATATCTGGGCTTCAATCATGAAATCTCCGCCGACGTCATCCTGCCCGATCCGAAGATCTGCAGCGTGGTGCAGCGCGGACGCGTAAATCTGACCGAGCGGGAAGCGACCGAGCGGAAAAAGGATTTTGAAGCCATCGAGCATGAGATGACCTGCATGCAGGCAAATCTGGAATCCTCCCGCTGCCTGCACTGCGACTTCTTCGGCTTCGGCAACTTCAGAGGAGGGAGAGAGACGAAATGGTAACGCTGACGATCGACGGACGGAACTGCACCGTCCCGGAAGGAACCACGATTTTACAGGCGGCGGCTTCCATCGGAATCTGCGTGCCCACCCTCTGCTATCTGAAGGAGATCAACGAGATTTCCGCCTGCCGCATCTGCGTGGTGGAGGTGGAAGGCTTTGAGCGTCTGGTGCCGGCCTGCACGGAAAAGGTCGCGGAAGGCATGGTGGTCCACACCAATTCCCACCGCGCCAAGACCGCCCGTGAGACGAACCTGAAGCTCATTCTCTCGCAGCACGACGGGGATTGCACCACCTGCGTGAGGAATCAGAACTGCCAGCTGCAGGACCTCGCTTCCGAATTCGGGATCATCGACAATCCCTATCCGAAGGATGTGGCGAAGAACGACTGGCCGGAGAACAGCTATCTGGTCCGCAAGGCCTCCAAGTGCATCAAGTGCATGCGCTGCATCCAGGTGTGCGACAAGATCCAGACCCTGAAGGTATGGGATGTGATGGGCTCCGGCTCCCGCACCAATGTGGGCGTGCGCCTGAACCGCAAGTTCACCGAAGCGGACTGCGCCCTGTGCGGCCAGTGCATCACCCACTGTCCGGTGGGCGCGCTCTCCGTGCGGGACGACACCGCCAAAGTGGTGGAGGCGCTGGAAGATCCTTCCATCACCACGGTGGTGCAGGTCGCCCCGGCCGTGCGCGCCGCTTGGGCGGAGCATCTGGGCCTGAGCCGCGAGGAAGCCACGGTCGGCCGTATGGCCGCCGCGCTGAAGGCCCTGGGCTTTGACTATGTCTTTGACACCAACTTCACGGCGGACCTGACCATTATGGAGGAGGGAAGCGAATTCATCGAACGCTTCACCCACCGGGATCAGTATAACTGGCCGATGTTCACCTCCTGCTGCCCCGGCTGGGTGCGCTTCGTGAAATCCCAGTTCCCCGAATACACCACCAACCTCTCCACGGCCAAGTCTCCCCAAGCCATGTTCGGCGCCGTCGCCAAGAGCTTCTTTGCCGAAAAGATCGGCGTGGACCCCCACAAGATGCGCGTCATTTCCGTCATGCCCTGCACCGCGAAGAAGAGCGAGGCCGATCTGCCCAACCTGAAGGACGCCTGCGGCGATCCCGACGTGGATGTGGTCATCACGACCCGCGAGCTGGGCCGGCTGCTGAAGAGCTATCACGTGAACGTGAAGGAGCTTGGGGAGCGCGAATTCGACTCCCCGCTGGGAAGCGGCACCGGCGCCGCCGTCATTTTCGGCGCGACCGGCGGCGTGATGGATGCGGCTCTGCGCAGCGCGTACTACCTGGTCACGGGGTCCAATCCCCCGGCCGACGCCTTTAAGGAAGTGCGCGGCATGAAGGGCTGGAAGGAAGCCAGCTTCGAAGTCCCCGGCGCCGGAACCGTGCGCGTCGCCGTCGCCAGCGGCCTGGGCAATACCCGCGCCCTTATGGAAGCGGTGAAGGCCGGGAAGGTCGAATACGACTTCGTGGAGATCATGGCCTGCCCGGGCGGCTGCGCGGGCGGCGGCGGACAGCCGATCCACGAGGGCGAGGAGCTGGCGGATACCCGCGGCAACGTGCTGTGGAACCTGGATGCCGCCAGCAAGCTGCGGTATTCCCACGAGAATCCGGATGTGCTCGCCCTGTATGAGCAGTACCTGGAGAAGCCCCTCGGCCATAAGTCTCACCATCTGCTGCACACCGATCTCACGCAGTGGGAGATGCCGCTGAACCCGGATCTCCGCTGACCTTCTGCGGGCATAGCCGCAGGAAGCTTTGTCTTCCGCCGGCGGAAGCCCCGATCCACGCAGGAGCGAAGACAGGCGGATCGTTCTGAAATCTGAAAAAGGGTGCGCTGCAACCGCAGCGCACCCTTTCCGTCCTTGGGATACTTCAGCCCGTCACCGTCAGCAGGTGCACCGCCCCGGCCATGCCCTGGGAGCCGACGACCTGCAGCTTGCCCGGCGCGAACTCCATTTCGTGATAGCCGTGGACGTGGCCGCAGAGCACCGCCCGGATGGCGTCGCTTTCTTCGCAGAGAGATACGAACGCCCGGCCCGTTTCGTCCGCCGTCTCCGCGTCGATGTAGAAATAGTCCATGATCCGGTGCATTTCCTCCCGGCAGGCGTCCGTGGACAGGGGAACGTGGCACAGGAGGATCATGGGCTTTCCCTCTGCGCAGAGGGATTTCAAGGCCTCCAGGTCCTCCGCGGAGACGGTGCGCTGGCTGTTGTCCACGGCGGCGATGCGGAATCCGTCGAATTCCAGGGTGTGCACGCCCGGCTGCCAGGCCCCGTCGCAGGCTGCCGCCTCATGGTTGCCGGGAACGCAGAGGAATTTTCCCTCGTAGGAAGCCAGCATCTTTTTCAGATACCGCTCGCCTGCGGGGTGCATGTGGTCCAGGTTGTCCCCGGAAAGGAGCAGCGCTTCCGGCTTCAGCTCCCGCGCCAGGGCCATCTGCTTTTCAAAGGCCGCCACGGTGCTGATCTTCTGCGCTTCGCTGTAGGGCTCGTCGTTCCCCTGGGAAAAGGGCAGCTTTCCTCTGGCGAACTTTTCCTTGAAATCCGCCCAGAGGGCCTCCTGCTTTTCCGTTTCCGAGCGCTCCTCCGGGGTGCTCAGCTCGTCAGTGGTGCTGATGTGGGTGTCCGAAATGTGCATAAAGAGGTGCTCGCCCCGGACACCGGGGATGGTGAGCCGGTTCCTTTTGAACCAGAAAAAGCTGTCGTCGATCATCATAGCGCGTCACCTTTCCTTGTCAGTTTTTCTTTCAATATAGTTTTTGCCGCCATCCCTGTCAAGAAAAATCCCGCTTGCGCCGGAAGCGGCTTTCTTGTTATTATGGAAAGAAAGGGGAAACGAGAATGTCGCTGCTGCATGAATATGAGGATCGGGAATACGACCTGACATTGGAAGCCTTCGGGGGCGGTATCGTGGAGGACGCCAGCTTCAGCCACAGCCTGGAGGAGATACTGCATGACTTCCGGCAGAGGAATGGGCGGGACCCCATCGACGTCTCCTACATCGTCGAAGATACGAGGTCCTATGACCTGGATTACTGGTTCACCGCCATCGCGCCCGGCTACCTGGAACAGCTGTCCGCACTGAAGGAGCTGGTGCTGCCGGACACCGTGGAGTCCGTGGGCGTGACCCCGGCGCTGGAAAAGCTGCTCCGGGGCAACAAGACCCTGATCCGAGGTCCCTTCGACAGCTATGCTGAGAGCTTCGCCGGGGAATACGGCCTGCCCTTCCGACCGGCGGATCTGGTGATCGCCCGCCATGAGCTGGAAGCTGTCCATGAGATCACCGTGCTGACCCTCACCTTCCGGCGGGACGGGAGCTGCTGCATCAAGGAGGACATCCATTCTCCCGGTTCCTCCGCAAGTCACAGCTTCGGCGGTACCTTCCTCCACGAGCTGCCCCGGGCCTTCTATCGGGTAAAGACGGCGCAGCAGGCGGCCGCAGACTTCCGTACCATCCTGGAGGATGCGATCCTGGAGGACGGGCGTCTGGCGGACTTCATCGCCAAGGCGAGGGAGAAGGACAAAACTCTAGTTTGGAGGAAGAACCGATGGTGATACGGATCGCTTTCCTGCAGCTTCTGCCGGAAGCCGATATGGCCGGGCAGCTGAAAAAGGGCCTGGCGGCCTGCCGGGAGGCAAAGGACAGGGGGGCGGATATCGCCCTGTTCCCGGAGATGTGGAGCAGCGGATACCGTATCCCCCAGGACGCAAACGCATTGGAGGCCCTGGCCGTGGAGACGGAGGGGGATTTCGTTTCCGCTTTCGGCGCGCTGGCGGCGGAGCTGGAGTTGGCCGTCGGCGCCACCTTTCTGGAAAAGCATGCGCCAGGGCCGCGAAACAGCCTGGTCCTGTTTGACCGTTTCGGGGTTCGCAGGCTCCGCTATGCCAAGGTCCACACCTGCGCATTTGACGAGGAACGGGTGCTGGACCCCGGCGACGGCTTCTCTGTGACGGCGCTGGATATACGGGGGGAAAAGGTGAAGGTTGGCGCCATGATCTGCTTTGACCGGGAATTTCCGGAAAGCGCCCGCATCCTCATGCGCATGGGCGCGGAGCTGATCCTGGCCCCCAACGCCTGTCCCATGGAGATTAACCGGCTGTCTGCGCTGCGGACCAGAGCTTATGAGAATATGGTGGCCGTTGCCACCTGCAATTATCCCGCGCCCCATCCGGACTGCAACGGCCGCAGCACCCTCTTTGACGGCGTGGCATGGCTTCCGGAGGAGCCTGGCGTGCGGGATATGTGCGTGATGGAAGCGCCGGAGGGAGAGGGGGTCTTCCTCGGAGAGCTGGATCTGGAAGTCCTGCGAAGCTATCGCCGGGATGAGATCATGGGGTGGAAATACCGCCGCCCGGAGGTCTATGGGCTCCTGACGGAGCCGGGTGGACCGGCTTTTTGAGGCGCAAGCGCGAGGGTGCATGATTGCAATATCCGGCTTTACCTGTTATACTGCTTCCCGCGGAAAGCCGATCACGGAAGATTTGGAGATACGTACATGGAAGAAACGCCGAAAAAGGGCTTTGTCTATTGGTTCATAAACGTCTTCTGGTATCACTACGGCAAGCTCAGCATCCTGGTGGTGTTCCTTGCCGCCGCGGCGATCTGGATGACGGTGGAAGCGCTCAAAAAGGTGGAATACGACCTGAATGTCGCCGTGGTGACGGACGAGGCCATCGCCCGCGACGAGGCCGCCGCCCTTTCGGCGCTGTTCGCCGCCGCCGCGGGGGACGTGAACGGGGACGGAAAAGCCCTGGTGAACATCGTCACCGTTGCCATGGAGGACGAGGAGCGGCCGGAGGCCGGGCGCTATCAGGCCCTGCTGTATCTCTCCCTGCCGGAGTACACCATCTTCCTTATGAACGAGCGGGAGTCCGCCCGCTACGTCAAGGAGGAGGACACCTTCCAGCCCCTGGCGGACTACGGCATCGAAACGGACGACGAGAGCGGCCGCCGGGTCTGGGTGGGGGACAAGGAAGCCTTGCAGTATCTGGGCGACCATCAATTCTACGCCTGCCTTGCGGACTGGACCGTAAGCGGCAAGGGGAGCGCGGAGATGACGGCAGCCGCCGTCCGGGCCCTGCAGGCGCTGCTGGCCAGCCCGGATCTGCCGAAAGCGGGGGAGTGAAGCATGGAAAAAATCACCAGCCGTCATAACCCTCTGGTGGCGGAGCTGCGCCGCCTGGCGGGGGAGAAAAGCGCCCGACGGGAAGCCGGACTGCTGCTGGGACAGGGCTATAAGCTGCTGACGGAGGCGCTGGCCGCTGGACTGACGCCGCAGGTGGTGCTGACGGCGGAGGAAGCGCCGGATATGCCGGAGGGCATCCGCTGCTGCGCCGTGACGGAAGAACTGCTGGCCTATATTTCTCCCATGAAAAGCGCGCCGGAGCTGATTTTCACCGCCCCCATCCCGGAGGAAACGGGCCCGGTCTGGGGCCGGGTGCTGCTGGCGGAGAATATGCAGGACCCCGGCAACGTGGGCGCCATGATCCGCACGGCGGCGGCTTTCGGCTTCGACGGCATCCTGCTGGCGGGCGCCTGCGCCGATCCCTGGAGCCCGAAGGCGGTCCGTTCCAGCATGGGGGCGGTGTTCCGCCTGAAAATTTGGGAGCGGAGCAGCACGGAGGAGGCCTTGGAGGAGCTGCGGGAAGAAAACCTGCCCCTCTGCGCCGCTGCACTGGCGCAGCATGCCCAGAAAGCCGGTTCCTTCCGCTTTCCGGAGCGCTTCGCCCTGGCGGTGGGCAACGAGGGTCACGGCCTGTCGGAGGAGATCCTCAGCGCCGCGGAGAAGATCATACGCATCCCCATGACGCCGGGGGCGGAATCCCTGAATGCGGCGGCAGCCGCGGCGGTGCTGATGTGGGAAAGCTATCGGGAGAGGGAAGACCATGTCTGATCTGCGCTATTGGCTCTGGCTGGCCCAGTCGGGCGTCAGCCCCCGCATCGCCCGGCGCTGCCTGCGCGCCGCGGGCGGCGTGAAGGAGCTGTTTCTGGCCGATCCCCGGTCCCTGAGCGGCGTGGAGGGCATCCGCGCTTCCGATGTGCATGCTCTGGCGCGGAAGGATATCTCCCAGGCGGAGGCAATTGAGCGCAGCTGCCGGGACGCCGGCGTCAGCATCCTCTGCCTGGGGGATTCGGCGTATCCCGACCGGCTGCGGAGCATCGAGGACCCGCCCCTGGTGATCTATGTGAAGGGCAAGCTGCCCCCGGTGGACGACCGGCTGTGCATCGGCGTCGTGGGCACGAGAAAGGCCACGGACTACGGGAAGGAGACCGCCGGGCGCATCGCCCGCGAGCTGGCGGATAAGGGCGGCGTCATCGTCACCGGGCTGGCCGAGGGCGTGGACAGCGCCGCCGCCAAAGGCGCGCTGGAGGCCGGCGGCACGGTGATCGCCGTGCTGGGCACCGGCGTGGATGTGGTCTATCCCGCCTGGAACACGCAGCTGCAGGAGCGGGTGAGCCGGTATGGCGCGCTGATGAGCGAATACCCGCCCGGCAGCGCCGCGGCGCGCTACAGCTTTCCCCGGCGCAACCGCATCATCAGCGGCCTCTGCCTGGGCGTGGCCGTCGTGCAGGCCCCGGTCAGAAGCGGCGCGCTCATCACCGCCGCCCATGCGCAGGAGCAGGGGCGGGATGTGTTCGTAGTCCCGGGCGCGGTGGATGATCCCGGCTTCCAGGGCTCCAACGCCCTCATTCGGGACGGGGCGCAGCTCATTCGCGGCGGGGACGATATCCTGGAGGAATACAGCTTCCGTTACCCGGAGCTCCTGCGGCGCTCGGCGCAGCGGAAGGCGCAGACGCCGGAGGATCCGACAAAAGAAGCTATTGACAAGGCCGGGAGCGTAGGTTATAGTTCACTCTCAGAACAACTGGAGAGCCTGACGGAGCCGGAATTGAAGGCTGTGGAGGTCCTCGCCCGGGGCGAACGCTTCAAGGACGAGCTCATCCGCATGAGCGGCCTCAGCGCGCAGAGCGTCATGGCCGCCCTCACCATGCTGCAGCTCAAGGGCTATGTGCGGGAGGAAAACGGCAGGTATCGTCTCCTGGTTCGCTATACGGAGCATCATGCAGTCTGACGGCCCTGGCCTTCAGACCTGTTGCCATAACTAAGGAGTGTCGGAGGACAATGGGAAAAGCACTGGTCATCATGGAATCCCCCGCGAAGGCAAAGACCATTGAGAAATACCTGGGTCCGGGTTATCGGGTCACCGCCTGCATGGGCCATCTGCGGGATCTGCCCAAGAGCACCCTGGGCGTGGATATCGAGGCCGGCTTCGTGCCGGATTACCGTCCCATCCCCAACCGGGAGGAGACCATCGGCAAGCTCAGGGAAGAAGCCGCCAAGGCGGACCGCGTCTATCTCGCCACCGACCCGGACCGGGAAGGAGAGGCCATTTCCTGGCATCTGTGCGAGCTGCTGGAGCTGCCCCCGGAGAAGACCCTGCGGGTGACCTTCAACGAGATCACCAAAAACGTGGTGCTGGAGGGCATCCAGAAGCCCCGGAGCATCGACATGGGTCTGGTGGACGCCCAGCAGGCCCGGCGCATCCTGGACCGGATCGTGGGCTATAAGCTGAGTCCCGTGCTGTGGACGAAGATCCGCCGGGGACTCTCCGCCGGGCGGGTGCAGTCGGTGGTGACGCGCCTCGTGGTGGACCGGGAGGAGGAGATCCGCGCCTTTGTGCCAGAGGAATACTGGCTGCTGGACGCCGTTTTGAGCGCCGCGGGCTCGGAGGACAGCTTTACCGCCCATTACCACGGCACGGAGAAGAAAAAGAAGGAACTGAAAAGCCGGGCGGATGTGGACGCGGTCATCGCCGACGTGAAGGGCGCGCCCTTCACGGTGAAGACCGTCAAGCGCTCGGACAAATCCCGCTCTCCCGCGCCGCCCTTCATCACCTCCACGATGCAGCAGGAGGCGTCCCGCCGCCTGAACATGACGCCCCGGCGCACCATGGCCGTGGCCCAGGCGCTCTATGAGGGCCTCCCCGTGGCCGGGCAGGACAGCACGGGCCTCATAACCTATATGCGTACGGATTCCCTGCGCATTTCCGCCGAGGCCGCTTCCGCCGCCAAGGCGTTTATCCAGCGGGAATACGGGCGGGAGTATTACCCGGAAAGGACCCGCGTCTTCCGTGCGGGCAAAAACGCCCAGGATGCCCACGAGGCCATCCGCCCCGCCAATGTGGAGCTGACCCCGGAGAAGATCCGCCGCGACCTGACGGAGGAGCAGTACCGGCTCTACCGCCTCATCTGGCGGCGCTTCGTGGCATCCCAGATGGCCAACGCCGTTTATGACAATGTGGCCGTGGACGTCCTCAGCGCCGGGCATATCTTCAAGGCCTCCGCCTCCCAGCTGAAATTCGCCGGCTTCACCAAGGTCTATGACTCCCAGAAGGACGAGGAGGAGAAGGTGAAGACCCTGCCTCCCCTGACGGAGGGGGATGCGCTCACGCTGCGGCAGCTGAAGGAGGAGCAGAAATTCACCCAGCCGCCCGCCCGCTACACGGAGGATACCCTGATCGGCGCCATGCGGGACAAGGGCATCGGCCGCCCCAGCACCTACGCCCCCACAGTCTCCACCATCCTGGACCGGGAATATGTGGTGAAGGAGGGCAAGCAGCTGCGGCCCACCGCCCTGGGGGAGACGGTCACCAAATTCATGGAGGACCGCTTCGGCAACATCGTGGACGTGCAGTTCACCGCCAATATGGAAGAACAGCTGGACCGGGTGGCGGAGGGCGAGAAGCCCTGGAAGGCCGTCCTGTCGGATTTCTACGGGGATTTCAGCAGGGAACTCACCGACGCGGAGGAGAGCCTCAAGGGCGTGCGCATCAAGGTGCCCGACGAGGTGACCTCGGAAATCTGCCCCAACTGCGGGAAGAACCTGGTGGTCAAATCCAGCCGCTTCGGCCGCTTCCTGGGCTGCCCCGGCTACCCGGAATGCACCTTCACCAAGCCCATCGTCATCGAAATGCCGGGCCGCTGCCCCAAGTGCGGCGGGCGCATCCTCAAGCGCACCAGCAAGAAGGGCTACACCTACTATGCCTGCGAATTCGTTTCCGACTGCGGCTTCATGACCTGGGACGTGCCCGTGAAGGACGACTGCCCGGAATGCGGCAAGACCATGTTCAAGCGCTCCGGCCGCGGCTACCGCAAACCCTTCTGCATCAACGAGGAATGCCCCAATTTCCTGCCGGAGGACAAGCGGGGCTATAAGCGCAGGACGGCGGAGAGCGGCGACGCCGCGGCGGAGACCGCCGGGACAGAAGCTCCCGCGGCGGAGGAAAAAGCGCCGGCAAAGAAGACCGCCGCAAAAAAGACGGCAGCAAAGAAGACCGCCGCCGGGAAAAAGACCGCCGCGGTCAAGAGCAGGAGCGGGACCGCCGCGAAAAAAACGAAAAAGACGGAGGCGGGGGAATGATCCCCGCCGTCACCGTGGTGGGGGCCGGCCTGGCGGGCTGTGAGGCCGTCTGGCAGCTGAGCAGGCGGGGGATCCCCGTGTGCCTCCGGGAAATGAAGCCGGAGAAAAAGAGCCCCGCCCACGTGTCGGACAGCTTCGCCGAGCTGGTCTGCTCCAATTCCCTCCGCTCCGCCGACCCGGTGAACGCCGTGGGCCTCCTGAAGGAGGAAATGCGGCGGCTGGATTCCCTCATCATCCGCTGCGCGGACGCCAATCGGGTGGAGGCGGGCAGCGCCCTGGCCGTGGACCGCAAGGGCTTTGAGACAAGCGTCACGGAGGCCGTACGGGCCCTGCCGAATGTGGAGATCGTTCCCGGCGAGGTCACAGAGATCCCGGAGGGGATCGTGATCTTCGCCACGGGCCCCCTCACCTCGGAAGCCCTGGCGGACAAGCTCCTGGCCCTCCTGGGGGGCAAGGCCGACCTGCATTTCTACGATGCGGCGGCCCCCATCGTCACCATGGAGAGCGTGGATATGGACCGCGCCTTCTTCGCCTCCCGCTACGGGAAGGGAAGTGCAGATTATGTCAACTGCCCCATGACAAAGGAGGAGTACGAGGCCTTCCACCGGGAGCTGGCAAGCGCCAAAGAGGCCCCGGTCCACGGATTCGAGGATTCCGGCGTCTTCGAGGGCTGCATGCCTGTGGAGGTCATGGCCCGGCGGGGGGTGGATACCCTGCGCTACGGGCCCCTGAAGCCCAGGGGCATCACGGACCCCGCCACCGGGCGGGAGCCCTACGCCGTGGTACAGCTGCGGCGGGATAACTTCGAGGGCAGCCTTTACAATATCGTCGGCTTCCAGACCCACCTGACCTTCGGGGAGCAGAAGCGGGTCTTTTCCATGATCCCGGCGCTGCACGATGCGGAATACGTGCGCTATGGGGTCATGCACCGGAATACCTATATCGATTCCCCCCGGCATCTGGACGGGCAGTACCGCTGGAAAGCGCAGCCGCGCATCCGCTTCGCCGGGCAGGTCACCGGGGTGGAGGGCTATGTGGAATCCGCCGCCTCCGGCCTTTTATGCGGCATCCAGACGGCCCGGGAGCTCCTGGGGAAGGAACCGCTGGATTTCACCCGCCGGACGGCCATCGGGGCCCTGGCGGCCTATGTCAGCGACCCCGGCGTCGCGGACTTCCAGCCCATGAACGTGAATTTCGGGATCATCGAGCCGCTGGACCACCGGGTCCGGGGAAAGAGAAACAAAAACGCCGAGCTGAGCCGCCGGGCGCTGGATGTGATCGCCGGTCTCGACAAGGCGTAACGGGGAGAGAAACATGAAGATCATTGTGGACGCCATGGGCGGGGACAATGCCCCCATGGAGATCGTCAAGGGGGCCGTTCAGGCCCTGGAGGAACTGCAAACGGAGATCATCCTGGTGGGCAACGCGGAGGCCATCCTCCGCTGCGTGCAGGAGCTGGGTCTCCAGAATCTGCCCAAGGGCCTGGAGATCGCCAACGCCTCCGACGTGGTGACCATGGAGGACGACCCGGCCAGAGCGGTGCGGGACAAGAAGGATTCCTCCATGGCGGTCATGCTCTACAAGCTGCGCGACGGGGAGGCGGACGCCGCCGTCAGCGCCGGCAGCACCGGCGCGCTCCTGAGCGGGGCGACCCTGGTGGTCAAGCGGGTCCGGGGCGTCCGCCGGGCGGCCCTGGCCCCCATCCTGCCCTCCAAAACCGGGGGCTGCGTCCTCATCGACTGCGGGGCTAACGCGGAGTGCTCCGCGGAATACCTGCAGCAGTTCGCCTATATGGGCAAGGGCCTGGCCGCCGCCTGCCTGGGAAAGAAGAAGCCCAGGATCGGCCTGCTGAACATCGGCGCGGAGGATACCAAGGGCGGTTCCCTGCAGAAGGAGACCTTCGCCCTGCTGACGAAGGACGCCCAGGCCGGGAAGCTGGATTTCGTGGGCAACGTGGAGGCAAGAGACGTGTTTTCCGGGGCCTGCGACGTGCTGGTGACCGACGGGTTCAGCGGCAATGTGATGCTGAAGGCCATCGAGGGCACCGCGATCTACATGGGAGAAAACCTGAAGCAGGTGTTCTACCGCAGCGCCGTGAGCAAGCTGGCGGGGGCCCTCGTGAAGGGCGGCCTGCGGGAATTCAAAAAGAGCCTGGATTATTCCGAGGTGGGCGGCACCGCTTTCCTGGGCATCAACAAGCCGGTGGTGAAGGCCCACGGCTCCAGCAATGCCAAGGCTATCTGCTCCGCCATCCGCCAGGCCGCGAAGCTGGCCTCCTCCGACCTTGCCCAAGAGCTGAGCGCTATGCTGACGGAGAACGCGCAGGAGGCGGACCGTGTCTGAGCTGGAAAAGCGCCTGGGCTATACCTTCCGGGATAAGTCGCTGCTGGCCCTGGCCCTGACCCACTCCTCCTGGTCCAATGAGCGGGGCCTGGGGCACAAGGGCTGCAACGAGCGGCTGGAGTTCCTGGGGGATTCCATCCTGGGCTTCGTGGTGGCGGAAGCGCTGTACAACACCTACGGGGAAAAGCCGGAGGGGGAAATGACCCGCCTCCGGGCCGAGCTGGTGTGCGAGGCCAGCCTGGCAGAGTCCGCCGAGCCTCTGGGCCTGGGGGAGCAGCTGAAGCTCAGCAGGGGGGAAGCCATGGGCGGGGGCCATCAGCGCCCCAGCATGATCGCCGACGCCTTTGAAGCGGTCCTGGCCGCCATTTATCTGGACGGCGGCGAAGCTGCCGCCAGGGAATTTCTGGGGCGGACCATCCTGCCCAAGATCAAGATGGCGGTCGCCGCCAAGCACGATTACAAGACCCTGCTGCAGGAGGCCGTGCAGCGGCTGGGCATCAGCGCGCCCACCTACCGCATGACGGGGGAGAGCGGACCGGACCACCACAAGGTCTTCACCGCCCAGGTGATCTACGGCGGCGAGGTGGCCGGGGAAGGCGTCGGCTATTCCAAGAAGGAAGCGGAGCAGGCCGCCGCCCAGGCTGCCTATGGGCGCTTCCGGGGGGAGCGGGCATGACGCCCCGCAGGAAGATCGTTCCCGTTTTCGTTCCCCATTTGGGCTGTCCGAATGACTGCGTGTTCTGCAACCAACGCACGATTTCGGGCAGCCTTCGTCCTGCCGGAGCCGAGGACGTGGTCCGTGCCCTGGAGGAAGCCCGGGGGAAGACGGCCTCGGCGGAGCTGGCCTTTTACGGGGGCAGCTTCACCAACCTGCCGGAGGAGACGCAGCGCGCTCTGCTGGCGGCGGCGCAGCCCTTTCGGGCTTCGGGCTTTGTGACCTCCCTGCGCGTCTCCACCCGCCCCGACGCCGTCACGGCGCAAAAGCTCCGGCTGCTGCGCGCCTACGGGGTGGAGACGGTGGAGCTGGGGGCCCAGAGCATGGACGATCGGGTGCTGCGCCTCTCCGGCCGGGGCCATACCGCCGCCGATACCGTGGCCGCCGCCGGGCTGGTAAAGGCCGCGGGGATGCAGCTCGTTCTGCAGATGATGACCGGGCTGCCCGGCGCGGACAGGGAAACGGACCTTCGTTCGGCGGAGGCCGTCGCCGCGCTGGAACCGACAGGCGTGCGCATCTATCCCACGGTGATCCTCCGGGGCACGCCGCTGGAAAGGCTCTGGCGGGCGGGAAAATATCGGGCCCACACGGTTTCCGACGCCGTCGGGACCTGCGCGCCCATCGCCGGGCTGTTCCTCCGGGCGGGCATCCCCATCCTGCGCCTGGGGCTGAATCCCACGGAAGCCCTCTCCGGCGGCAAAGCGGTGGGCGGAGCCTATCATCCCGCCCTGGGGGAGCTGGTGTACGCAAGGCTCTATCTGGAACTGGCGCGCCGGAAGCTGCGCAGCATGCCGAAGCTTCCCCCCCGGATCGAGCTTCTGGTTGCGGAAAACCGCGTCTCGCAGATGACGGGGCGGAAGCGGGGAAACCTGCTGGCCCTTCGCTGGGAATTCGGCCTGGAGGAGATTTCCGTTTCCGGCGGCCCTTTTCCGCCGGAAACCGTTGAAATCCGGGAGATATTGTAGTAAAATACTTTGTCTATAACTAGATATGCCATCGCGGATAGAAACTAGGAAAGTAGAGCGGAAGACCGTTGTATCTGAAGGCGCTTGAGATCCAGGGCTTCAAATCCTTCCCCGAAAAGGTGATCCTCCCCTTTGAAAAGCGGGTCATCGCCATCGTGGGACCGAACGGAAGCGGAAAATCGAATATTTCCGACGCCATTTGCTGGGTCATGGGGGAGCAGCGCTCGAAAACGCTGCGGGGCGCCAAGATGGAGGACGTGATCTTCGGCGGCACGGCCCAGCGCGGCCCCAGCGGCTTTGCCCAGGTGAGTCTGATCCTGGGCAACGAGGACCGCAGCCTCAAGCTGGATGCGGACGAGGCCGCCATCACCCGCCGCTACTACCGCAGCGGCGAGAGCGAATACTTCATCAACAAGCAGTCGGTGCGCCTCAAGGACATCAGCGAGCTGCTGATGGACACGGGCCTGGGCCGGGACGGCTATTCCCTGGTGGGCCAGGGCCGGGTGGACGAGATCCTGGCCGCCAAAAGCAGCGACCGGCGGGAGATTTTCGAGGAAGCCGCCGGCATCTCCAAATTCCGCCACAAGAAGGAAGAAACGGAGCGGAAGCTGGAAAAGACGGGGGAAAACCTGCTGCGGGTGGGAGACAAGATCTCCGAGCTGGAACTGCAGGTGGAGCCTCTGCGAAAGCAGGCGGAGGCGGCGAAGAAATACCTCCTGCTCCGGGATGAGCTGCGGGGTCTGGAAATCTCCCTGTGGATGGACGCTCTGGACAAGCTGACGGAGCGGTCCAGGGCGCTGAACCAGGCCTATGACGAGGTTTCCGCCTCCCTCAGCGAGGAAAAGGAGCGGCTGGAAAACCTCTATCAGGAATCCGAACGGTGCAGCGAGGGCATCCGCACCGCCGACGAAAAGGCGGAGCAGCTGCGCGCCGCCATCTCCGAGGGAGAGAAGCGTGCCGCCGCCCTGGAGGCGGAAAAGGCCGAGCTGGAGGCCGAGCAGCAGAACAATCTGGGCAGCCTGAGCCGCCTGGAGGAGGAGCAGAGCCGCCAGAGCCAGCGGGAAAAGGAACTCCGGGAAAAGCTGGCGGAGCGCCGCGGGAAGCTGGCGGAGCTGCGCAGGGCCCTGGACGCCCTGGATCAGCGCCGCAGCGCCCTGTATTCCGATACCGGCGCCGCCTCCGCCGCCGTGGACGAGGCGGAGACGAAGCTGGATTCCCTTCTCAAAAAGTCCGCCGCCGAGGAGAGCGCCGCCGCCGCGCTGGACGCGCGCCGCGCCGCCCTGGCGGAGAGCCTGTCCGGCCTCCTTTCCCGCCGGGAGACCGCCGAAAAGGAACTGGCGGAGCAGAGAGAACGGCTGGCGTCGGAGGGCGCCGCCCTGGAGGATACCCGGCAAAGGCTCGATAAGCAGCGGGAGGAAGCGGCCTCCGCCGCCAACGCCTGCCGGGGCTACGCCCTGCGACTGACGGCCCGCCGACAGAAGCTGGAGGAACTGTCGGACGCGCTCCGCAGCGCCGGAATGGAAGAAAACAGCACCCGGTCCCGCGTCAGCCTCCTCTCGGATATGGAGCGGGAATACGAGGGCTTTTCCCGGGCCGTGCGCACGGTCATGCGGGAGCGGGACCGGGGCAATCTCAAGCATATCCACGGCACCGTGGCCGAGCTGATACGCACGGAGGACCGATATGCCGTCGCGGTGGAAACGGCGCTGGGCAACGGCCTGCAGAGCATCGTGGTGGATCGGGAGGAGGACGGCAAGGCCGCCATCGCCCTGCTGAAGCGGCTGGACGCCGGCCGGGCGACCTTCCTGCCCATGAGCACCATGCGCGGAACGGCGCTGCAGGAGCCGGGCCTTATGCAGATGCCCGGTGTGGAGGGCGTCGCCTCTCAGCTGGTGGAATTCGACGAAGCCTACAGGGGCGTCATCCTCTATCAGCTGGGGCGGACCGTGGTGGCCCGCGATCTGGACGCCGCCATCGCCGTCTCCCGGAAGTACGGGGGCAGGCTGCGCATCGTCACCCTGGACGGGCAGCTCATCAATGCCGGAGGCAGCATGACCGGCGGCAGCGCCGCCAGGAACGTGGGCGCCCTCAGCCGCGCCAACGAGCTTGCCCGACTGAAGGAGAAACTATCGGAGCTGGAGGAAACGCTGGCGAAGCTGACGAAGGACCGCTCCGCCGCGGAAAAGGAAGCCGCCGCCGCCGCGTTTGAAGCCGAGACGGCGGAGGGCCTAAAGCGCAGCGCGGAGGACGCCTGCCTGAAGCTGGAGGGCGAGCTGGGCCAGCGCCTGGCCCTGACGGAGGCCCTGCGGCAGAACCTGGAGAGCGCAGAAAAGAGCCTTCAGGCCGGCGCGGAAGAAGAAAAGAACCTGCGGGAGGCGGACAGGGCCGCCGGGGACGAAGCCCGACAGCGCCGGGCTGCCGCCGCCGGTCTGCAGGAGGAAGCCGCCGCCCTTGCCGGGGACCGGAAGGGCCTGGCGGACAAGCTGGAGGAGCTGCGCGACGGCGCGGCCAGGCTCCAGGCGGAGGAAGCAGCGCTCCGCTCGGAGATCGCCGGGGCCCAGCAGGGCATCGAGGAATGGGAGCAGCTGCTGGCCGGCTTCACCGGGGACAGGGAGAGCCGGGAAGCCCTGAAGCGCCAGCTGAATGAGAAAAACGAGGACCTTCGCCGGGAAATGGAAGCCCTGCGGGAAAAGGCGGAGACCGAGCGCGCCGCGGCGGAGAAGCTGCGGCCCGGGCTGAACGAAACCATGCTGCTGCGGCAGGAATATGAGGGTCGCCGCAGCCGGGCGGACAAGGCCTCTCAGGAGGCCAACCGGCACATCAACGAGCTGGAACGGCAGTTTGCCCAGCTGGAGCAGCGCAAAAACGCCGCCGACATGGAGGAAAAGCAGCTGCTGGACAAGCTGTGGGACAATTACGAACTGAGCCGCAGCGCCGCGGCGCGCCAGCGGCAGCCGCTGGATAACCTCTCCCAGGCGCAGAAGCGCGCTTCCCAGATCCGGCGGGAAATGAACGCCATGGGCAGCCCCAACCTGGGGGCCATCGAGGAATTCGAGCGCGTCAACGAGCGCTACAGCTTCCTCACCGGTCAGCGGGACGATATCGAGAAGGCCAGGGACGAGCTACTGCAGATCGTCGCGGAGCTGACAGGGGAAATGGAGAAGATTTTCCGGGTGGAGTTCGAGGCCGTGGCGGCGAGCTTCAGCGAGACCTTCACGGAGCTTTTCGGCGGCGGCAAGGGCGAGCTGATCCTGGAGGACCCCGGCGATATCCTGAACTGCGGCATCGAGATCCGGGTGCAGCCGCCGGGCAAGGCACTGAAGACCCTGACCCTCCTCTCCGGCGGCGAACGGGCTTTCGTAGCCATCGCCCTGTATTTCGCCATGCTGAAGGTGCGCCCCGCGCCCTTCTGCGTGCTGGACGAGATCGAATCGGCCCTGGATGAAAACAATGTCGCCCGCTTTGCGGGCTACACGCGGCGCATGTCGGCAAACACCCAGTTCCTGGTCATCACCCACCGGCGGGGCACCATGGAAGCGGCGGACATGCTCTACGGCGTCACCATGCAGAAGGGCATCTCCCGCGTCATCAGCGTATCGCTGGAGGACGCTGTGAAAGGAAACTGACAATGGGACTATTTGAAAAGATCAAAAACGGCCTCAGCAAGACAAGGAAAAACCTCACCGGCATCTTCGACAGCTTCACCGGCGCCAACGACGAATTCTTCGACGAGCTGGAGGAGACCCTCATTACCGCCGACCTGGGCGTGGACCTGGCGGTGGAGACTGTGGACAAGCTGCGCGCCAGTGTCAAGGCCGGGGGCATCCGGGGCGGCGAGGATATCCGGGAGGAACTGACGCGGCTGCTGACGGAGCAGCTGCGCAGCCAGGACAGCGCCCTGCACCTTTCCACCGTTCCCTCCATCATTCTGATGATCGGGGTCAACGGCGTGGGCAAGACCACCACCATCGGCAAGCTGGCCGCCCGCTTCACTTCCGAAGGCAAAAAGGTCCTCCTCTGCGCCGGCGACACCTTCCGGGCCGCAGCGGGGGAGCAGCTCAGCATCTGGGCCCAGCGCTCCGGCGCGGAGATCGTCCGCCACGAGGAGGGGTCCGACCCCGGGGCCGTGGTCTTCGACGGCATCGCCGCCGCCAAGGCGCGGAAAGCGGACGTCATCATCTGCGATACGGCGGGGCGGCTCCACAACAAAACGAACCTGATGAACGAGCTGAGCAAGATAAACCGCATCATCGAACGGGAGCTGCCGAACGCCGACCGGGAAAACCTGCTGGTGCTGGACGCCACCACCGGTCAGAACGGCCTCCTGCAGGCCCGCCAGTTCTCCGAGTCCGCCGGGGTCACCGGCCTGGTGCTCACCAAGCTGGACGGCACGGCCAAGGGCGGCATCGCCTTCGCCGTGGCCGGGGAGCTGGGCATCCCCATCAAGCTGATCGGCGTGGGGGAAAAGGCGGACGACCTGCTGGACTTCGATCCCGAAAACTATGTGAGGGCGCTGCTGTCATGAGGGACGAGCGCTTTGTGCTGGCAAGCCACAATCGGGCCAAGCTGGCGGAGATGCGGGATATCCTGGGCGAGCTGGGCATCCGGGTGATCTCCCAGGCGGAGGCCGGGGTGGATGTGGAGCCGGAGGAGACCGGCGCCACCTTTGAGGAAAACGCCCTGATCAAGGCGAGAGCCGTCATGGAGGCCAGCGGTCTCCCCGCCGTGGCGGATGACAGCGGCCTGATGGTGGACGCGCTGGGCGGCGCGCCGGGGGTCTACAGCGCGCGCTACGGCGGCGGTCATGACCGCACGGACGCCCAGCGGAACGCGCTGCTGCTGAAAAACCTGGAAAATGAGGAACATCGGCGCGCGAAATTCGTCTCAGTGATAGCGGTGGCCTGGCCCGACGGGCGGGAAATCACCGCGCGGGGCGAGGTGCACGGTGAGATCGCGCGGGAAGAAAGGGGCGCAAACGGCTTCGGCTACGATCCCCTGTTCCTGCTGCCCGACGGGCGGCATATGGCGGAGCTCAGCAGCGAGGAAAAAAACAGCATTTCCCACCGGGGCAACGCCCTGCGGGAGCTGAAACGGATTCTGACGGAGCTGGAATAAGATGACAGGAAAACAGAGAGCCTATCTCCGGGGCCTTGCCAATTCCCTGGATACCATCCTTTTCGTGGGCAAAGGCGGCCTGACGGAAAACGTGATCAAGCAGGCGGAGGAAGCCCTGACAGCACGGGAGCTCATCAAGGGCCGGGTGCTGGAAGCCTCCATGCTCACCGCGGCCGAAGCCTGCCAGGCCATTGCGGAAGCCACGGGCGCCGAGGGGGTCCAGTCCATCGGCAGCCGTTTCGTGCTCTACCGCCCCCATCCCACGGAGCCGAAGATCCGGCTGCCCAAGGCCTGACGGGATGCGGCGCGGATTTCTGGGCGGCACCTTCAACCCGCCCCACCTGGGCCACGTGCAGGCAGCCGCCGAGGCGGCAAAGGAGCTGGAGCTGGACGCCCTCTATCTGATCCCCGCGGGGATCCCCCCCCACAAGGAGCTGCCGGAGGGCGGCGCCACGGGGGAGCAGCGGCTGGAAATGACGCGTCTGGCCTTTGACGGCATTCCCGGCCTGCAGGTGCTGGACTGGGAGCTGCGGCGGAAGGGAAAGAGCTATACCGCCGACACGGTGGAAGCCCTGCGCACCGAGGACCCGGAAGGGGAGCTGTGGATGCTCTGCGGCACGGATATGTTCGAGACCCTGCCGGACTGGCGCCGGGGGGACTGGCTGATGCGGACCCTGCGGGTGGCCCCCTATCCCCGGAAAGCGGGGGAGGAGGAGCGCATCGACGCCCTGGCCGAAGCCTACCGCCGGGAATTCGGCACGACGATCCGGCGGATCGGGGTGCAGCCCCTGGAGGTCAGCTCCACAAGCCTGCGCGTACTGCTGCGCAAGGGCAAGGGCGCCGCGCTGCTGCCGAAAGAGGTTTACCGCTTTATCCTGAAAAACCGCCTCTATGACGTGCGGCCGGAGCCCGACGCGCTGTGGGAGCTGGCCAGGCCCTGGTATAAGAAGTCCCGCATCCCCCATGTCCTGGGCTGCCGGGAAACCGCCGTCAACCTGGCGGAACGCTGGGGCGCGGACACCCTGGATGCGGAGAACGCAGCGATCCTCCATGATATCACCAAGAAAATGCCGGTGGAAGAACAATTGCAATACTGCGAAAAACGTGGTAATATAAATTTCTCTTACCGTCCGGAATATGAAGAGGCCCTTCATGCCTTTTCCGGAGCGGCGGCAGCCGCCCTGGAATTCGGCGTTTCTCCGGAGGTGGAGAGCGCCGTCCGCTGGCACACCACGGGCCGTGCGGACATGAGCCTGCTGGAGAAGATCATCTGGCTGGCGGATTATATCGAGCCGAATCGCACCACCCCCGGCGTGGATGAGATCCGCCGCCTGGCGGAAAGCGATCTGGACGAAGCCCTGCGCAGGGCGCTGGAAAGCAGCTTGCGTCATTTGGAGGAAAACGGCAGGACCCCCCATCCCGCAACGCGGGAGGCCCTCGCCTTTCTTTGCAGAGGAGAAGTCGATTCATGAAGCTATTTGGCGGCCACGGGAATCGGGAGAAGAACCAGAAAAAAACACCGATTCCGGAGGAGACAAGTCCATCCCTTTGGCAGGAACCGGCCCCGGCGCCGGAACCGCCGGCGGAAGCGCCCAAGCCCGTACCCCAGGAAACGCAGAAGACCGAGCCCGTATCCGAGGAAACAAAACGGATCGATCCGATCCCCCAGGAAACGCGGAGGACCGAGCCCGTATCCGAGGAAACAAAACGGATCGACACGATCCCCCAGGAAACGCGGAGGACCGAGCCCGTATCTGAGGAGACGAAGCGGATCGACACGATCCCCCAGGAAACACGGAAGGCCGAGCCCGCAGCCGAGGAGACAAAGCGGATCGACACGATTTCCGAGGAAACGCTGAGGAACGAAACCGTTTCCCGGGAAACGCGAAGGATCGAGACCGCTGCGCCGTCCAAAGCGGAAGCCCCGGCGGAGGGCGAAAAAAACCTGAAAGCAGCGCCTGAAGCTGCGGAAAAGCCCGACGGGGGCCTGGATAAGACCATCGTGTTCCCCGCGGCGGGCACAGAGACGGGCGCAGAAGCGCCGGAGGCGGAAGCGAACGCCGGGGAACCGACGGAGAAGACCATCGTCTTCCGCACGCCGGAGGAGGAGGCGGAGATCGAGGAGATCATCGCCGCCTATCAGAAAAAGAAGCGCCGCCGCCGCATCATCGTGCTGGCGATCCTGGCTCTGCTGGTGATCGGCGGCGTGGTCCTGTGGAAAAGCCTGGTAAAGCCGCCGGAGATCGTGCAGCCTACGGCAAAGCCCACCGCGCAGCCCACGGCAGCGCCCTCGGCGAGGCCCACGGCGACGCCGGGACCCGGCGAAGCCACGCCGGAGCCGACGCCGGAGGAGACGCTTCCCCCCGAGCGGATGCGCCGTGAAAATGTCTACACCTTCATGATGGTGGGACGGGACCAGGTGGGCGGCAACACGGACACCATCATGGTGGGCGTCTTCGATGTGGACGCGGGCACGGTGAACGTGGTCAGCATCCCGCGGGACACCTGCGCCAATGTGGAATCCGACCCCAGAAAGGCGGAGACGAAGAAGATCAGCGGCGTCTATTCCCGTGCGGGATTCGACGGCCTGCGGGATGCCGTCGCCGACATGTGCGGCTTCCCCATCGACTGTTATGTATCCGTGGGGATCAACGGCTTCATCCAGCTGGTGAACACCATCGGCGGCGTCACCTTCTATGTGCCCCACAACATGAACTACGACGACCCCACCCAGAACCTGCACATCCATTTCAGCGCCGGGGAGCAGTATATCGACGGCTACGACGCCATCAAGGTCGTGCGCTGGCGGCAGAACAACGACGGCACCAACTATGGAGATATCGACCGGATCAATACCCAGCAGGAATTCCTGAAGACCGTTTTCAAAAAGTGCCTGAGCCTGGAAAACCTGGTGACCAATCTGGATGATTACATCAAGATCTTCCAGGAATACGTGAAGACGGACCTGAGCACGGGCAATATGACATGGTTTGCCAAGGAGATCCTGAAGCTGAAGATGGAGGATATCCATTTCCACACCATGCCCACCGATCCCAGCGTCATGATCTACGGCTTCAGCTACGGCACGGTCCTGTTGGATGAATGGCTGGCGATGCTCAATGAGGACCTGAATCCCTACGATCAGCCCATCGCGCTGGAGGAGCTGGAGCTCATCTACCGGGATGAAAACGGCACCCTCTGCTCCACCAGCGGCGAAGTGAAGGGCGGCGACGAATCCTTCCTTCGCATGTCAGATTACATCCGGATGCTGAATGCCTGGCAGGCCAGCCAGCAGAAGGACGAGGAAAGCACCGCCTCCGGCGGCGGAGAGGGCGAAAACGCCCCGCCGGCGGAGCAGTCGGCAGAGACCGGCGATACGAATGGGGGAGAATAACATGCTGACGCCCAAGGAAGTCATGGAAGAAATCGTCAAGGCTCTGGACAGCAAAAAGGCCAGAGACATCAAGGTGCTGAAGACCGACCAGGTCTCCGTGCTGGCGGATTATTTCGTCATCTGCACCGCCGGCTCCACCACCCAGATCAAGACCCTTTCCGACGAGACGGGAAAGCTCCTCAGCGAGCTGGGGGAGCCCCCCCTGCGCAGCGAGGGCTACCGCTCCGGCGGCTGGGTGCTGCTGGATTTCGGCTGCGTGGTGGTGCACCTGTTCCTGCAGGAAATGCGGCAGTTCTATGATCTGGAGCGCCTTTGGAGCGACGCGCCCCAGGTGGATATCTCGGCGCTGCTCACGGATTGATTCTGGTTAAGGAAAGCTGGTCAGAAGATGAAATACGAATTCCATCAGATCGAGAAAAAATGGCAGAAGATTTGGGAGGAGCAGAAGGTCAATGCGGCGGTGAACGGCGGCGATAAGCCCAAGTTCTATGCCCTTGTGGAGTTTCCCTATCCCTCCGGCGACGGGCTGCACGTGGGACATCCCCGGCCCTACACCGCCCTGGACATCGTCAGCCGCAAGCGGCGGATGGAGGGCTATAACGTGCTGTTTCCCATCGGCTTTGACGCCTTCGGCCTGCCCACGGAGAATTTCGCCATCAAGAACCACGTCCATCCCCGGGAAGTGACGAAGCGCAACATCGCGCGCTTCACGGACCAGCTGAAAATGCTGGGCTTCTCCTTCGACTGGGACCGGGTGGTGGACACCACGGACCCGGAATACTATAAGTGGACCCAGTGGATCTTCCTGCAGATGTTCAAAAAGGGCCTTGCCTACAAGACGAAGATGCCCGTCAACTGGTGCACCAGCTGCAAGTGCGTCCTGGCCAACGAGGAAGTGGTCAACGGCGTCTGCGAGCGCTGCGGCAGCCCCGTGGTGCGCCGCGAAAAGAGCCAGTGGATGCTGGCCATCACGAAATACGCCCAGCGCCTGATCGACGATCTGGACGATCTGGACTATATCGAGCGGGTGAAGATCCAGCAGCGCAACTGGATCGGCCGCTCCATCGGTGCGGAGGTCTCCTTCAAGACCACCGCCGGGGATGAGATGCTCATTTTCACCACCCGGCCCGACACCATGTTCGGCGCTACCTATATGGTCATGAGCCCGGAGCACGAGCTGCTCAAGCGCTGGGAGGACAAGCTGACGAACCTGGCGGAGGTCAAAGCCTACCAGGAGGAGGCCGCGAGAAAGTCCGATTTTGAGCGGACGGAGATGAACAAGGAAAAGACCGGTGTCCGCCTGCAGGGCGTGGCGGCCGTCAATCCCGTGACGGGGGAAGAGATCCCCATCTTCATTTCCGACTATGTCCTGGCGACCTACGGCACCGGCGCCATCATGGCCGTGCCCGGCCACGACGAGCGGGACTGGGAATTCGCCCACGCCTTCGATCTGCCCATCGTGGAGGTGGTGCAGGGCGGCGACGTGACGAAGGAAGCCTTCGTGGACAAGGACGAGAACGCGCGAATGGTCAATTCCGGCTTCCTCAACGGCCTCAGCGTCAAGGAGGCCATCCCCACCATGATCCGCTGGCTGGAGGAAAAGGGTATCGGCAGGGAGAAGGTCAACTTCAAGCTGCGGGACTGGGTCTTCAGCCGCCAGCGCTATTGGGGCGAGCCCATCCCCATCATCAATTGCCCCAAGTGCGGCTGGGTGCCCATGGACGAAAAGGACCTGCCCCTGCTGCTGCCGGATGTGAAAAGCTATGAGCCCACGGACACCGGGGAGAGTCCCCTGGCCCACATGACGGACTGGGTGAAGTGCACTTGCCCCAAGTGCGGCGGAAGCGCGGAGCATGAGACGGACACCATGCCCCAGTGGGCGGGCTCCAGCTGGTATTTCCTCCGCTACATGGACCCCCATAACAAGGAGGCCCTGGTGGGGAAGGACGCCATCGACTACTGGAACCGGGTGGACTGGTACAACGGCGGCATGGAGCACACTACCCTGCACCTGCTCTATTCCCGCTTCTGGCACAAGTTCCTCTATGATATCGGCGTGGTGCCCACCAGCGAGCCTTATGCCAAGCGCACCAGCCACGGCATGATCCTGGGCCTGAATCCCCGGAACTTCGCCAATCTGGACCCGGCGGAGCAGGAAAAGCTGGTCGCCGAATTCGGCAGCGAGGAGGGGGCCCAGAAGCACCTCACGGAGAAATACGGGGAGATGGCGGAGCATCCCATCGTGAAGATGTCCAAATCCCTGGGCAACGTGGTCAACCCCAACGATATCGTCAACCAGTACGGGGCGGACACCCTGCGCCTCTACATCATGTTCATCGGCGATTTCGAGAAGGCCGCCCCCTGGCAGGATACCGCCGTGAAGGGCTCCAAGCGCTTCCTGGACCGGGTCTGGAACCTGGAGCAGAAGGTCACGCCCGGAAGCGCATATTCGAAGGAAAACGAAGCCTCCATCCACCGGACGATCAAGAAGGTCTCCGAGGATATCGAGGCCATGAAATTCAACACCGCCATCGCCGCCCTCATGACCTTGGTGAACGAATTCTATGACAAGGGCCTCAACAAGGCGGATTATCAGCTGCTGCTGAAGCTGCTGAGCCCCTTCACCCCCCACATCGCGGAGGAGCTCTGGGAGATGACCGGCGGGGAAGGCCTCTGCTGCCGGCAGCCCTGGCCGAAGTACGACGTTTCGAAGATGGCGGATGCGGAGAAGACCATCGCCATCCAGGTGGGCGGCAAGCTGCGCTCTACCGTCGTGCTCCCGGCGGACAGCCCCGACGACGCGGTGGTGGCCGCCGCCCTCAAGGACCCCAAGATCGCAAAGCAGATGGAGGGTATGGAGCTGGTGAAGTCCATCGTCGTGAAAAACAAGCTGGTAAATTTGGTGCTGAAGCCGAAAAAACTTGACAAGCCGCAGGAATAAGGCTATAATAACCAAGCTAAAGCCCCATCGGAGGGAGGGATAAGAATGTCGGAAGTCAGAGTGAAGGAAAACGAGTCTCTGGACAGCGCCCTCAAGAGATTCAAGAGGAGCTGCGCCAAGGCTGGCGTCCTTGCGGACCTGCGCAAGAAGGAATACTACCAGAGCCCCAGCGTGAAGCGCCGCAAGAAGTCCGAGGCTGCGCGCAAGAATAAGAACAAGAGATATTACTGATTCCAGATTATCAAATCCCGATCATCATTTGATGGTCGGGATTTTTCCGGGCTCCGCCGCAGCAGCGAATGCATCCTCTGCGCTCCATTCCGGGTAGAGCAGAAAGCCCCGCCCGATCCCCAGGGAGGCGGCCAGCCTTGTCTTTTTGCAGAGCGTCTCCCGGTCGTCAAAGAGGATGAAGCGCATTTCCCCCTTGAGTTCGGCGTGAAAGGCCTTGCACATGAGTTCTTCGGAAAAGGCGGGTTTAGCGCCGCGGCGGAGACAGGCCAGCAGCGCCTGGCGGGAAAGGGGTTCGCCCTCGCCGTCGGGACAGGGCAGGGGGAAGGAGCGGCAAAGCTTCTCCAGGTCAAGGCAGAGCTGCGGGCATCGCTCCAGGGCTTCCTCCAGCCGGGAACGGAGGTCCCCGCCGGACAGGGCGGTGGAGATCATCAGCTCCGCCCCGCAGCCGCTGCGCCAGGCGCGTTCCGTCAGGATGGGCGTGATCCCCCGGCGCAGCAGGCCGTCGCAGAAGCGCGCCGTCTCCAGGGCGGGGCAGTATCCGAAGCCGGCCAGCACCGCGGTCAGCTCCCGCCGGCGGCATTCCTCTGCGATCTCCGCAGCGCGCCGGGCGTCGATATCGCCCCCCAGCAGCATGACGCCGTCCCGCTTCGCCGGAAGGGCGGCGGGAAAGGGGCGGGAAAAGTGATAATCCACACAGGCGGCGCGAAGTCCGGCTTCCAGCGCCGGCATTTCCGCCGTTTCCGCGGCCAGATATAGAAGCATGATGCACCTCCGAGGCGGCGCCGATCGTCCGCCTTGCCGGTATCCTATGGCAGCCCCGGAAGAAATATGCAGATTTGCGAGAAATCTGCTTGCATCTTTACCGATTTCGTTATAAAATAAAATGTAAAATTCCGAAAGAATGCAATATTACAGGAGAGGAGACTCTTTCAAATGATTTCAGCAGGCGAATTCAGAAACGGCGTAACTTTCGAAATGGACGGACAGGTAATGCAGGTGGTGGAATTCCAGCATGTAAAGCCGGGAAAGGGCTCCCCCTTTGTTCGCACGAAGATGAAGAACGTCATCACCGGCGCCGTCATCGAAACCTCCTTCAACCCCACGGAAAAGTTTGAAAACGCCTACGTGGACCGGAAGGATATGGAGTACAGCTACAACGACGGCAACCTCTATTACTTCATGGATCAGGAGACCTATGAGCTGGAGCCCATCGACGAGAGCATGCTGCCCGACGGCTTCAAGTTCGTGAAGGAAAACATGGTCTGCAAGGTCATGTCCTACAAGGGCAGCGTCTTCGGTGTGGAGCCCCCCAACTTCGTGGAGCTGGAGATCACCGAGACGGACCCGGGCTTCCGGGGCGACACCGCCACCAACGTGACCAAGCCCGCCATCGTGGAGACCGGGGCCGAGGTCAAGGTGCCCCTGTTCATCAACCCCGGCGACAAGATCAAGATCGACACCCGCACCGGCGAATACCTGGAGCGCAGCAAGGGCTGAGGTTCCGGCTGCGCCGAACCATAGGAGGAGAAAATGGATAACATGAAGATCACCGAAAAAGCCGCGTATATCAAGGGCCTGGCCGAGGGTATGCGGCTGGATGAGAATACGAATGAGGGCAAGCTGCTGAAGGTCATCATCGACCTGCTGGGGGACGTTACCCGCGAGATCGAGGACCTGAACGAGAACGCCATGGACCTGGCCGAGGAGATCGACGAGCTGAGCGACGACCTGGCCGACGTGGAAGAGACCGTGGCGGACTGGTGCGACGATTGCCCCTGCTGCGATGACGACGATGACGACGAGTGCTGCTGCGACGACGATGAATGCTGCTGCTGCGACGACGATGACGAGGACGACGAACCCGTCTTCTATGAGATCACCTGCCCGAAATGCAAGAAGACCATCACCGTGGATGAGGATGTGCTGAGCTACGACAGCATCAAGTGCCCCGTCTGCGGCGAGACGCTGGAGTTCGAGTTCGACGAGGACGACGAGTGCTGCGACGAGGACGAGGACGACGGCGCCTGCTGCTGCGGCAACAAGATCGAGAAAAAGGACGAGGACAAGGAATAATCTCCATGGCAGTACAAGAGCCGCTCCCGAACGGGTGCGGCTCTTTTCTTCGGTTTACCTGTTGACAAACGTAACCAGATATGTTATCCTTCGGTTAGGTTACAAACGTAAACAGGAGCGTGACGCAGGATGGAGAAGGAGAATGTTTCTCTCAGCGAAGCGGAATGGAAGGTCATGGAAGCGCTTTGGGACAGGGAGCCCGCCACCGGGCGGGAGCTCAGCGAACGCATGGAGCAGCGCTGCGGCTGGAACCGTTCCACGACCCTGACCCTGCTGCGCCGGATGGAGGCCAAGGGGGCCGTGGAAAGCGTGCAGGCGGGCCCGGTAAAGGCCTTCCGGCCGCTGCTGCGGCGGGAGGAGGCGGCCTTAAAAGAGACGGAGAGCTTCCTCAGTCGGGTCTACCACGGCAGCCTGAGCATGATGGTCTCCACCCTCAGCCAAAAGCAGGCCCTCTCTCAGCGGGAGATCGACGAGCTGTATGCCCTTTTGAAGGAAGCGGAGGTGAAAACGGATGATCAGAATGATTGAATGGATCGTTTCTTCCTCGGCGCTGCTGGCGGTGCTGATCCTCCTGCGGCAGCTTCTGAAGGGAAAGATCGGCCTCCGGCTGCAATACGCCCTCTGGGGCCTGGCGCTGCTAAGGCTGCTGGTGCCCGTCAGCTTCGGAAGTACCGCCGTGAGCGTTGCAAATGCCTTGCCGGAGGAGACCCGCAGCCTGTATGCACGCGCGGTATCTGCGGACCCGTATGGGTTGGGGACGGCGATCGTGCGGGATACGATCTACCTGGGCCGCGAAGCAACGATCAAAACTGGGACGGAGAGCAGCACCTACCAGCTGCCCCGGCAGCAGGACGCTTATGAGGCGCATCGGGCGGAGCTGAAGCAGAAGGAAGAAACCTTTTCTATCGAATTCGATTACCATGAGCTCCAGGGCTGGATAGAAATCCTGCTTGGCCTCTGGATCGCGGGCATGGCCGCGGCGGCCCTCTGCCTGTTTGGCTCTAATCTCCGCTTTGCCCTGCGCCTTCGGAAGACCCGGAAGCTGCTGCGGGAGGAGACCCTGCCGGTCTACCTCACGGAGGAAGCGGACACCCCCTGCCTGTTCGGCCTTATTCGCCCCGCCGTCTATGTGACGCCGGAGGCGGCAGAGGACCCGGCGCGGCTGCGGCACGTGATCGAGCATGAGCTGACCCACTACCGGCATGCAGACCACCTGTGGAGCCTCCTGCGGGGCGTCTGCCTCATCCTCCACTGGTATAACCCCCTGGTGTGGTGGGCGGCCATCCTCTCCCGCCGGGACTGCGAGCTGGCCTGCGACGAAGCCACCATACGCCGCCTGGGAGAAGGGGAGCGCTCCGCCTATGGGCGCACCCTCCTCTATATGACCTGCCTGAAGCGCCCGGCGATCCTGGTGACCGCCACCACCATGACCGGCAGCAAGGGCAGCATCAAGGAAAGGATCAGCCTCCTTGTCAAGAAGCCCAGGACGGCGATCCTTACGCTGGCAGCCGTCCTGCTGGCCGCCGCCGTAGCCGTAGGCTGCACCTTCACCGGGGGGAAGACGGAGAAAACGCAGCCCACGGCAACTCCCACGGAAGCGCCCGCGACGGCTGCGCCCTCCGCAGAGCCAACAGCGGCGCCGGGCCCGACGCCCACGGAGGGACCCGCAGCCGATATCCCCGCATCGAACCTGTTCCTGCCCTCCGACAGTATGGACTATGAGACCGTCGCCAGGGATTACGCGGGGGCCTACGCCGGTCAGTTCCTCCAGGCTGGCCCGGACAGCCCCTATAAGGCGTATGAAGCGGTCGTGGATACCCGCGTCATGGAAATCCGGGAGGACGGGGAAGCCTTCATTTTCCAGGCCCATATCGGCTTTGCCCCGGCGGAGCCGGACCGGTTCGCAGGGGTCATAGGCGCGGGAAACGGCGGCTGGAACGAAGAACAACAGCGCTTCTATGTCTGGCGGTATTTCTGCCTGGAAAAGACGGAGGGCGGCTGGACCGGCGTGGACCTGGACGTGCTGAATTGGTACGACGAATACACCGCCGTCTACGGGGACTATTTCGCCTCCGTACCTACTCCCAGTGGCGACGAGGCCATCCACCGGGCCGTCATGGATTTCAACCGGGGGAACTACAAAAGCGGGGAATTTGCCTGCGAGAGCCATGTCCTGGTGGCCGAAGAATCCGCCCCCGGCAGCGGGGGGACCACGGCGGAGACCTATTATCTCATGATCCTCTACCAGGAATACGACCGGGTGGACGGCGCGCCCAGGGTCGTCGGCGGCAGCTATATCCCCTCGGCCCTGACCTTTGGAGTCAGCCCGGAAGGGGAATACACCCTGCTGGAATACTGGACTCCCCGGGACGGCACCTACTATTGGGACGATCTGCGGGGGAAATTCCCCGCCGGTGTGCCGGACGAGGACCTGAACAATCAAAACCCAAAATATGTGGAGCGCCTCCACACTTCCTGCGACGCCCAGGCCCGGGCCTACTTCGCCTTGTCCACGTCTCCCGCGGACGAAGTATTCCTGGACATGGCGAATCCCCTGGTGGAGAATTACTGCCGGAGAACGGGGCGGCTGTGCCCGGAGGGTGGGACGGTGGTGCGCTATGCCGACGGCGTCAGCGCGGATGTATTCTATCCCACCATGGGGAAGCGCTATACCGCTGCCGTCCGGTTTCTCAGGGGAGAGGACGGAAGCTGGGCCCCCGCGGACGATGTGCGGGTGATCGAGGATCGGGATCGGGGCTTCGCGGAGCTCAGATCGGAACTGGGAGATCAGAACGTGCCGGAGCCGGTGCTCCAATACGCCATGCGGATCGCCCAGCAGGATCTGGACTACTACGAAGACGGCTGCGGCTATGTGTTCGATGAAGCGAAGCTCACCGGCATCACCCGGATCGATACCGGCACCGCCGGACTAAACGAGGCGGTCAACCTGTATCTTGTGGAATACCGCTTCCTGCCCGCGCCGGACCAGGAGATCCTGCTGGCGGGAGGCATGACCATGGAGGACGGGTATCTCACGGAGTGGAGCAGCACGGGGCAGCCCTATCTGCTGATGTTCGTGGAGGATAAGGACGACGGGCAGCATTGGACGAAGATCTGCACCACCAACACCGACACGATCCTGACGGAATACGGCACGCCGGAAATGCTGGAGAAATACGGAAACGCCTATACCGCCGCGGCCATGGAGCTCAAGGAAAAGTACCTGGGCCGGGCGGAAGCGCTGGACCCCCGGGACGTCTCCGTGTTTTCCCCCGCCTCCTCGCCGGAGGGCATCGGTCTGGACTGGGCGTACGCCTTCACAGATGCGCTGACCGCCGCAGCGGAGGGCGACCCCTGCCGCTGTGAAGCTGCGGAGGTGCGCAGCAGCGAGTATATCGCGGAATCCCTGCTGCCGGGACATAAGACGTATGTCTATACCATGGAGTTTGCCTGCGACCCGGCGGATGAAGCGGCGTTCCTGCGGCAGCTGGGCGAGGGCGCCGGCAGGGATACGGAGCACCCGGACTGGCTGTGCTTCCGCTGGTTCGTCGTGCTGGAGAAAAGCTATAACAAGGGCTGGGAGTGCGCCCAGGCGGGCGTCACCGGCTATGGCGGCTGGGGCTATCTGAACTACGATTGGGATGTGGAAGAGCTGCTGGAAAAGATGGTCACGGAGCAGGTCGGCGGGGAAGACGCCCTCATGCTCCTGCCCCTCATCGACTGGGGGGAAGCCGACCGGCTGATCGACTTCGACTCCGAAACCTGGAACGCCCTGTGGAGAAAGTGCAAAGAGGCCTGCATCAGCGACGGCCGGAGCCTTTATGACCGGACCAATGGAGCCTCCGAGAACTATGTGAACGACCAAAGGCTGCGGAACCTGTATGTCATCCTGGGCTTCCTCCATTCCGACGGTGCCTATGCCGAGGGGCTGGCGTCGCTCATGTACAAGCAATACCGCTTTGATCCCGCACTCTATGACGAGTGCGTGGAAAAGTGCCTGACGGAGGAGCAGCAGAGGATCGTTCGCCTGAACCTGGAAAACGAGCGCTCCGCAGCCGACCCGGAGGAGGGCCTTCGCCTGGAGCGGGAGGACATCACCCTGTTCGTCGGCGACTGGTACACCCTGCCGGTGACCCTCTCCCACTACATCGCTCCCTCGGAGCTGGTCTGGGTTTCCGACGACCCGGAGGTGGTTTCCGTCGCCGCCGACGGGACCGTGACCGCGCGGTCCCAGGGGAAAGCCGTGATCACGGCCGCCTGGGGTGAGCATCAGGCGCAGTGCATCGTCCGGGTGATGGAAGGAAGTCACCCGGTAACGGTGCAGACCGCGACGGTCCGGCTCTATGACGGCCCCACAAGGGAACAGACGCCGCCGACGGTCAAAGATACCATTACTTATGACAGCAGGAACGAAGGGGATATGGAGATCATCGACACGCTGAAAGGGATCATCGACCGCATTTCGTATTGGGAGAACGATGATATGCTGGATCGGGTGGAATTTGATTTCGACGGCGATCTCACGTTCTCCGACCGGCAATTCACCTATTATTTCTCTTATGACAAGCGGACGATCTACTATGACCATTATTTCGGCAAAATGTCCAAGAGCGACGCGGAGGTTTTGCAAAGCCTTGCGGGATAAAGAAAGGTAAACAAAATAGATGGCAAGTCACTTTGACTTGCCATCTCAGACTGTAGACAAACCTATCGGCAGAGGTTCGACATGCATGGGGGAACCGTGAGGGGGGACGGGAATCCCCCCCTCACGTAATATCCTTGCAAAATCAGAATGCATTTCTGATTTTGCGCGCAAGCTGTCGACACTTTGTCGACAGCTTGAGATGGCAAGTCATTTTGACTTGCCATCTGCCGTTTCCGGGATCCCTTCCCATCACAGGAGCCATGCTCTTTGCCCAGGCCACCGGCAAAGCCCGGGAGCCTGCCGTCAGCCCTCCTGCCCGGCCGGCGGCAGCGGACCGAGAAGGGAGGCGCAGGCCGCCGCTGCGGTCATTTCGTCAGGTCCTCATAGAGGAAGTGCCGCCGGTACCAGAAATCCGCGATGCGGAAATCGGAGATGATCTTTGCCTGCTCCGGGGTGGGGTCGGTGGTGAAGACGCCGTCCCAGCTCACATAAAACCCATTGGAGGTGAGCACCGGCAGGGCGCGCATGACCGTGTCGGTGTACTGCATCCAGGCGCTGCCCTTCCAGCCGCAGAGGCGGAAAAGGTAATCCATGAGGAAGCTGGGGCTGAGGGCGGGCCCTTCGCCCACGAAATCGTTGCCCAGGGCCTCCTTGGCTTCGTCGTTGGCCCAGATGAGCCAGCGGGTCCCGTAGTAGTTGTAGAAGCCCTCCTCCGTGCCCGTGTTCATGTTGATGCCCAGCTCGTGATAGACGCTGTTGGCGTCCCCGAACCAAGGCTTGTGGTCCCCGAAGACCACCAGGACCACCGGCTCGCCGCAGTCCCGGAAAGCGTCCACCATTTCCGCCAGCCGGTCGGAGGTGTCCTTCACGGAACCGAAATAGTTGTTCATGATCATCCAGCTGGTTTCCGAATAGTCCAGCCGGTCCACCCACTCCCCGAACCAGAGGGTCTCCAGGTCATAGGGGCCGTGACCCTGATAGCTCAGGTTGAAGGAGAAGCTAGGGCCGTTTTTGAAGTCCTCCAGGCAGAGCCGCGTCAGCTCCGGGAAGAAGGTGTTGTCAAAGGCGATGCCCCCGCCGGATACCGCGTCGTAGTGGTCCTCCAGGAAATAATAGTCCTCGAAGCCCAGATAGCTGTTCACGTTCCGCCGGTTGTAGAACCAGTTGTAGCAGGGGTGGCTGCCCCCGGTCTTGTAGCCCTGGCTGCGGAAATACCAGACGTAGGAGTTGACGTTTTTGCGGTAGTTGTCCAGGATACCGCTGCCGGTGAGGAAGCAGCGCTCCGTGTTGGTGGTGCCCCCGGCGAAGATGTTGTCCATCAGCTTGCCGCTGACGCTCTCCGCCTCCAGAGCGTGATAGGAGGCATAGACCTCCTCGCTCAGGCCGGGGATGTTCCAATAGGACATGTCGCTGAAGGCTTCCAGCATGAGGGTGACGACGTTCACCTTCTGCCCCTCCGGGATGTCCGCGTCGGCATAGGGGGCCAGCAGGCTTTTCGCGGCTTCGCTGCTGTAGCCGTCGGGCGCGGTGGGGAAGGCTTCCCCCACGCTGTGGAGGAAGGGATAGAGGAAGCCGCGGGAGAGATAGGCCTGCGTGGCGCTCCAGCGGTTCACATGGTCGAAATTCTGGGTCTTCTGCTCGTAGATGCTGTTGCTGAGATAGGTTTTCCGCAGGGGGAAAGCGCAGAACAGCAGGACCAGAACCCCCACGCTGAGGCGCACCGGCCACCGGGGCTTTCCCCGCACGAACAGCGCCAGAAAAACCGTGGAAATGACAAGATAGAGGATGCATACCAGCAGCCGCCTGTCGACGGCAAGGTTATAGTTTCCCACCACGCCCATGGCCGTGGCCGCGTCCATGATGTCCGCGAACAGCAGCGTATCGTCCCGGAAAAGGAGCATGAAATAGTCCGCCGCGCTGAGGCCCAGCACCAGCAGGGAAGCGGCCAGGTGGGCGATCCAGCTCCGGCCGATGGCGCTGTAGAGGATCAGAAACAGCGCGATCACCGGCAGAAGGTTCAGCAGGGCGATCAGCGGGCGGCTGAAATAGCCGTTGAATACCGCCCGTTCATAGCGCCCGTATGCCAGGGTAAGGCTCGCTAGTCCCGTGCCCGCGGCGGCCAGGATAGGCAGGAGCCAGTTCCAGAGGTGGAACAGCGCCTTTTTGCCACCGGACAGACCGGCGGCGCTCTTTCCGAACAGCCAGAAGCTCAGAAAGTTTTTCTTCGTGGAAGCCATACGCGCCTCCTGTAAGCAAGGATTCCATTCATGGATTTCATACAGTATAGCACAACTCCGGCCAAATTCCCACCACAATCTGAAAATCCAACGCATCCTTGGATTTTTGCAAAAACTCCTTTGTTGACTTGGATGGACGCGCCCGCTATGCTCTTATTTGAAAGGAGCTGAACGCAATGGAACTGGCGAGCAACCTGAAGCGGCTGCGGAAGGCGGCGGGCCTGACCCAGGAGGCCCTGGCGGAGAAGCTGCACCTGACGGGGCAGGCGGTGAGCCGCTGGGAGACGGGGGAGGGCTGCCCGGAAATCACCCTGCTCACCACCCTGGCGGACATCCTGGGCGTGACGGTGGACACCCTCCTGCGCCCCGCCGCGCTGACGGCGGAGGAACGGTACGCCATCGAGGGGGAAGCGCTGCGATTGGAGCAGGCGGGGAAGCGGGAGGAAGCCGTCGCCCTGATGGAAGAACAGCTGCGGCTGCATCCGGAGGAGGACGGGCTTCGGGAGCGGATGACCAGGACCCTTCTGCTGAACGCGCGGATCCTGCGGAGCGGGGGAGAGGACGCGCAGGCGGAGATATGGCTGCGGAAAGCGGAAGCCGCCGCGGAAGCTCTGCGCGCTTCCAAGGATCCCTGGCTCAGGCGTCAGCCGGAGACGGTCCTGCCGGAAATCTACTATCTCCTGCGGGAGAGGGACAAGCTGCGGGAGCTTCATATACTTACGATCGACCCCTACTATGCCTCCCTGTATAATTGCGCCGTAGGAAAGGATTTTCTCTATACCTTTGAGCGGGCGGTCCTGGATGCGGTGTGCCAGTTGGATTCCTGTCTGGGAAATCTGGCCTTCCGGATGCCGAAGGGACGGCGGAATCCCCTTCGCGCCGGTCCCGACGAGCCGGGAGAGCCGCTGCTATATGATCCTTTGCCGGGAGAAGAGGCGTGGACCGTCAGCGACGCCGAGCGCTTCGAAATCGAGCGTTGCCGCATGGAACTGCTGGAGAAGTTCTCCGGCGGTGCGGGGATGGGTCCCTTCCGGGAACGCGAGACGGGGGTTTTCACCATGATGCTGGCCCTGGCTGCGGAAATGGAAGACAGGGAGCTGCTCCTGGAGACTCTGGAGCTTTATGTCCGGCGCTTTGCCGACCGGGAGCTGACGGAATGGGAGCACAGACGGGTCGAAGCCTCGAACAGCTATCGAACGGCGATGCAGAGGCGGCATCGGGAGGGAAGCACGACGCCGGAGACGGACGCGATCACTCTCTTGACGCCCGCGGAGCGGGAAATGATGACGGAACCCGTCAGCCCCCTGCCCATGCTGCGGCATGTGCAGCTTTTCCGCGTCTATTGGCGGAGCGTGCCGCTGCTGCCGATCCACCTGGAAAAGACGGCGGAGCAGCTTCGGGAGGCGAGCTTCGACTTCGCGCGGGAGGAGCCGCGCTTCCGGGCGGCTGAGGAGCGGATATGCGCTCTGGTGAAGGAACTGAAAGGATCGGGCCGGCTTCCGGCGAAAAGGCCGTAATCCTTTCATAATGCGGATACGAGCGGCGCGGGCGGGGAGCGATCCCCGCCCGCGCCGTGTGTCAAAAACCCGCTTGAAAAACGCGTGGGGATGTGCTACTCTGTATTTGGCAGAACAGTATCTATGACCGTTGCACACGGTCACCCAGCCTGGAAATTAAAACACTACACATACAAGGAAAGGAAGATCGCAATGTATCAGTTCAGCCCTATCACCGAGCGCATCGGCAGACTGCGCGACAAGGTGCGGGACCGGGTCATCATTGCCGACCCCGCGAAGTCCCGCATCAAGAGAGAGGCCCAGGCCAAGTATAAAAACTATCCCCCCGTGGTGCAGAAGCCTGCGGAATCCCTCTATGTCATCTCCCATATGCCCATCGACATTGTGGAGGACGAATACTTCGCGGGCGACGTGGGCAACGAAAACTGGGGCGCCTCCAGCGGCTCCATGTGGGCCATGATGGACGTCGAGCATAAGTGGATCATGCAGGAGGACGGCCTCTACCACGCCCCCGACACCGACGAGTATTCCCACCAGAAGCTGGCGATCTCTCCCGAAAACCTGAAGGAATTCCGGGAGGATATGAAGAAGAACATGCCCACCGGCCCCATGGTCCGTGCCGAGCAGTGGCTGCCCGAGGGCGCGCAGGAGCTATATCAGCTGGAGGCGGCGCCCTTCGGCCGTCCCGGCGGCTTCGGCGTGCTGATGCCTCCCGGACACCTGACCCCCGGCTTCCAGACCATCCTGAAGCGGGGCTACGGCGACATCCGCAAGCAGGCCCAGGATTGGCTCGACGCCCACAAGGGCAACGTGATGGGCAACGATATGGGCAAATATCTGTTCTATTCCGCCGCTGTCCTCGCCTGCGACGGGGCCATCACCCTCAACAAGCGCTATGCCGACAAGGCCCGGGAGAAGGCGGAGGCCGAGACCCGGCCCGAGAAGAAGGCCGAGTATCTGCGCATGGCCGACAGCCTGGACTGGATCAGCACCAACACCCCGCGGAATTTCTTTGAAGCCCTGCAGATGGTCATGCTCTACCATATCTTCCTCATGGTGGACAACGGCCCCGGCGTCACCAGCATGGGCCGCTTCGACCAGTATGTCTGGCCTTACCTGAAAAAGGAACTGGAGGAGGGCACCATCACCAAGGCATACGCCCAGGAGCTGGTGGACGCTTTCTTCCTCAAGCTGAACATCTTCTACGGCGGCGGCTTCGGCAAGGGCGCCCAGACCGCCGGCATCGGCCACATCGGCCAGCATACCACCATCGGCGGCTGCATCCCCGAGACCGGCGAGTGCGCGGTGAACCCCGTCAGCTACATGGTCCTGGAATCCATCGCCCGCCTCAAGCTCCATGAGCCCACCGTGTCCCTGCGTACCGACAAGAACACCCCCAAGGAGATCTGGGACTGCGCCATCGCCACCAGCATGAACGTGGGCGGCCTGCCGCTGCTGCAGAACGACGACGTCATCATCGCCGGCATCCAGAAGGAGCTGGGCTTCACCCTGGAGGACGCCCGGGATTACAGCTTCATCGGCTGCCAGGAGATCGTGGGCTCCGGCAACGACTATCCCGCTCCCAACGGCTCCGCCATGGGCATCAACGGCATCTACTGGCCCATCGTCCTGGTCATGGCTATCAACAACGGCATCAACCCCATGAACGGGAAGCAGGCCCCCAAGGAATACTGCTCCGGCTATCTCTATGAGATGAAGTCCATGGACGAGGTCAAGGCGGCTTATGAGAAGCTGGCCACCTGGATGTTCACCTGGATTGCCACTCTGAACAACTACTGCGAGCATGAATATGCCCGGCTGTTCCCCTTCCCGAACCTCTCCATCTCCACCATCGGCTGCATGGAGTCCGGCAAGGACGTGTCCGAGGGCGGCGCGAAGTACAACTCCTACGGCGGCACCGCCACCGGCATGGCCACCGTGGGCGACAGCCTGACGGCCCTGAAGTATATGGTCTTCGACAAGAAGATCGTCTCCGGCAAGGAATTCCTGGACGCCCTGCTGGCCAACTGGGAGGGCTACGAGCCCCTGCGTCAGCGCATCATCAACGAAGTGCCCCATTACGGCAACGCCAATCCCTATGCCGACGTGGAGCAGAAGTACGTCATGGACACCTACTACGGCATCAGCCGCGCCTTCAACAACGCCC